>NZ_JBSFEO010000014.1:0-218488 GCF_053594475.1 Embleya sp. NPDC001921
ACCGCGACAGCGTCCGGAACCAACCCCGCACGCTCCTCCAACAAATCCGCCACCGTCGACTCCGGCACCGGATGCGAGGTCGCGTTCCACTCGTCGACCACGCGTCGGCGTTCGGCCGCTTCGAGGATGTCGACGCGGGCACACGCGCGGCTGGGGTCGCTCGCGAATGCTTCGAGGATGCGCAGGTAGCGCTCGGTCAGTAGCTCCACGTCGGCGCGGTCGAAGGCGTCGTCGTGGTACATCGCGCGCAGGCGGGTGACCTCGCCGGGGGTGATCACCACGGACACCGGGTAGTGGGTGGCGTCACGCACCGCGTGGCCGAGGACGCGCAGCCCTCCCTTCGGGCCGAACTCGCGGTTCTTGTCCGGCAGCGGGAGGTTCTGGAAGACGAAGAAGGTGTCGAACAGCGGTCCGGCGCCCACCATCGCCTGGAGTTCGCTCAGGCCCAGGTAGGGGTGGTCGTGCAGGTCGGCCTTGTCGTCCTGGGTGCGCCGCCACAACTGCGCGATCGACTCGTGCGGCGCGACGCGGATCCGTACCGGGACGGTGTTGAACAGCACTCCGACGGTGGTGTCGATACCGTCGACGTCGGGGTGGCGTCCCGACACCAGCGCGCCGAACACGGTGTCGTCGCGTCCGGTGAGTCGGCCCAGCAGCAGCCCCCACGCGCTTTCGTACAGCGTGCCCACGGTGACGCCCGACTCGCGGGCGCGGGCCGCCAGGCGGGCGGCGAGTGCGGCCGGGACCTCGCGGTGGATCTCGCCGGCCGAGGCCGGGGTGGCGTCGTCGCCGGGCGGGCGGGGGCCGGCCAGGAGGGTGGGTTCGGCGACGTCGCCCAGGTAGGCGTACCACGCGTCGCGGGCCGCGTCCCGATCGCGGGTGCCCAGCCAGCGCAGGAAGACCCGAAAGGGCGTGGTGGCCCGCGTGCTCTCGGCCTCGGCGTCGGTGTAGAACTCCAGGAGCGAGGTCAGCGCGAGGCCGCCGGACCAGCCGTCGAGCAGCGCGACCTGGGACGTGAGCAGGAGTCGGTGGCCGGTGTCGGAGGTACGGGCCAGGGCGAAGCGGATCAGCGGGGGCCGGGCCGCGTCGAACGGGATCTCCCGTTGGCGGTCGGCGAACACTTCGAAGGCGGCGTCGACATCGGCCCCGCCGTCGGTGAGGTCGGCGTAGGCGAACGGCACGGCGAACCGCTCGGGGATCACCTGGACGGGCCCGTCCTCGGTGCTCACGAAGCCCGCGCGCAGATTCGGATACTTCTCCAGGACCCGCCGCGCCGCGTCCGCGAGGCGATCGGCGTCCACGGGGCCGTCGAGGAACAGGACGGCCTGCTGTACGTAGATGTCGCGGGCCGCGCCGTCGAGCATCAGGTGGAAGAGCAGGCCCTCTTGCAGCGGCGACAGCGCCAGCACCTCGGCCACGCCCAGGCCGCCGATCGCGGAGTCGAGGGCGGCGTCACGGGCGGCGAGGTCGCCGGCCCGCGCTTCGTCCTCCCGTCCGGCTCGGGCCGCGTCGAGCAGGGCGGGTGCCAATGCCGCGCGCCAGGTCCGCAGCAGTGCCGCGACGTCGAGTTCGGGCAGCGCCTTCGGGTCGACGACCACCCGCAGCGCGACCCGGCGCCCGGCTCCGGCGGGCGAGTGGTCCACCCACAGGTCCAGGCGCAGCGGATAGCGCGAGGTGGCGTACCCGTCGCTCTCGCGGTCGTAGGCGAGCGGCTCCTCGTCGCCGAGGTCGGTGTGCCCGTAGGCCAGGAGCACGCCCGCCTCGGGTGCGTCCGCGAGGGCACCCGCGGTCTGTTCGCCGAGGTAGAGCGCCAGGCCGAAGTCGGCGGCGGCGCGCGGGTCCGCGGGCAGCGCGTCGGTGGCGGGCGAACCGGCGTCCAGCAGGGCGGGGAAGACGCGTCGCAGGTCGCCGACGGTGTCGGCGAAGCGGCCCTCGTGGCGGTCCCGGTCGTCCTCCACGACGTCCACGAACACCGGCCCGGGGGCGAAGGGGCCCAGGATCCGCGCCGCGGTCGAGGCGATAATCGTGCGCAGCGGCGACTGCGGACTCAAGGGGCCTGAATCGAAGGGGAGTTCGAGCATCGTCGCGGCGCCGGTGGGCGGCGTGTCCCAGGCTCCGGGTTCGCTCCCGGGCCACGGCGCGGGCGCCTCCAGGTCGTCCACCCGGTCGATCAGGGTGAACCAGGCGGTGGCCCGGTCGACCAGGTCCGGGTCGCCGGCCTCGTGGGCGAGTGCGGTGGCGTATTCGGCGGTCGGTGCGGGCTCGGGTCCGATCGCTTCGCCGCGCAGGCCCGTGCGCAGTTCGTCGGCGAGGATGCGCCACGAGGTCCCGTCGACAACGGCTCCGGGCAGGGCGAGGACCAGCAGGCCGGGCAGATCGGGGCCACGATCCACCCACGCGGTCGCGGGAGTTCCGTCCACCCGGGCCACCCGGGCGGTCGAGCGCCGGGCGTCCGTGTCGACCGTGAAGGTGCCGCACCACGCCGTCGGGCCGCCGGCACCGAGGTCCCGGTGTCGGGCCAGGACCGCCACCGCGCGGGTGTGCGCGGCGTCGGGGGCGAGTTCGCGCGGGGCAACCATCGCGCGCACCGTCGGCGGCGCGTTCTCGAACGCCTCGCGGCTCCACAGCGCCGCCGGGGTGTGGGCCGGGTGGTCGTTCGAAGGGTTGAGGTCGCTCACGTCGTCCGCCCGGTGTCCGTGTTCGGTGTGGTCGTCTCGTGGTCGGTGGTCGTGCCGGCTGCCGGGACGCGCGCGGTCGTCTCCGCGACCCACGTGGCCAGCAGGCGGCGCGCGTCCTCGGCGTCGACGGTGGGCCCGGCATGCAGGGTGAGCCGGCACCGCGTGCCGTCCTCGCTCGCCGAGACGGCGATCGCCGCGTCCAGGGGCCAGCGCGTACTGACCGCCGAGGGCACGTCGTCGGCCCAGCCGTGGGCCGGCGCGTCGCGCAGGACGATCTCCGCGCGGGCCACCCGGCCCAGGACCCGGGCGCCGGATCGGCTCGCGTAGCGCACTCGGGTGTACCCGGCGCCGCGCCGGTCGGCGCCGCGCAGGTCCGGCAACGCCCCTTCGCGGCCGAAGGCGAGCGGGTAGGCGTAGGCGAACGATCCGACCGGCGCCGCCGTTTCGCCCGATCGGTGCGGGTCCACCACCCGGTCGATCAGCAGTCTCCCCGGGTCGGCGGTACGCGTGCGCAGTGCGACCAGGAACGCCTCGCCGGCGGCGGCCCGAACGGCCTCGACGGAGCCGGCGCCGGGGATGGTGACCACAGTGGTGCTCAGGAACAAGGGGCGGCCCGAACCCGTGCCCCGTACGGCCGGCGCGGGCGTCGCGTCTCGCAACTCCTCGGCCCAGGCCACCGGATCCGCGTCGACACGATCGGCGTCCGCCGGCGACGCGTCCATCGGCGACGCGTCCATCGGCGCGGCGTCCATCGGCGCGGCGTGCACCGGCGCGGCGTGCACCGGCGCGGCGACCGCCGGCAAGGCGTCCACCCGCGCAACGTCGGCCTGCTCGGCGACCAACGACCCCGCGTCGGGCACCGCGGCCGGTGTCGCCGGCAGGCCCGCTCGCACGTCGGCAGCGGATGTCGACGGCAGCTCCGCCCGCACGTCGGCAGCGGATGTCGACGGCAGCTCCGCCCGCACGTCGGCAGCCGATGTCGACGGCAGCTCCGCCCGCAGGCCGGCAGCCAGCTCGTCCGTGATCCGCTCGACCGCCGCCGCGTCCAGCACCAGTGCGTGCGCGGCCACGAACAGGCGCCCCGGCGTCAGCGTCACCGCCAGCGTCGGCCCCTCGATCACGTCCAACGCGGCCACCACTCGCGCAAGCTCGTCGGCCACGTCTTCCCGCGTGCCCTCGACCACACCCACTCGCGGGTTCGCCTCGGCCGTCGACGTGGTGCGCCACAGCCGCTTGCCGACCGTCTCGATCCGCAGCCGCAAAACCGGGTGTCGACGGGTGAGTTCGTCAACGGCCGTCTCCAGCAGATCCGTTCGCCCGGTTCCGACGGCCCGCACGGCGCACACGCGGTGGCCGTTCGGCCCGGTCCCGCCGTCGCGGAAGACGTGGGCCAGCGGCGGGTCGGCGAACACGGGCGGTGCGGCGGTCGCCGTCCGGGCCTGGTCGCGGCGGGCGACCCGGGCGAGCGCGTGCACGCTCTGGTGCCGGAAGACGTCCCGGACGGTGAACCGCAGTCCGACGGAACGGGCCCTGGTCGCCACCAGCGTGGCGCCGATGCTGTCCCCGCCCAGTGCGAAGAACCCGTCCCGCACGCCGACGCGGTCCACCCGCAGCACCTCGGCGAAGATGCGTGCCAGTTCGGCCTGCGCGGGATCGCTCGGCGCCGCGTCCGCGGTCGGCGCGGCGACGCTCGGATCCGGCAGCGCGGCCCGGTCGATTTTGCCGTTGGCCAGCAGCGGCAGCGCGGGCAGGACCACGATCGCGGCGGGGACGAGGTGTTCGGGCAGGTGATCGGCCAACGCGCCGCGCAGCGCCTCGGGGTCCACGGACGCGGCGGCGGCCGCGACCACGTACGCCACCAGCAGCGGCGCACCGGTCGGCCCGGGCCGGGCGGTGACCACGGCGGCCGTCAGCTCCGCCCGCCCGGTGAGCTGTGCCTCGATCTCGCCCATCTCCACCCGTACGCCGCGCAGTTTGACCTGATGGTCGGTTCTGCCGAGATACAGCAGGGCGCCGTCGGCGCGCCGGCGCACCAGGTCTCCGGTGCGGTACATCCGGGTGCCGGGCGGGCCGTACGGGTCGGCCACGAAGCGTTCGACGGTCAGGCCGGGGCGGTGCAGGTATCCGTCGGCGAGTTGGGCCCCGGTCAGGTACAGCTCGCCCGGCAGCCCGATCGGGGTGGGTCGCAGTCGGGCGTCCAGCACCAGGGCGCCGGTGTTCCACACCGGTCGTCCGATCGGCACGACGTCCTCGACGACGGTGCCGGCCGGGTTCCACGCGGTCGCGGTGATGGTGGCCTCGGTGGGGCCGTACGTGTTGTGCGGCATCAGCCCGAGCACTCGCGCGCTGCGGCGCACGGTGGCCGGCGGCAGCGCCTCGCCGCCGCACAGGAGCAGCCGCAACGCCCGTTCGGCCGGCGGCGTCGGGCTCGGGTCGGCCGCGGCGCCGGGACGCACCGGGTCCGGGCGGACACGATCGACGCGGCGGGCGGCCTCTTCGACGACGTCGAGGACGGCGTCCAGCACGGGCGGGACGAAGTGCGCGACGGTGACCGCGCGGGTGTCGATCAGGGCGGCCAGGTGTGCGGGATCACGGTGGCCGTCGGGGTCGGCCAGGACCACGGCGGCGCCCTCGCACAGCGGCCAGAACAGCTCCCACAACGACACGTCGAACCCGATGGGCGCTTTGTGCAGGACCCGGTCGGCGGAGGTGAGCGCGTACTCGCCCTGCACCCAGGCCAGTTGGTGGGCAAGGGCGCCGTGCGAGACCAGCACGCCCTTGGGGCGGCCGGTGGATCCGGAGGTGTACAGCACGTACGCGGGGTGCGCGGCCCGCGGCGGTGCCGGGAGTTCGCCCGAGGCCGCGACCTGGGTCGGGTCGTCGGTGATCACGGTGACCGGCACGCCCCAGGTCCGCCGCGCGTGCGCGGCGTCGGTGAGCACGAGCGCCGGCCGGGCGTCGGCGATGGTCTGCGCCAGGCGTGCGGGCGGCTCCTGGGGATCCAGCGGCACATACGCCGCGCCGCTCGCGAGCACCGCCAGGAGTGCGACCACCAGGTCGGCCGAGCGGGGCAGTGCGATCGCGACCAGGGCGCCGGGCCCGGCGCCGCGGTCGATCAGCTCTCGCGCGTTCGCCCGTACCCGGTCCGCCAGTCGGGCGTAGCCGGTGGTCGTGCCGGCCGCGTCGATCAGGGCGGGTGCGTCCGGGGTGCGGCGGGCCTGAGCGGTGAAGCGCTCCACCACGGTCGTCGTGGGCACCTCGTGCGTGGTGGCGTTGACCTCGTGCACGAGCAGCCGGCGTTCGGCGTCGGTGAGCAGGTCCAGGCCGCTCAGGCGCGCGTGCGGGTCGGCGAGCACGCGGGAGAGCAGCCGGTGCAGCCGGTCCAGCAGCCGGACGACGCCGCCGTGCTCGAAAAGGTCGCACGCGTAGCCGGCTTGCACCCGGATGCCGTCGGTCGCGGTCTCCACGAACCGCAGGTCCAGGTCGAACATCGCCGCGCCCGTATTCGGCGCGAAGGGCTCGGCGCGCGTGCCGGGCAGCGCGAGTTCGATCTCCTCGGCGCGGTGGTGGGTGACGGTGGCCTGGATCAGCGGGTGCCGGGAGAGCGTACGGGTGGGCCGCAGCCGGTCCACCACCCAATCGAAGGGCACGTCGGCGTGCGCGAACGCGGCCAGGTCGGCAGTCCTGGTGCGTTCGAGGAGTTCGGCGAAGGTCGGGTCGCCGTCGACCCGGGTGCGCAGCACGACGGTGTTGACGAAGTAGCCAACCACACGGTCGAGATCCTCGTCGGTGCGCCCCGCGACGGGCGCGCCCAGGAGGATGTCCTCGCCCGCGCCGAGGTGGTGCAGTACGGCCACCACGGCCGCGTGCAGCGTGGTGAACACACTGGTGCCGGCCTCCTGTGCGACGTCGCGCAGGGTGTCGACGAGGTCGGCGGGCAGGGTGTGTTCGACGCTCGCACCACGATGGCTGCGCTCCGCGGGCCGGGAGTGGTCGGCGGGCAGCACCAGTTCCTCCGGCGCGTCGCGCAATGCCCCGGCCCAGTAATCGAGTTGTTGCCTGGTGAGGTCGGTGGGAGTGTCCCGCTCGCCCAGGATCGCGCGCTGCCACGCCGCGTACGAGCCGTGCCCGACGGCCGGTTCGGAACGCGCCTGCAACTTGGATCCGGTGGTGTGCGCGGTGTAGGCGGCGGTCAGGTCGGCCAGCAGCGGCCCGAACGACCAGCGGTCGGCCGCGCTGTGGTGCAGCACCAGGACCAGGACGTGCTCCCCGTCGGCGGGTCCCACGAACACCGCGGCCCGCACCGGCAGGTCGGCGCCGATGTCGAAGGGGCGGGCCACCAGGGCCGCCACCTCGGCGGCGATTTGCTCCGCCGACCACGTGTGGGCCGCCACGACGGCGCAGTGCGATCGCGAGTGCGCGGCGGCGGGCGTGAGTTGCTCGCGGACGGGTGTGCCGTCGGTGCCGGGCACCAGCAGTGTGCGCAGGCTCTCGTGACGCGCGACCACGTCGCGCAGCGCCGCCCGGATCGCCTCCGGGTCGACCCGGCCGCGCAGTCGCACCCCCAGCGGCAGGTTGTAGGCCGCGGACGGCCCGCGCACCTGTTCCTCGAACCACAGGCCGACCTGCGCGAACGACGCGGGTGCCGGGTCGGGGACGGCGATCTCGCGAACGCGCGGGCGCACCGGTTCGGCGCCGTCCAGCAGCCGGGCGAGCGCGGCGGGTGTGGGCGCGTGGAAGACGTCGGGCACGGCGAGTTCGACCGCGAAGGCGCCGCGCAGCCGGTTCGCCAGCCGCGCCGCGAGCAGCGAGTGCCCGCCCAGCGCGAAGAAGTCGTCGTCCGGCCCGACCCGGTCCGGCGCCAGGTCGAGGAACTCGGCGAAGATCGCGCACAGAGCGCGCTCGCGGTCGTCGGCCGGTGCCCGCTTGGGCGCGGCGCTCGCCTGCGGGGCGGGCAGCGCGGCCCGGTCGAGCTTGCCGTTGGGGTTGAGCGGGAACGCGTCCAGGACGACGTACGCGTCGGGCAGCAACGGCGCGGGCAGGGCGCGGGCGAGTTCGGCCCGTACCGCGTCGACGTCGATCGCGATGCCCCGGGTGGGCACGAGATAGGCGCACAGGGCGCTCCCGGATCGGATCGGCACCACCACCGCGCGGGCGATGCCCACGAGTCCCAGGAGTCGGGCCTCGATCTCGCCGGGTTCGATCCGCACCCCCCGGATCTTGATCTGGTGGTCCGCCCGGCCCAGGAATTCCAGTTCGCCGTTCGATCGCCGGCGGACCAGATCGCCGGTGCGGTACAGCCGACTTCCCGGCGGCCCGTACGGGTCCGCGACGAATCGCTCCGCCGTCGCGGCGGGGCGGCCGAGATAGCCGCGTGCGAGGCCGTCGCCGGCGAGGTAGAGCTCGCCGGGCACCCCGAGGGGCACCGCGCGCAGCGCCGCGTCCAGCACGTGGGCGCGGGTGCGGGAGATCGGCCGGCCGATCGGCACGGTCGCGGACCCGGCGGCGGGCGGCCGGTGGACGTGCGCGAGGCTGTCGCCGGCCGCCTCGGAGCAGCCGTACAGGTTGAGCACGCGGGCGTCCGGCCACCGCGCGGTGACGGCGTCCGCCAGCGCGGTGGGCAGGGCCTCGCCGGAGCAGATCCAGGTGTGCACGCCGGCCAGGGCGCCCGGCGGGGCGGTGTCGAGGAGGGTCTCCAGCAGGCTGGGCACCACGGTGAGTACGCCGGCGCCGTGGCGGTCGGCGAGTTCGGTCAGGCGCAGCGGATCGCGGGCGGTGGCGTCGTCGGCCAGGACCAGGGTGTCGCCGGCGACGAGGGCGCCCAGGAGTTCGGTGCTGCCGTCGATGAAGGCGAGCGCGCTCTTGGCCACGCGGACGCTCGTGCCGGGCGCGGCGGTGAGGGCGGAGCGGCCCCAGCGCAGCCGGTTGCTCAGGGCGCGTTGGGTGCCGACGACGGCCTTGGGGCGGCCGGTGGAGCCGGAGGTGAAGACGACGTAGGCGGGCGCCTGCGGGTGGATCCGCGGGCGTTCCGCACCGGGTGTCGCGGCGCCGACGGGCGCGGTGGTGCCCGTGGCCGCGGCATCCCCGACGGGCGCGGCGGTGCCCACGGGTACGGCGGGGAGGTCGTCGACGCGGAGCACGGGCGCCGCGCCGCCGGGCGGGGTGTAGGCGGTGTCGCACACGAGCAGGTCCGGTGCGGCGTCGGCGAGCATCGCGGCGACGCGCTCGGGCGGGTGGGTGCGGTCGAGCGGCAGATAGGCGGCGCCGATCCGCAGGGTGGCGAGCAGGGTCGCGATCAGGTCGGCGGTGCGCGACAGGGCCAGGGCGACGACGGGTTCGCCGCCGGCGCCGTTCGCGCGCAGGGCCTCGGTGAGGGCGGCGGCGATCCGGTCGGCGCGCGCGTCCAGGTCGGCGTAGGTCCAGGTGGTGTCGCCGGCGCGGACGGCGACGGACCGCGGTCGTTCCCGGATGGTGGCGTCCACGAGCGCGGCGACGCCGCCGGCGGGGAAGTCCTCGGCGTCGTCGACGACTTGCTCGACGATCTCGTGCGCGGGGGTCGTGTCGAGCAGCGCGAGCGGCGCGTCGGGCTCGGCCAGCGCGGCCGTCAGCAGCGCCTCGAGGTGGGCGAGGAGGCGTTCGATGGTGTCGGGTTCGAACAGCGGCGTGCGGTAGGTGGCCTCCACGAGCAGGTCCTCGTCCCGGAGAAAGCCCTCCAGGGCGAGGTCGAACTGGGTGGTGCCGTTGTGCACGTGCCGCCAGGAGGTCTCCAGGCCGGGCAGGTCGAGTTCGCCCAGCTCCTGGGTGAGCAGCCCGAACATCACGTCGAACAGCGGCGGCCGACCGGGGCGGCGCGGCGGGCGGACCTCGTCCAGGACCCGGTCGAAGGGGATGTCCTGGTGCTCGAACGCGTCGGCGCACACCGCGCCCAGCCGCACGGCGGCCCGACGGAACGTCGGTTCGCGGATGTCGTCGGCGAGATCGGCGCGCAGCACGACGGTGTTGCCGAAGTTGCCGACCAACTCGGCGGCGTGCGCGTTCGCCCGGTCCATCACCAGCGTGCCGATCGGCAGGTCGTCGGCCGCGGTGTGCCGCCGGAGCACCGCCGCGAACGCGGTGAGCACGACGGTGAACGGGGTGACGCCCGCTTGGGTGGCGAACGCGCGGATGCGGGCCGGCAGTTGCGGGTCGAGACGGCGCACGACCCGGCCGCCGCGCTCGTCCGGCGCGGGCCTTCTGGGGCCGTCGGCCGGCAGTTCGAGCGGAGTCGGCGGCGGGGTCAGCCGTTCGCGCCAGAACTTCGTGCCCGCCTCGTCGAGGGGCCGTGCGTGCGCCCACGCGGCGATGTCGGCGTACTGGACGCGCGGCACGCCGGCGGTGAACGCCGGCTCGGCGCGGGCGCGCCGATACAGCGCCGCGAGGTCGCGCGCGAGTACGCCCCACGTGCCGCCGTCCCAGGCGATGTGGTGTACGACCTGGACGAGTGCGTGATCCTCGGGCCCGAAGGCGAGGAGTTCGTGGCGCACGGAGCGCTCACGCGCGAGGTCGAAGGGGCGCGAGGCCAGGCGCAGCGCGACCCGATCGGCCTCGACCTCCCGGGACTGTGCCGGGATGTGGGCGAAGTCACGCACCGGCAGCGGGTCTTCGGGGGTCGAGCCGACCACCTGGTGCGGCAGACCGGTCGGGTCCGGGTGGTAGGTGGTGCGCAGGACCTCGTGTACGCGCAGGAGTTCGCGCGTGGCCACGCGCAGCGCGGCGACGTCGAGCGGGCCGCGGATCCGGATGAGCAGGCAGCCGTTGTACGACGTGCTTTCGGGGTAGGCCTGTTGGTGCAGCCACAGGCTGTGCTGTACCGCGGACAGCGGCGCGGGCGCACTCCGGTCGCGCGGTTCGATGGCGTCGGCGGGGGTGTCCGATTGCATGCCCGCTTCGGCCAGCAGCCGCCGGATCAGCTCTCGGCGACGGTCGGCGGCCTGGTTCGCACTCGTCAAGGCGTGGCCCCTTCGGCGCCGGTCCGAGGAGCGGCGAACTGTCTTGATCGATCGAAAAGCCTTGCCCGACTTAGGTTTGCCTAGCCTATATTTGTGACGCTCGGGGTGGGTGTCAAGGACGTCTCGGATGGACACCGTCGCACTCGCGTCCCGCGGACACATTCGTGATCGAAGGAGAACAGCGTGCGGCTGACCGTCGAGGACGTACGGCGCGACGTGGCGGAAATGCTGGGCGTGGCACCGGAATCCCTGAGCGACGGGGACGACCTGATCGCGCACGGACTCGACTCGCTGCGCCTGATGCGCCTGGCCGGCGGATGGCGCCGGG
Source organism: Embleya sp. NPDC001921 (assembly GCF_053594475.1). NCBI lineage: Bacteria > Bacillati > Actinomycetota > Actinomycetes > Kitasatosporales > Streptomycetaceae > Embleya > Embleya sp. NPDC001921. The sequence continues at coordinate 10,995 of NZ_JBSFEO010000014.1, forward strand.
CGGGCGCCCGAGTCACCTTCGCGGACCTGGCCACCGCACCCACCGTCGGGGCGTGGGTCGCGCTGCTGGCGGGCGGCGAGCCGGCGGCGACCGCGCCGGACCCGGAACCGGAACCGACAGTCGAACCGGCATCGGAACCCGGCACCGAGTCCGGGCCGTTCCCGCTCGCGCTCATGCAACACGCCTACTGGATCGGTCGTTCCGAGGGGCAGACCCTGGGCGGCGTCGCGGCGCACCTGTACACCGAGTTCGACACCGAACCCGGCGCCGCCGTGGACCCGCCCCGGCTGGAGGCCGCCGCGCGCGCCCTGGTCGCCCGACACCCCATGCTGCGCGTGCGGATCACCGACGACGGTCGCCAGGAGATCCTCCCCACCGCGCCCGGCGAGGTGCTGCGGGTGCTGGACCTGCGAAACGCGGACGCCGCGACCGCCGCCGAGCACCTGGACCGGGTCCGCGACGAATGCTCGCACCAGATGCTCGACATCGAAGCCGGCCGCGTCTTCGACCTGCGGCTGAGCCTGCTGCCCGACGGCCGCAGCCGGTTGCACCTGGACGTGGACATGGTGGCCGCCGACGCGCTCAGCTACCGGGTGTTGCTGGCCGATCTGGCCCACCTGTACGCGCACCCCGAGCGCCTACCGGCCGAACTCGCCTACGAATACCGCGACTACCTCGCGGCCCGCCCCCCGCTGCGGCGCGCCGCGGCCGAACGCGCCGCCGCCTACTGGCACGAGCGCATCCCCGACCTGCCCGGCGCGCCCGACCTCCCGCTGCGCGCCCCGCTCCCGGCCGACCTGACCCGGGTGACCCGGCGTCACCTGTGGCTGACCGCCGAGGAGCACGGGCACTGGTCCGCCCGCGCGCACGCGCACGGCGTCACCCCCGCGATGGCCTTCGCGACCGCGTTCGCCGCCGTCCTGGCCGGTTGGAGCGCCGGCCCCCGATTCCTGCTGAACGTACCGCTGTTCGACCGCGAGGACCTGCACCCGGACGTACCGCGCCTGGTCGGCGACTTCACCGGATCCGTGCTCCTGGACGTCGACATGTCCCAGCCGCGCTCGTTCCTGGACCACGCTCGCGCGCTCCAGTCCCGCATGCACCGCGACGCGGCGCACGCCGACCACTCGGGCCTGCACGTACTGCGCGACATGGCGCGTGCTCGGGGCGAACAGGTGCTCGCCCCGATCGTGTACACCAGCGCGCTGGGCCTGGGCGAACTCTTCGACACCGAGGTCCGCCGTCTGTTCGGCGATCCGTCGTGGATCGTCTCGCAGGGGCCGCAGGTGCTGCTCGACGCCCAGATCACCGAGGTGCGCGGTGGTCTGCTGGTCAACTGGGACGTGCGCGAGGATGCCTTCCCGGACGGTGTCGTGGACGCGATGTTCGCCGCGTACCGGGAGTTGGTCACCCGCCTGGGCACGGCCGAGGCCGACTGGCGGGAGCCGATCCCGGACCTGCCGCCCGCCGCGCAGCGGGCCGTCCTGGATCGGGTGAACAGCACCGACGCCCCCCGTTCGCGGCACGCCCTGCACGAGGGCTTCTTCGCGCACGCCGCGGCACGACCGCACGCTCCCGCCCTGCTGTGGGGCCCCTCGGACGCCGACGGCGACACCATGTCGTACGGCGAACTCGCCGAGCGCGCGCTGCGCGTGGCCGCCGCGCTGCGCGCGCGGGGCGTGGCGCCCGGCGAGACCGTCGCGATCACCCTGCCCAAGGGGCCGGAGCAGATCGTGGCGGCGCTGGGCATCCTCGCCGCCGGCGCGACCTACGTCCCGATCGGCGTCGAGCAGCCGGCCGCGCGCCGCGAACGCATCCACCGCACCGCGGGCATCCGGCTGGTCCTGGACGCCGACGGCGCCGGCGGTGCCTCGCCGCTCGCGCCCGCGCTCGCCCTCGCCCAGGCCGCCGCGCACCCCGCGCCCACCGCCGCCGACCCGCCGGTCCGCGTCGACGCGGAGAGCATCGCCTACGTGCTCTTCACCTCCGGCTCCACCGGTGAGCCCAAGGGTGTCGAAGTCCCGCACCGCGCCGCGATGAACACCATCGACGACCTCGTCGAGCGCTTCGCGCTCGGCCCCGACGATCGCGCGCTGGGCCTGTCCGCACTCGACTTCGACCTGTCGGTGTTCGACGTGTTCGGCCTGCTGTCGGCCGGCGGCGCGGTGGTCCTGCCCGCCGACGAGGACCGACGCGAGGCCGGCCGCTGGGTCGACCTGGTCCGCGAACGGCACGTCACCGTCGTCAACTGCGTACCGGCGCTGCTCGACATGCTGCTCACCGCGGGCGCGGAACCGACGGCGGCGGGCCTGGGCGACACACTTCGCGTGGTGCTGCTCGGCGGCGACTGGGTCACCGTCGACCTTCCCGGGCGACTGCACGCGCAGGTCCCGCGCTGCCGTTTCCTCGCGCTCGGCGGCACCACCGAGACGGCCATCCACTCCACCGTCCACGAGGTGCCGGGCGGCAGTGAACTCCCGGCCCAGTGGCGGGCGATCCCGTACGGCACGCCGCTGCGCAACGTGCGCTGCCGGGTCGTGGACGCGGTCGGCCGGGATTGCCCGGAGTGGGTGCCGGGCGAGCTGTGGATCGGCGGCGACGGTGTCGCCGCCGGATACCGCGGCGATCCCGAGCGCACCGCGGACCGCTTCGTCGAGGTGGCCGGGCTGCGCTGGTACCGCACCGGCGACCTGGCCAGGCGACTGCCGGACGGCGCCCTGGAGTTCCTGGGCCGCGCCGATCACCAGGTCAAACTGCGCGGGTTCCGGATCGAGCCGGGGGAGATCGAGGCCGCGCTGGCCGGTGTCCCCGGGGTGCGCCGCGCGGTGGCGGGCGTGCACGAGGGTGCCCTGGTCGCGGCCGTCGCCGCCGGGTCCGACGTACGGGTGGAGCAACTCCTGGACGCGGCCGCGAAGTCGCTGCCGGCGCACATGATTCCCGAGCACGTCGTGCGGGTCGAGGAACTGCCGTTGACCGCCAACGGGAAGATCGATCGGCGCGCGTTGGCCCCACTGTGGGAGCGCCGACCGGCGGGCCCGCCGCCGGAGCCGCCGCGCACCGACCTCGAACACCTGATCGCCTCGGTATGGCGGGAGGCCCTGCCCGCCGGCGAGCGCGAACTCGGGCGCGACGACGACTTCTTCGCGTTGGGCGGGGACTCGATCCTGGCCACGGCGATCGTGGGCCGACTGCGTGAGGTCCTCGGCGCCGGCGCGGTCACCGTGCGCCTGGTCTTCGCCGCCCGCACGGTCGCGTCCCTGGCCGCGCGCCTGCGGGCACAGGAGGCGACGCCCGGTCGACTGGAGCGGATCGCGGGGATCCACGTGCGCGTCGCGGCCCTGTCGGACGAGGCGGTCGACGCGGCGCTCGCGGCGCAACCCCCCACGACGCCGTGACCGGTGCGCCGGGCGACCGCCCCGGGGTGCGCACCCGCCCGCACGACCCCCACCTCTCGATCCCCTCGATCCCCTCGATCCCCTCGATCACGGAGCCCTCGATGCATGCCGAGAACACCATGTCCCTGCCCGGTTGCGTGCCGTGGCCGGACGAGTTCGCGCGGCGCTACCGCGTGGCCGGGTACTGGCGCGGCGACACGCTGGGCGCCCTCTCCCGCTCGTGGGCGAAGGCGTGGCCCGAACGCACCGCGCTCGTGGACGCGTCGGGTCGGGTCACCTACGCCGAGTTGCACCACCGGGCCGAACGCACCGCGGCCGGCTTCGCCGAACTGGGCGTGCGAGCGGGCGACCAGGTCGTCGTGCACCTGCCCAACACCGCCGACTTCGCCGTCGTCCTGCTGGCCCTGGCCCGGCTGGGAGCCGTACCGGCACTGTGCCTGCCGGCGCACCGCGCCCACGAGATCGGCCACCTCGCCGCCCTGTCCGAGGCCGTCGCGTACGTGATACCCGACGTGTACGCGGGCTTCGACTACCGCGCCCTGGCCCGGGAGATCCGCGACCGGGTCCCCTCGCTGCGGCACGTGATCGTCGCGGGCGAGCCGGACGGCCCGGATCAGACGGCGCTGGCCGACGTCGACGCCGAGCCGGGCGAACTCCCCGGCCCGGCACCCGCCGACGTCGCCGTCCTGCTCGTCTCCGGCGGAACCACCGGTCTGCCCAAGCTGATTCCGCGCACCCACGACGACTACGCGTACAACGCCCGGGCGAGCGCCGAGGTGTGTGGCCTGACCGGCGACGACGTCTACCTGGTCGCGCTGCCGGCCGCGCACAACTTCCCGCTCGCGTGTCCGGGCATCCTCGGCGTCCTGGGCGTCGGCGGCACCGTCGTGTTCGCCGCGGATCCCAGTCCCGACACGGTCTTCCCGCTGATCGAACGCGAACGCGTCACCGTCACCGCCGTCGTGCCGCCGTTGGCCGACCTGTGGTCGCAGATGTGGGAGTGGGAGCCGGGCGACCGCTCGTCGCTGCGGCTGATCCAGGTCGGCGGCGCGCGGCTGAACGCGGACCTGGCCCGCACTCTGGGCCGGAGCCTGGACTGCACGGTGCAACAGGTCTTCGGGATGGCCGAAGGCCTGCTCAACTACACCCGCCTCGACGACGGCCCGGACCTGGTCGCCGAGACCCAGGGCCGGCCGCTGAGCCCGGACGACGAGGTCCTGGTCGTCGACGACGAGGGTCGACCGGCCGCCGAGGGCGAGATCGGCGAGTTGCTCGTCCGCGGGCCGTACACGATTCGCGGCTACTACCGGGCCGAGGACCACAACGCCGGCGCGTTCACCCCACAGGGCCACTACCGCAGCGGCGACCTGGTCCGCCGCCTCGCCGGGGGTTACCTCGTGGTCGAGGGCCGCGTCAAGGAGGTGGTCAACCGCGGCGGCGAGGGCGTTCCGGCCGGCGAGCTGGAAGAGCACCTGGCCACCCACCCCGGCGTGCGGCACGCGGCGGTGATCCCGCTCCCCGACCCGGTCCTGGGCGAACGCGTGTGTGCGGTGATCGTCCCCACCGACCCCGCCGCTCCCCCGGCCCTGCCCGACCTCAAGTCCTTCCTGACCGCCCGCGGCCTCGCCGCCTACAAGTCCCCCGACGTCCTGCACTTCGTGCCCGCGCTCCCGCGCACCGCCATCGGCAAGACCGACAAACGGGCGCTGGCCCACGACTTGACGCCCACCCCCGACGCCCCCGAGAAGCCCCACACCCACCCGCACTGACCTCACCACCGAGCCCGACCCGGGCCGGCCCGACGCGCGATCGGGCCGGTCCGGTGTGATCCGGGTGTCCGAATCCCGCACACCAACTGCCGATTGGCGCGGATCGTTCGCTCAGTCGCCGGGTGGCCGAGATCATGAGCCTGGGCCCGATCGCACGGATCGGTCCGTGTACTTGGAAGGACCCAGCGCGTGTACCAGAACCACTTTCGCTACTCCGGCGCCCGCCTGCTGCTCACGCCCTTCCTTCACCCGGTGTCCGAGGGCATCCCGGTCGACCCGGAGAAGCGGGCCGAGGCCCTGCAACCGCCTCTACGCGTGTTGTGGGACCGGTCGGAGCGCGGTGGCCTGACCGTGTTCGAGGCCGCCGCTCAGATCCGGGCCGTCGGGAAGGCACTGGCGACCGGCGGCACGGCCGAGGACCAGGTGCCCGACGATCTCCAGGAGCTCGCCCGGCGCTCCGGCGCGGGCGGCCGACCCGAGGTGTTCCTCGACGTCGCCGAATACGTCGACAGTTGGACGGTCGGTCTCAGCGCCCGACTGGCCGGACAGGTACCCACCGCATGGGAACTGCGGCAGCGGTTCGGGCGCCTGGCGGACATGCTCGAACTGTACTTCGGCCAGGATGGGATCGCCCTGGAGGAGGAGACCCTGTCCGACGCCGAAGGCATCGCCCTGTACGTCGAGCACACCCACCAACAAGGGCTGTGCCATTGGTACTTGCCGATGGTCGTCGCCGAGTGCGCGGAGGCGCTGGCGCTGTTCCCGGACGACGGCGCCCTGTACCGCTTCTTCCGGATCGAACGCGGCCTGGGCTCGGGATCGCACGAGTCCTGGACGGCGTGGCTGAACCTGATCTCGGACGTCCTGACGAACCACCTGCGCCAGGTGCACGGGCCCGTCACCTGGACCGGCGGCAGCAACCCCAACGGGGGAAGCTGACCCTCGACGGGTGCCTCACCCCTCAGACCGGAAAGCGGCCTCGGGACTCCTCGATGTGACCGAGGTGCCGCTGGGTCCAATCGCACATGCCGTCGACCGTCTTGCGCAGGTCCCGGCCCGGCCCGGTGAGGGTGTACTCCACGCGCGGCGGCACGGTCGCGTACACGCACCGCTCGACCAGGCCGTTGCGCTCCAGCATGCGCAGGTTCTGGGTGAGCATCTTGTGGCTGATGCCCTCGACCTCGTTGCGCAGCTCGCCGAAGCGCAGCGTTCGGTCGGCGAGCGCCTCGGTGATCAGGAGCGCCCACTTGTTGGCGATGTCCGAGAAGATCTCCCGCGCCAGGGAGTCCGCGCGCCTGAGGTCCGCGTCCTCGGCCGAGCCCTTGAACTGCTTGGTCACCATCAGGTTCCCCAGTCACCGAAAAGTGCGTTCTTCCAGGTCGACGCTCACTTTCCTACAGTTCTCGAGTAACCACAAGAGAGCACGTGGGCGTCCTGGTCTCGTCGCGGCGAGTCCTGCGGCGCCCGTACGGGAGAAGGAGACCGGCATCATGGCCATCACCCTGCTGAACCCCGAAGGTCTGCCCGAGATCGACGTGTACCGCCAGGTGTCCATCGCGACCGGGTCGAGGCTCGTCTTCATCGCCGGGCAGGTCTCCTGGGATGCCGAGGGGGTCACGGTCGGCGAAGGCGACCTCGCGGCGCAGGTCGAGCAGTGCTACCTCAACATCGGCACCGCGCTGGCCGCGATCGGCGCCTCCTTCGACGACGTGGCGAAGCTGAACGTCCACGTCGTCGACTGGACCCCCGACAAGCTCCCCCGATTCCTGGAGGGGGTCTCCCGCGCCGCCGCGAAGCTGGGCGGTACGCCGGTCCCGCCGGGCACCCTGCTGGGCGTCGCGGCACTGGACGTACCCGAGCACCTGGTCGAGGTCGAGGCCATCGCCGTCCTCGACTGAACGCGAGCCGCCGGCGAGCGCCGGCTCCGGGGGAACCGCTTCGGCCCGCCGCGTAGGCACCCGCGCGTTGCGCGATCGGGGCGGGCGCCCCTTCGCCCCTGCCGAAAGGAACATGCGCCGCCCTCGCGTCACCGAGCCGCGTCGGCCGCGTCCGCCGGTCGGGCCGGATAGGCGATCTCGATGAGCCACTCCTCGCGGGCGAGCCTGTTCAGGTGCTGTTCGGCCAGGCGGCGGGTGATGTGCTCGGGCACCAGGCAGGTGGGGCACGCCGTGGGCCCGGCCGTGATCGTCAACGTGACGTTGGTGCTGCCGGCGTGGCCCACGTGGAGGCGGAAGTCGTCGGCGGCCAGCACCGCCGACAACGGCGCGAGCGCACGGGTGATGTCCTCGGCGGACGGCGACATCGTGCTCTCCTTCTCGGGCGGTGCACTGTCCTGGAAGCCGGCCCACCCTAACTTCGTTCGAAAAGGCAATCAATATCGTCCGAGTATTCGACCTGCCTACACCTTGTAGGCAGTGCCACGTTGCCCACGGCCCACCCGACTCCTAGCATTCGACTATGCGACCTGCCGATCCGACTATTCGGAAACCCGTGGTGGTCGACGCCCACGTGCACGTGGCGTCGGCGGACCGCGAGCGATATCCGCTCGCGCCCTCGGGCGTCGGCAGCCCCTGGTTTCACGCGGACGACGTCGGTGCCCGGGACCTGTCGACCGGGATGCGCGCGGGCGGGGTCGACCGCGCGGTGATCGTGCAGGCGGTGGGCGCGTACGGGTACGACTGCTCGTACGCGATCGACGCCGTGCGCGCCGACCCGGATCGCTTCGCCCTGGTCGGCGCGGTGGACATGGACGGCGCCCACCCCGTCGACGCGCTCGCGGCCCTCGCCCGCGACGCCGGTGAACTCCTGTGCGGTGTGCGGGCCTTCGGCGTGCACGGGCACCGGCCGCGCTGGCTCGGGGACGGGCGCGCGGACGAGGTGTGGGCACTGGCGAACGAGACGGGGCTGACCATGGTCCCGGTGCTGTTCCCCGACGCCCTCCCCCGGCTGGGCGCGCTGGTCGCCGCGCACCCCGACGTCCCGGTCGCGCTGGACCACTGCGGGTTCGCGGACCTGTCGGAAGGTGCGCCGTTCGCCTCCGCCGGCCCGCTGTTCGACCTCGCCGTTCTCCCGGCGGTGCGGATCAAGGTGTCCACGCACGTGCTCGGACACGCGGCGGCCGGGGGCGATCCGGCCGATGTGGTGGACCGGCTCGTGGCGACCTTCGGCCCGGACCGGGTCATGTGGGGGTCGGACCATCCGCAGACCGCCGGCTCGACCTACGCGGAGAAGGCCGCCCTGGGACGGCACGCCGCACGCCGCCTCTCCCCCGCGGATCGCGCCGGCTTCCTCGGCCACACCGCACTCGACCTCTGGTGGAACGCCTCATGACCGCTGTTCGGCCGTCCCCCTCGCTCGCGAATCCCGGCGCCGACCCCGGCGGCCGGTCCGCCTCCCCGCCCACCGACCGCGTGATCGCCGTACTCGATCTGCTCTCGGCCCACCCGGGCCGCGAGTTCACCCTCACCGAGATCATCCGGCACAGCGGGATCAGCAAGGCGACCTGCCACGCGGTGGTACGCCGCCTGGCCGACGCGCACTACCTGCTGCACACGCCGACCGGATACTCGCTGGGCCCGGCGCTGATCGCGGTCGGCCACGCGGCCGAGCGCTCGTTCCCGGCCGCCCGCGCCGCGCAGCACCATCTGGTGTCGTTGGCCGAGGAGTTCGGCGCGCCCTGTACCGCCGCGGTGCACGACGCCGAGACGATCACGGTGGTGGACGCCGCGGGCCCCAGGTCCGCGGGTGACGCCTTCGGGGTCGGCCTGCGCATCCCGTTGGTGCCGCCGTACGGCGCGGTCCAGATCGCCTGGTCGGGCGAGGAGGCGATCCGCGCGTGGCTCGACCGGGCACCGCGCGCCGACGAGGCCTTCCGCGATCGGCTGATCGGCGTACTGGAGACCATCCGCCGTCGCGGCTACGACGTGCACCGCGAGAGCCCGGCGTCGATGCGCCTGCGCGAGGCGCTGTACGGGCTGATGCGCGAGGACCTCTCCGCGTCCCAGCAGGAGGCCGTAGCCCTGCTGTACACCGAGCTCAGCCACATCGATTCGTTGCCGGAGCGCCTGGACGACCGCGTCCGCTACGACGTGAACAGCATCTCCGCCCCGGCGTTCGACGCGCACGGGCGCACCTCGGTCGTGCTGTCCCTGCTGATGGCCAAACCACTGCGAGGCACCGAGATCACCCGCGCCGGCAAGCGCCTGCTGGCCGCCGCCGCGGACGTCACCGGGTCCACCGGAGGCCGCGCGCCCGAGAGCGGCGACGAGCCCCGGCACCCCCGCGGACCGAAGTAGCGGCGCCGGCTCGATCGCGAGGGGTCACGGTCAGGTGGTTGACCGCGACCACGTCGCGCATCGCCTGCGGGGTCCAGTCCACCGGTGACCAGGGCCGCACGGCCCGCCGGGTCGATCTCTACAGCCATCGGTTCCCCGTCCTCCGTGCCGCCCCGTGCACCGTGCGGATCCGCGCGAAGGGCTGCGTGCGGGGCCGCGCACATGGCGTACGAGGCCCCGCGTACGCGGACCCGTTCACGAGGCGGTGGGCGTGGTCGTGGCCAGGAACAGCGCGTCGTCGACGGCTTCGGCGGCCATCGCGTCGAGTTCGGCGTCGGTCGAACCGCCCAGCGGGCCGCGCACGGTGAGCACGCGCGCCTGCGGCAGCCCGTAGAGCGAGCACACCTGGCGGGCGATCTCGGTAAAGCCCGCCGTGGCCAGGAGCAGGGTGGGGATGCCCAGTTGTTCCAGTTCGACGGTGTCGTGGCTGCTCCAGGACGTGCACGAGCCGCAGTCCGCGGAGCCGGTGATCACCACGTCGGCGCACTCGCGGACGCGTCGCATCACCTCCGGTTCGGCGGGCAGCGCGGCGCTGATCTTGGCGATCTCCAACGTGACGGTGGCGCCGGTGCGTTCGGCCAGCAGGCGGGCGATGCCGCCTTGGATGTGGCCGGCGTGCGGCTTGAGGTTGTCCAGGACCGCGATGCGCTTGCCGGTGAGGACGTCCAGGCCGGGTGCGAGCCGCTTGGCGGGTTCGCCGACGTGGCCGGTGGGGTCGATGATCGTGACGCTCATGGATGCGGCTCCGTGGGGAAGGCTCGGATGATCAGGCCGGCGGGACGGTGACGCTGCGGGTCAGACCCCAACTGGGCACGACCAGCGAGTGTTTGCCCGGCCCGCCGGCCACCAGGACGCGGATGTTGTCCGGGCTCTCGGTCATCGGCTGGAGGTCGTCGTCGCCGAGCGCGCGCATCCACGGACGCCACAGCGCGGCGGTGAAGTGCGCGCGGAAGTCGGCCGCGGGGCGGCGGGCCTTCTCGAACAGGTAGGCCTGCACGTCCTGGCGGGCCCAGCCCGCCGCCGCGAGCGTCGCGGCGTGTTCCGGGCCGACCACGACGAAGTACTCGGCGCTGGAGACGACCGCGTTGTTCGTGCCGAACGTCGCCATGACACTGGCGGCCTTGTCCAGAATCGGCGCGGGGTTGCTCCGGGTCTCCATGTCGTGCACGTTGTGCGGGTTCTCCATGCCCGCGACGGTCACCGCGCTCGGCGCGTCCAGGCCGAGCGAGCGCGGGTAGGTCGGCCACGGACTGGCCTCGGCGTTCTCCGCGAGGCAGAAGGTGTACTTGGACGGCTGGCCCTGGGTCGCCGCGTCGCCCAGGCCCTCGCCGCCGACGCCCTTGGCGGTTCCGCCGCCGATGTGCATGAGCGCCAGGCGCACCGCACGGCCGAGGGTGGCGTTGGCCCGGTTGCCCGGGCCGAGGGTGCCGGTACCGGAGTTGAAGCCGCAGCGGCGCACCGCTTCCCCGTGCACGACGACCATCACCGAGACCGGGTGTGTGGTGGAGTTGACGCCCCGCAGGTTGAACTCGGGCGCGCACATTCCCCGTACCGCGGCCACGAGCAGCGGCAGCGACGGTGGCAGGCATCCGGCCATCACCGCGTTCGCCGCCAGCACCCGCGCGGTCGCCTCGCCCAGGCGCGGCGGCAGGACGCCGATCACCTCGTCGGGGTCGCCGTCGTAGCCGGCCAGCATCGCGTCGACGCGCGCCGGGGTCGGCGCGACGATCGGAAGTCCGTCGCCCCACCCGCGTTCGGCGAGCAGCGCGTACAGGGCCTCGGGGCTCTCGTCCGCCAGTGAAATCACCGCGGGAGCCGTGTCGCGGTCGGAGGTTTCGGCGTCTGCTGCCATCGCATTCCTTCGATCGTGTGGCGAGGTCGCGAGCCCGGCCCGGGGCCGGTCGCAGCGGCTCGGGGCGGCGCTCCCGCACAGGCGACGCGCACCCCGGCGGCCGCCGGCCGACCACCGCCGAAGGTAGGCCGACGACCCGTCACGCACAAGAGGATCGTTCGAAAATTCGATGTGGTCGTCCCGACTCTCGAACCACGGGCATCGTCAAGGCACACGCCGTCCCCCGTCGGGAACGCGCGGCGTCCCACGCCGGGGCCCGGACGGGCGCGTTGTGTGCGCATCGACGCGCGATCGGGATCGACGTGCGCCCGGCCCGCCGCCACGACGGTCGGCACGGTCTCGCCAAACCTCGCCGACCGCGCACCGCCGCTCCGGCGGGGTCACACCGGATGTCGACCCACGCACGCCGTCGGTGGCGCACCCGCCACCCGTCGACGGCCCGGCGGCGGACGACACGTTCAGTCGAACTCCCAGGCCTCCTCGACCGGCGCGGTGCCCTGTTCCGCCCAGATCGTCTTGCCGGACTGCTCGTAGCGGCTTCCCCACCTGCGGGTGAGTTGGGCCACCAGGAACAGACCGCGGCCGCCCTCGTCGGTGCTGTGCGCGCGGCGCAGGCGCGGTTGGGTGTTGCTGGGGTCGGAGACCTCGCAGATCAGCACGTCCCGGCTGCGGATCAGCCGCAGCCTGATGGGGCCGCTTTCGCCGTAGCGGATCGCGTTGGTGACCAGTTCGCTGACGACCAGTTCGGTGGTGAACGCGAGGTGTTCCAGCCCCCAGACGGCGAGTTGCCCGGTCGTCAGGTCGCGGGCCCGCGCCACGTGCGCCGGGTCGACGGGCAACTCCCAGGCCACGCTGTCCTCGTCGGGCAGCGGGCGGACCCGGGCCAGCAACAGGGTGGTGTCGTCGTCGCACGAACCGGCCACCGCCGGGTCGAGCAGGTCGCGTCCGATCTTCGCCAGATCCTGCCGCGGGGCGTCGGTGTGTTCGAGGCGATCGAGGAGGCGGCGCATGCCCGCGGTGAGATCGTGGTCGCGCCCGCGGACCAGGCCGTCGCTGTAGAGGATCAGCACGCTGCCCGGCGCCAGTTCGATCTCGGCGATCTCGAACGGCATGCCGCCGACCCCCAGCGGCGGACCGGCCTCGAGTTCCACGAAGTGGGCACGTCCGTCGGGGGCCAGGACCACCGGCGGCGGATGCCCCGCCGACGCCATCCGGCAGCGGCTGGTCACGGGGTCGTACTCCGCGTACAGGCACGTGGCGCCGGAGACCGCCTCGGCACCATGGGACCGGTTCGGGAACCGCTGGACCAGGTCGTCCACGTGCGTCAGCAGCTCGTCCGGCGGCAGGTCCATGTCGGCGAGCGCCTGGACGGCGGTACGCAGGCGCCCCATCGTCGCGCTGGCCTGCAGGCCGTGCCCGGTCACGTCACCGACGACGAAGGCCAGGCGCAGCGAGGACAACGGGATCGTGTCGTACCAGTCGCCCCCGATCCCGGCCGAGGAGGACGTGGGCAGGTAGGCCGCGAAGGTCTCGGCGGCCGGTTCGTCGCTGCCCTCCTCGGGCAGGAGGCTGCGTTGCAGGGCCAGCGCGACGTTGTGCTCCCGGGTGTAGCGGCGCGCGTTGTCCACGCTCAGCGCGGCACGCGAGGCGATCTCCTCGACCAGGCGGGCATCGTTCTCGTCGAACGGGTCCGGGCGCTCGGTGCGCCACAGTTGCACGCTGCCGAGCGAGTGTCCGCGCGCGAACAGCGGTACGGCCAGCAGGCTGTGCGCGTTCGCGGGCACCGAGGAGTCGCCCGGCAGCGGCTCGAGTCGCGGGATCAGCAGGGTGGCCCCGCCCTCCATGGCCCGGACTTCGGGGATGTCCGGCGGGACGGGCAGCCGTTCGCCGACCTGGACCAGTTCCTCGGGCCACGCGTCACCCGCGAAGGCCACCCCGGCCCGGACCTCGGGCGTGTAGCCGGTCGTCGGGTCGACCGCGGGCTCTTCGCCGGCGAGGACCGCCTCGGCGAGGTGCACGGCGGCGAGGTCAGCCAGTCGTGGCACCACCAGGTCCGCGAGTTGCTGGGCCGTCCGGGCGACATCCAGCGAGTCGCCGATGGTCCGGGCGGCCTCGCGTACCACCTCGAAGCGGGATTCGGAGCGCACCAGGTCGGTCATGTCGTTCACGGTGACGAGCAGGCCGAGGGTCGACCCCGGCGCGCGCTCGATCCGCAGGATGCCGATGGTCAGGTGCAGCAGGTTCCCGCCCGCGGCACGTGCGGCGACCAACTGCCACCTGCGCAGGAGTGGTCCCGTCGGGGACAGCGCCCGCCCGAGCACCGGCACCAGGTATTCGAGGCCGAGGGCGGCGAAGACGGCGGCCATGTCGTCCCCCGGACCCATCGGGATCTGCGGGAAGCCCCCGGCGGTGGCGTTGGTGGCGACGACCCGCAGGTCCGGATCCACCGCGGCGAGGAGCATCGCGCCCTGATCGAAGACGGCGTGCGCCAGCGGGCTCGCCCAGTCCGCGGGCAGCTCGAAGGGAGGCGCGCTGTGACCGTCTTCCGTCACCCGTCGATCCTTCCGGACTCCGAGGTCGATTTGCCCAGTATCGCCCACTGGAGCCCTCCACACACACGGGTCCGCACAGAGGTGGATCACGCTCTCGGCCGAGAACCGCACCGTGCCCCCGGGGGCCGGCGACCCACCCGTGACCCCGGATTACGCTGCCCGCCCGGACCTCGACGACGAATAGTCGACAATCATTGTCGAGCAGGTACCGTAGCGGTGCCCCGCCGCGTTCTCCACGGCCCACGGCCCCCGCACCGGGCCCGCTCCGCCATCGAGGATCGCGGTCTCGAAGAACGGACACGTGATGAACAGCGCACCGGACCGCGAGCAGTGGTCGGCCATCCCGTCCCCACCCACGGACCGGGTCGTCGCCGTCACCGAGTTCCTGGCCTCCCGTCCCGGCGAACCGGCGACCGTGGCCGAACTGGTGCGTCGGCTCGGGCTCAACCGCGCCACGTGCCACGCCGTGCTGGCCGCGCTGGTCCGCGCCGGCTGGGTCGTCCGCGATCCCGTCGAGAAGACCTTCACCCCGGGCCCGGGGCTGATCGCGCTCGGCCGCGCGGCCGAGACCGGGGTACCGGTCGCGCGCGCCGCCGAGGGCGAACTGGCCGCGCTGGTCCGCGAGCTGGGCATGGCCGTGACGGCCGGCTACCCCAGCGGCGAGCACATCGTGGTCGGCAGTCACCTCGCCGTGGACGGCGACGCCGCCGATGTCGTGCGCGTCGGGCAACGCATCCCGTTCGCCCCGCCGTTCGGCCCGGGACTGGTCGCGTGGGAGGGGGAACCCGAGATCGGGCGCTGGCTCGCTCGCGCCCCACACGCCGATCCCGCGCGCACCCCGCGCTTTCGCGCCGTGCTCGCCACCGTGCGCCGGCGCGGCTACACCGTCGAGAGCGACACGCCCGCCTCCCGACGCCTGCGCGCGCTGCTCGTCGAACTCGACTCGCTCTCGCCGCGCGGGCGCCCCGCCGTCACCGAACTCCTGCACGAGATCGGCACGATCGACTACCTCGACGACGACCTCCAGGAGGCCCGCACCTACCCCGTGGGTGTCATGTCCGCCCCGGCGTTCACCGGTGCCGGTGTCACGGCGCTCAACATCAGCGTGTACGTATGGGCCGACCTGGATCCGGCCGGCATCCGGGCGGTCGGCGACCGCCTCCTCGCCGCGTCCCGCACGATCACCCACAACCTGCGCGGAACACCCCCGCGCGACTTCCCCCAGGGCACGGTCCACGCCTGAGGATCGAGCACCCGGCGCATCGCCCCGAACGGGAGGACCCACACCTCCCGGCGCGCGGCCGGCCGATCCGCGGGCGCGCGCGGATCGGCCGCGGGACCGGCGTCGCGTCAGTCCCGGCTCGGGAGCATGGCCTCGCCCGCCGACCGGCGGACCGCCGCGTCGACCAGCTCGCCCACCCGCGCGGCCGGCACGGCGATGCCCGGCGTCCGCAGCGTCCAGGCCAGGAACGCCTCGACATCCATGGCGGGCACCTCGCCGAGATAGGGCCGGACGTACACCGGCGTATCCGGTTCGCTGCGCCAACTGGCGTCCAGCGCGCCGATGTCCACCGCGTCGTAACCCAGGACGTCCAACAGCGCGACGGCCTCGGCCCGGCCCCGCGCGTCGTCGCCGGCGATGGGCAGGGCGCTGCGGTCCGGCGCGCCCGCGCGCCGGGCGAGGGAGAACAACTGGTGCGGGGTGATGGTGTTGAACGCCTTGACGACGCGGGAGTGCGCGAGGTGGCGCTGCAGCAGCGCGCTGGAGGTCAGTTCGCCCGTGTCCAGTTCCGCGAGCCGGCCGTCCCGCTCGGGATAGTAGTTGGCCGTGTCCAGCACCGTCTTGCCGGCCAGGGCGTCGACGGGCAGCGCCGCGTAGGCCTTCAACGGGATCGCCGCCACCACCACGTCGGCGGCCCGGGCGGCGTCCGCCGGTGTGGCCGCGCGGGCACGCTCGCCCAGGTCGGTGACCAGGTCGGCGAGGGTCTCGGGGCCTCGGGAATTGCTGAGGACGACCTCCAGGCCCGCCGCGACGGCCAGGCGAGCGACGGAGGAACCGATCATTCCGCTGCCGATGAGTCCGAGAGTTCGGGTCATGGTTCTTTCCATTCGTTCGTGAGGTCGCCGCGCGATCGCATGCCACACGAAAGCGGGCGGGCCACCGGTGGGCGGCGGGCGAGCCGGCCGGCCGGGCGTGGCCCCCTGACAGCCTGGAGCCGCCGTGATCGCGCAGCCAGGTCCGTCCCCCGAGTACTCACCGCGTGATCACCCACCGCACGGCCGGGCGTTGGGTCGTGAGGTGGACGAGTCGGCGTACCCGCACCGGATCGCCCGGCCCTCCCGAGCCGTGCGCGACGGCCGAGGCCGCACCGCGCGGACGGTCCCGCCGTCTCGCGCGATCGCTCCGCACGGCCGTGCGCAACGGGCCGTACGCCCGTGCTCACCGCCTTCCTGCCGCGCTGTCTCCCCACTTCCCGGCGCACCGTCCCGCCGTCCCGCCGTCCCGCCGTCGCACCGTCGCCCGGGTCGCGCGGGAGCGCGCGCCCGGGCGAAAGGGGCGAAACCTCAGGGAGCGGTGGGGAGTTGCCCGATGAACGCGTCGATGCGCTCGGCGACGTGATCGATCATGGCGTCGGTGAGGCCGTGGTTGCAGGAGATCAACATGCCGTACTCCATCACCCGGTCGGCGCCCGGGAGCCCGGCGGCGGGCTGCCGGAACGTGGCGTTCTTCATGAACGGTTGGCGGGCGGCGTTGCCCGTCCACACGACGCGGGTGTCGATGCCGTGCTCCTCCAGGTACTGCTGGAGGTCGCTGCGCCCGAAGCCGGCGTCCGGCCCGACCAGGAAACAGTAGGACAACCAGGCGGTGTTCAGGTCGGGCGACTGCCGAGGCGGCGTGAAGTGCTTCGGGTGCCGGCGCAGCACCTCGGTGAAGCGGGTGAAGTTGTGCTGCCGGCGTGCGTGGTTGCGATCAAGCTTCTTGACCTGCTGGACTCCGAAGGCCGCGCACAACTCGGTGGGCAGGAAGTTCCAGCCGGCCTCGTCGAAGATGAACATGTTGTCGTAGCTGATGCCGTCCAGGTCGGTCCAGAAGCTCCGGGAGCCGGCCTGGGAGCCGAACAGTTGCGTCTCCGAGCGGCGACCCCAGCCGCGCAGGGTCAGGCAGCGGTCGCGCAGCCGGTCGTCGTCGAGCATGACCATGCCGCCGCTGCCGGCCGCGGTGATGATGTGCGACAGCGAGAAGCTGGTGACCGAGATGTCGGAGCGGGTGCCGGTCGGTGTGCCGCGCAGGGTCGAGCCGACCGCGTCGCAGGAGTCCTCGATGACCCTGAGGTCGTGTCGGTCCGCGATGTCGCGGATGACGTCCCAGTCGGGCGCGTTGCCGGCCAGGTTGGGTACCAGGATGGCGCGGGTGCGCTCGCCGATCATCTCCTCGATCCGGGAGACGTCGATCTGGAAGGTGTCGGGCTCGACGTCCACGAACACCGGTACCAGGCCGGCGCGCAGCAGGCAGGACAGGTCGGTGGAGAAGGTCAGCGGCGAGGTGATCACCTCGGAGCCGACCGGCAGGTCCAGGAGTTCGACGGCGAGGAACAGCGCCGCCGAGCCGGAACTGACCATCGCACCATGGCGCTTGCCGAACAGGTCGGCCACGCGGCGTTCCATCTCGGCGACGTTGGGGCCGATCCGCAGGCCGTTCTGGCCCTGCGTCAGAACCGCCATGACGGCGTCGACTTCGTCCTGGTCGTAGACGGCGCTCGCGTAGACGACGCGCTGTTGCTCACTCATGTGGCCGGTCCTTCGAGTGGTGGGTGGGTCAGTGGAAGGTCATCGGGGCGGAAGGCCGCGGTGCCGGGGTCGGGCCGGCGAGGAGGCCGCCGTCGACGGTGAAGTCGGCGCCGGTGGCGTAGGAGGCGCCGGGCGAGGCCAGGAACGCGGCCATGTGCGCGATCTCGTCCGGTTCGCCGACGCGGCCCAGGGGCAGTCGCGCGAACCGGGTGTCCCGCGCGGAACCGCTGCGGTCGGCCGGGAGCATCGCGGTACGGATCGTGCCGGGCACGATGGCGTTGACCCGGATCCCCGCCTCGCCCAGTTCCACGGCCGCGGTGCGGGTCAGGCCGCGTAGTCCCCACTTGGACGCGGAGTACGCGGACGCCCACGCCTGCGCCTGCACGCCGCTGACGGAGGCGATGTTGACGATCGCCCCGCCGCCCGCGGCCCGCATGTGCGGGACGACGGCCCGGATGCCGAGGAAGGGGCCGAGCAGGTTGACGTCGAGAACGCGCCGGAAGGCGTCGGCCGTCTCGTCCTCGAGGGCGACGATACGCATCGCCGCGGCGTTGTTGATCAGGATGTCGATGCCGCCGAAGCGCTCCACGGTCAGCGCGACGGCGGCGGCCCAGGCGTGCTCGTCACTGACGTCGAGGGTGACGAAGGCGGCATTGTCGCCCAGCTCTTCGGCGAGCGCGGCACCCTGCTCGGTGAGCACGTCGGCGAGCATCACCGAGGCGCCGCACTCGACGAACAGGCGCGCCTCGGCGGCTCCCTGTCCCTGCGCCGCGCCGGTGACGAGCGCGACCTTTCCTTGCAGGTCGTACATGGGGACCCCTTCGGATGGCGATGACGGGCGGAGACGGCGGAGACGGCGGAGACGGCGGAGACGGCGGAGACGGCGGAGGCCGGGGCGGGAGCCGGGACCGAGGCCGCAGCGCGGCCGGCGGCGGTGGCGCCGGGACGGTGGCGACGGCCTGCTCCGGAGCTCGTCTGTTTCATGGCTATCATGGTTATGATGGCCTTCACAAGATGCGACCCGTCCACCCGGCCCGGGCCGGGCCGACCGAGGAGCACGCGAGGATGCGATGCGCTACAGCTTCAACACGTTCAACCACTCGACCTACTACGGACTGCCGCCGTCCCTCCCCCGGCAGATCGCCGCCGCCGAGGCGGCCGGCTACGATCACATCGGGCTCGACCTCCTCTCCGTGCTCGCACACGAGCGCGAAGGCCTGCCCGCGAGCGAACTCGCCGCCCACCTGGGACGGCACGACCTGCCCTGCCACGAACTGGTCTCGCTGTCGATCTCCGCGGACGAGCCCGGGACGCTGCGCAGCCTGGGCCAGATCCTTCGGGTGGCCCGCGTACTGCGCCCGGAACAGGTGCTGTGTGTGGTCACCGGCGAAATCGACGACCCGGTGGTGGCCAACACCGCCCGGTGCGCCCGAGCCCTGGCCGCGGAAGGCATCGGCCTGGCCGTGGAGTTCCTGCCCACCCGGCACGTCGACTCGATTGCCGAGGCGCTGCGCCTGTGGGAGCGGGTGGCGCACCCGAACCTGCGTCTGGTCGTGGAGAGTTGGCACTTCTTCCGGGGGCCGAGCAGGTGGGCCGACCTGGCCGCGCTGCCGCTCGATCGCATCGGCTTCGTGCAGTTCGCGGACGCACCCGCGCCGGTGACCGACGACACGCACCACGAGTCCATGCACCGCCGGGTCCTCCCGGGCCGAGGCGTCCTGGACCTGGACCGGTTCTGCGCGACGCTCGCGGCGAAGGGTTACGACGACGTGGTCAGCGTCGAACTGCTCTCCGACGACTGGCGAACCGCCGACCTGTACACGTTCGCCGAGGCCACCCTCGCCGCGACCCGCACGGCCTGGGAGACGGCGGCGCACTCCGCGTAGGCCCGACCGGCATTCCCCGAACAGCCCTGTCCCCTGCACGAAACAGCCGAGTCCGTATGCACGAAACAGCCGAGTCCGTAGTCCCCGAAGTGGAGGAGTCGCCCATGTCAGCCGGCCGACCGAAGCCCGATCCCCAGTCCCCGACCGCTTCCGCGTCCACGCTCGACGGCCGATCCCCGGGAGGCGGTCCGGGCACGTTCGACGTCGTCGTGGTCGGCGCGGGCTCGGCCGGATGTGTCCTGGCCGCCCGGTTGTCCGAGCGATCGGATCGTACGGTCCTGCTGGTCGAGGCCGGTCCCGACCATCGCGCCGACACGATGCCGGACGAACTGCGGCATCTTTCGCGGCCGGTGGCCTGGCCGTACAACTGGGGCGACAAGGTCGCCTCGACCGCGGGGCGCGTGCTCGACTACGCGCGTGGGCGCGGCGTCGGGGGCTCGTCCGCGACCAACGGCGCGGTGGCGATGCGCCCGGAGCCGGAGGACTTCGCGTCGTGGCCGGAGGGAATGCGGTGGGAGCGGATGTCGCCCTACCTCAACCGGATCGAACACGACCTGGACTTCGGCGACGAACCCCACCACGGCAACGCCGGACCGATCCCGATCCTGCGGCACCCGGAGGCCGACTGGAGCCCGTTGCAGCGTGGCTTCGTCGACGGGTGTCTGGCCGAGGGGCTGCCGTTGTGCCCCGACCACAGTCGTCCGGGATCGACCGGGGTCGGCCCGATCCCGATGAACCGGCGCGGCACCCGACGCGTGTCGAACACCGTCGCCTACCTCGACTCGGCCCGCGCCCGCCCGAATCTGACCGTACGCGGCGACGCCCACGTGCGTCGCGTCCTGCTCGCCGGCGGCCGCGCGGTCGGCATCGAACTGGCCGACGGCGAACGCGTATACGCGGGCCGGGTCGTGCTGTCCGCGGGCGTCGTGCAGAACCCGCTGCTGTTGTGGCGCTCCGGCGTGGGACCGGCGCCCGGCATCTCCGGGCTGGGCATCCAACCGCTGCACGAACTACCGGCCGTCGGCGGCGGCTTGAGCGATCACATGGTGGTGTCCTATCGGGCGGCGGTGCGACCGGACGCGGTGCCCGACGGCGGACCGACGCTGCAGACGATCGCCCGGGCCACGGCCCGTCCGGGCGGGGGGCGCACCCACGACCTCCAGTTGACCCCCGTGGCCCGGCGCAATCCGGACGGCACCCGGGAGATCGAGATCAGCGTCGCCCTGCAACTGCCCAACGGCTTCGGCTCGATCGTGCCCACCGGCGCCGCGCCCGACGCCCCGGCGCGGATCTCCTGGCCGTTCACCACCGACCGCGACAACCTGGAGCGCCTGGCGATCGGGGTGCGCCTGGCCGCGCGCGTCGTGGCCGCCTCCGGCCTCGCGCTCGCTCCGGCCGCCGTGCGGCGGGTGTCGGACATGCCCGACGACGCACTGTGCCTGTCCTTCGCCGCCTCGCACTACGCCTTCTACCACGGCGTCGGCACCTGCCGGATCAGCACCGATCCGACGGCCGGCGTGGTCGACGCGGACCTGCGCGTGCACGGCCTGAGCGGCCTGCACATCGTGGACGCCTCGGTCGTGCCGACCGTGCCCCGCGCCAACACCCACCTGCTGGCGACCGCACTGGGCGAGCTGGGCGCGGACTTGATCGCGGCGGCCGACTAGCGAGACGGCAAAGTCACGGATCGACCCAGGGGCGCTCGCGGGTCGGCGGCACCCCGGCGCCGTCCCGTGCGTGGTCGGGTGACCGGCGCCGGCGGTGGGCGGGTTCCGGTCGGCGTCGAGCGTGGTGCGCCGGGTGGGCGCTCCGCCGGCCGGATGAGCAGGGCGACGAACTCCTCGACCTGCTCGTGGTGTCGATCACGCGGCGCGTGCGGCGATGGTCATGGTGTCCGCCATCCGGTCTGGCGTCCGGGTACGGGTCCGCACCGGTCCGCGGATGTCGTCCGCGCCGACTCGCGCGCGGGGGCGGCGCCGGGTTCGGCTCTCGTGACGTCGTGGGCCGGGGCCGACAGCGGGGCCGACGGCGGGGCGGAGGGCGAGGCCGGGAGCCCGTCGCCGGGCTGCGGGCTCATCAAGCGCAGTTGCAAGGTGATCGCGAAGCGCGCCGACGGGTCCTGAAGGTCGATCCGGCCGACCTCGGCCATCCGACGCATGCGGTACCGGAAGGTGTTGGCGTGCACGAACATGCTCGCCGAGGCGGAGGTCACGTCGCCGAACGCGTCCAGCCACGCCCGCAGCGTGTCGACCAGGTTGGTGTTGTGCTTGGCGTCGTAGGCGACGAGCCGGGCGAGCGGACCGACGAGTTCGTCGCCGTTGGCCGCGGCGAGGTCGCGAATCTCCAGGAGCAGCGCGTCGATGTAGACGTCGGTGATCGAGGCGACCCGCTGCCGCACCTGCCCGCCGGCCAGCACCCGCAGCGCGCGGTCCGCGTTCGTGCGCGAGCGCCGCAGCGCGGTGGGTTCGTGCGCGATCGTTCCGATGCCGATCAGCGCCTTGACCCGGTCGCCGGTGCGTTCGAGGAAGTTCGTGGCGATCTGCACCGCGCGCTCGCACGCGGCGGCCGGGTCGCCGGGGGCCGGGAGGACGGCGTAGGCGGTGTCGCCCAGGAGGGCGACGGCCGAGCGCGGTTGCACGGCGTTGAGGTGGATCGCGAGGGCCGCGGTCAAGCGTTGGTGTTCGGCCGTCGACTGGGTGTGGTCCTCGCCGTGGCCGCGGGCCAAGCCCAGCGCCAGCACCACCGTGGGCTCGTACCCCAGTCCCAGGCGGGCGAGTGCGTCGACGGCGCCGGGGCCGCCCTCCAGCACGGTGGTGACCAGGTCCGCGCGCAACCGGTTCTCGGCGTCGGCACCGGCCCGGTGCCGCAACAGGTGCAGGGCCACGAGCTTGGACGCCTCCACGAAGGCCCCGGCGCGTTCCGGGCTGAGGGGCTCCCGGACGGCGGCCCACATCGAACCGAGGATCTCGTCGCCCGCCCGAACGACGATCGCGGTGCGCGCGAGTGCGGCCTCGCCGTCCAGGATCACCGGGGGGATGAACATCGGCTCCCGGCTGCGGTACAGCTCCTTGAAGACGCCGCGGTCCTCGAAGATGCGCAGGTATATGTCGGGTACTCGGCGAGCCAGGATGGTCGCCACGCGCGAGGGATCGGCCTCGTCCTGGCGGCCGGAGAAGGCGAGGATGTGCGAGCGGCGGTCCTCGATGGTGATCGGGGCGTCCAGGAGCGTGGCCACGGCGTTCGCCAGGGCGAACAGGTCGCCGGAAGGCACGCCGCCCAGGGTCTGTGTGCCGGCTTCGCCGACATCGCCCTCGGTGAGCAACGTGCGGAGCATCGCCGCGAGTTGCGCCCAGGACGCGCCCCGGGTCAACGCCAGCAGCGCCACCCCCGCCTCGGCGGCGGCACGCTCGACCGCGACGTCGGGCTCGACGGGCCCGCGCACGATCAGGGCGGCGACGTCGTGGGTGCCCAGCGTGCGCAGGAGGCCGGCGATCTCGGCGCCTCCGTGCACGGCGGCGCCGAGGACGACCGCGTGCCGTGGGTATTGCGGTTCGTCGTACGGGTCGTGGATGACCACCCCGCCGATCTCCTCCACGGTGCCCGCGTCGCCGTGGATCAGGTCGAGGAGGGTGGGACCGAAGTCCTCGAGCACCCGACCGAGGCTTCTGCGGGGATGGGTCGTCACGTGGGGCTCACCTCTGTGCAGTCGAACCGATCCGGTCCTCCGATGTGGTACGCGGGAACCACCATATGCGCCCCCGTGACGAGCGACGTCGCACGTCACGGCGGCGCGTACGCTCGATCACCGAGCGTGCGGCAACAGTGCTCGGGCCACGCGCCGAGCTCGTCCGGTGCGTGGTTTGCCCGCCGCCGCGCCGACCCGGCACGCTCGGGTCAGCACAGACGGGCGACGACCTGGTCGGCGAACTCGCGCATGAAGCGCAACGGTTTTGGGACGAACTGGGCGACGATGACGTTGTCGATGCCCGACTCCTCGATCTCGGCGAGTCGCTCGGCGCAGTACCCGATGGGGCCGGCCACCGTGGAGTGTCCGGCGAGCCAGCCGGTGAGGCCCAACTCGTCCACGAGCGCCGCGTTGTGGCCCGCGGTCTCGGGCGACGCGTGGTGCGCCGAGTCGTAGCGGCGCTTGAGCTCGTTCACCTTCGGCACCAGCGACGACGGCAGTCCCTTGCCCTCGGTGGTGAACCGGAAGACGTGATTGGCGGTGCCCGCCAGGACCGACCGCACCTGCCGGATCCCCTCCTGCTCGGTACGGGCGGGGACGACGTTGGCCATGCACCAGATCTCGATGTCGGCCATGTCCCGACCGGCCTCGGCCGCGCCCGCCGCGATGTGCCCGAGGTTGCGGGCGTACGCCTCGCGCGTCAGCGAGTTGGAGAGGATGACGCCGTCGGCGCAGCGCCCGGCCGCGCGAAGGGTGCGCGGGCCCTCGGCGGCCATCCAGACCGGGGTGGTGGCGGGCGCCCAGCGCTGGACGAGTTCGGTGCCCCGCCAGTCGGCCGGCTCGCCTCGGGTGAGTGCGCGGACGGCGCCCACGTACGCCTCGGTCTCGTTCACGGTGCCCGGTCGCACGCCGATGTTGCGCAGTGCCGAGTCGCCCGAGGCGATGCCGGGCACGAACCGGCCTCCGCTGATCTGCTGGAGGGCCGACGCGGCGGAGGCGGCGACGGCCGGGTGGCGCGTCCTGGGGTTGGAGACCGTGACGGCCAGGCGCTGGGTGCTGGTGCGCGGCGCGGCGAAGGCCAGGCAGACGTAGGGGTCGGCCCACAAGGATTGCGAGTCGCCGGTGGTGAGCATGGTGTATCCGCAGTCGGCGGCCACGGCGAGCCAGGCCGCGTAGTCGTCGAAGTCGCGCACCGTCGTGCCGGTCGCGAACCTCATCGCGAGTCCTCCCGATCGTCCGGGCCCAGGATTCGGCGCGCGTTGTCGGCGAGGATGCGCTGTTTGTCCGCGTCGGGGAGGTCGGCGTCCAGGATTTGGCCGAGCAGGTGGGTGCGCCGGTAGCCCAGGGGCGCGGAGTACAGGTCGGTGCCGAACACCAGCCGGTGTGCCCCGTGTCGGCGCACGAAGGGCTCGATCAGGTCGAACGAGTAGGCCAGCGAGGTGTCGAAGACCAGGTTCGGCGCCGACTCCCCCACCGGGAGCGCCTGTCGCACCTGTTCGAAGGTCGAGAAGGCGTCCAGGACCAGGATGGTGAGATCGGGGAAGTCCCGTGCCAGTTCCCGCACTTGCCACAGCGCCTCGTCCGGTGTCTCGCCCAGTGCGTGCACCAGCGGCACCAGGCCGCGCTCGCCGCAACGTTCGACGATCGCGCGCACGAGCGGGGAGCCGACGGGCACGCCGTGGAAGCGGGCGTGCACGCTGATGCCGCGCAGGCCGAGTTCGTCGGCGCACCGGTCGATCTCGGCGAGCCCCGCCGCGCCGTACAGCGGCTCGGTGACACCGATCGCGACGGGGAACCGGTCGGGCGCCGCGTCGCGGTAGGCGGCAATGGCATCGTTGACGCGGCGGGTGTCGGCCACACCGTTCGGCCGCAGGTAGCCGTGCCCGGGGATGACGACGGCTTCGTGGATGCCGTTGCGCCCCATCGTCGCCAGGCGCGTCGCGCGATCACCGGCGGCGCCGTCGGGGGTCGCGGCCTCCGGGTCGGGCCCGCCGTGCGCGTCACCGACGTGGTGGTGGCAGTCGAGAACGCGGAAGTCGGAGTCGGACCGGGGCATGGTGCGCACCTCCCGCAACGAAGCTCTTGCGACGAGTGTCGAATATTCGACACCCGATGTCGAACGGGTACGCTAGCCGCGCCCGGTCGCAAGATCAACGGGCAACCCACGATCTCGGGGCATCTGCGTGGCCGACTACACGAACCACCAAGGGCCGGCGGAACGGCCCGTCCGCTCGGCGATCGGCCGCCGCCCGACGAAGGCGCGCCGCCGGCCCGCCGTCAGGGTGCTCCCGGACGTGCGGTGCTCAGACTTCGATGGCCCCACCCCCGACGAGCAGGTCTCCGGAGCGGGACCTGGGCGTCAGTTCGAGTCGGATGCGGTGCTGCGCGCCACTCGACGCCCTCTCCGGCCCGCCGGCGAGAACCATCACCCGCACCCCGCCGCCGCGAGCGGAGTCCGTTCGCAGTTCGACCCCGAACTCCAGTTCCACCGTGCCCACTTCGAATTGCAGATCGCTCCCGGCGGCATGGTGGGCCGCCGCCCTGAGTTCATCGCGCACCGATTCGATCGCGGTGGCCAGGTCCACATACGTGTTGCTTCGTTCCGCCACTGCACTGGTTCCTTCCGTGGGGGAACCCTCAGGGAGCCCCGGCTGCATGTCGTCCGGCTCCTGAGAGCCGAACCCTGTCAAACGCACGCTGCTGGAAGCGGTGCCGAAGTCCACCGCGGCGACGCGCGGGTCGTGCAGCACCGCTTGGACGTAGGCGTGCGCGGCCTGCTCGCCCGCGTCCTCCCCCGCTGCCGCCCCGCTCGCTTCCCCGATCGCGGTTCGGGCCTGCAACGCCCGGCTGAGCAGCGCCTCGCCGTGCCGCGCCCCGGCCGAAATCGCCGCGCGATACAGGTCGATCGCCTCCGCCACGTCGCGTTGTGCCGCCGCGAGGTCGCCGGAGGCCCCCGAGGTCACCGCGCGGTTGTGGAGCCCCTTGGCGAGCAGCATCGTCTCCTCCGGCCCGCCGGCGACCCGAGCCAGAGCCCGGTACGCGGCGACCGCCTCGTCCGCGTGCTCCATCGCCGTCACGAGGTCGCCCTGCGCCGCGACCAATCCGGCCCGCATGTCCGAAGCGCCCGCCAACACCCGCCACGACGCCGGATCGTCGGGAGACTCCGCCGCCCTCGAACGGGCCGATTCCACGGCCTCGTCGACGATGTCCAGCGCCTCCAGCGGGGAGTCGGCCGCGACCAGGCAATCGGCGAGATGCAACAGGGCGCGGTTGTAGAGGACTTCGTGTCCGCCGTCGGGATCGCGCGCCGACGCGAGGCGGGCGGCGCGGACCGACTCCTGGCCGAGCGCCAGGGCCGTCCGCAGCTCCCCCGCGTCCCGGTACTGCGTGCTCGCCTGCAATGCCAAGGCCGCCAGGGAAGCCAAGTCCTCGAACGCGCCGGGGTCCGCGTCGACCCGGCGCCGCAGGTACTCCAATGCCTGCCCCAGGCGCGGACTAACCTTGCCCATCGTCGCCTCCCTTCCACTGATCGTCGAACGCCCCCCGGTGCAGTGCGATGATTCGCTCGGCCAGAGCCGGGTCGAAGACGTCGAGGTCGCCCGCCGGGGTGCGCCAGGTCAGCAGGCGTCGCGCGTCCCCCGCAGGGCGCGCGTCGGCGCCCGGCACGGGCGCGGGGTCGGCCGCGACCTCTTCCACGGGCGCCGGCGCCGGAACGACGACCGCCTGACGCATGATCAGCCTGTCGGCGGTACCCACGATCGCCATCACCGGTTTCTGCGGGACATCCGCCCTGCGCATGCGCCGCTCGGTGCGCCGGAACAGCGTGCTCAGGATCAGAGGTTCGCGATCGTTGTCCTCGCGACTCTCCAGCGAGGCCACGAAGTGTGCGGTGAACGTGGTGAGATCGCCGGCGCCGAGCCCGCCCTCGGCCCCGGAGGTCTGCGTGGGCCCGCTCGACGCCAGCACACACACCCCGTCGAGGAGACCCTCGTCGACATCCTCCTTCAGGGCGGCCCGGTCCAGGAGTTCCTCCTCCGCGAGTTCCTCGGCCACGGCCTCGTCGTCGCCGAGCACCTTGGCGGCGACTCCGCTGAAGCAGCAGTCCAGGACCAGTACGACCACGCGGGCGCGCGCCGCCCGCAGCAGGTCGCGCAGGACCGTGTAGCGCAGTCCGGTGGTCACGACGGATTCGGCGCCGGCTGTCGTGCACGACGTCAGGTACAGCTCCCGCTCGGCGCCGACCCGGGAGCCGTGCCCCACGTAGTACACGAAGAGCACGTCGGTCGCCTGCTCGGCCGCGCGCTTGACCGCGGCGCGCACCCCCTCGCCGGTCTGCGGGTTGACCAGCGAGCGGGTGTACTCGCGCGTGCCGTGGAACCCGGCGTACGCCGGGTCGGTGAGCAGGCCTTTCAAGCGCAGGACGTTGTGCAGTGCCGCCTCGACGCTCGCGAAGTCCCCGCCGTCCGGGTAGTCGGCGACGCCGATCAGCACCGCGCGGGACTCACCCGGACGCAGTGAACGCATGGATCGCTCAGGCCGAGGTCAACTCGTCGAGCTTGCGCCGGATCTCGTCCGCGTCCGTTCCGGTCACCGCGAACTCCTTGCCGTCCTTCTCGACGGTGACCGTGATCGACGGAGCGCCCGCACGGCGCCGGTTCTCGCGGAACGCCGCGATCGCGACGCCCAACGAGCCCGCGTTGAACCCGGCGGTCAGGACGAGGGTCACCACGGCCAGGACGCCGAGTTGGCCCGGCGCGGGTTTTCCGGGCTTGGCCTCGGGTGCCGCGTGCCTGCGCGCCTCGGGGATGTCGACCAGCCACTCGTACAGTTCGGCGGAGAGATCGTCGTCCCCCTCCGCGACACACCGGATCGTGACCCGCATGGCAGCCCCCCGTCGCTCGGCACGGTACTCCCCGTGAGGATACGAGGCGCGGGACCCGGCGTCCTGCGAACGCGGCATCACGCGGCGCTCGGACTGCCGGGCGGGACCTCGGGCGCGTCCGCGTGACGGCAACGCGCGTGCACGGTGCCGCTCGTGGCCGAACGCGGAGTGGCCCGCCGCGAGCCGGCCGGGCTCCCGACGGGCGGGTCGACTCCGAGAACCGGTCAGCCGGTCGCGCGAGGTCGGGCGCGTACGACGGCGTCCGCGCCGTCCAGGTGGGTCTTGCTGCGCTCGATCGCCTGCTGTTCGGCGTCGACGTCGAAGCCCCGGGTGGTGATCCGATAGGCCGCGCCGGAGACGACCAGTCCGACGACGAAGGCGATGTCCGCGCCGTCGAGGGTGTCGACCATGGGGCCGGTGTAGAAGCCGGTGACCATGAACGGCACCAGCGCGGCGACGCCCAGCGCGTAGGACAGCAGGCCGCGCCACCCCCAGCGTCCGTAGATGCTGTTCGGGCTGAAGATCTCGGTGATCGCGTAGTGGCCTCGACGCACGAAGTAGTAGTCGATCAGGTTGACCGCGGTCCACGGCGCCAGGACGTAGAGGATCAGGGTGATGAAGTCGTTGAAGCTGCCGAGGTACTTCGACGGCAGGCCCTCGGCCACCGCGAGCGCGAGTGCCGCGCCGGCCACGATGCCGGTGACGCGGGTGCGCACGGTCAGCGCGATGGGGCGAAAGGCCTGCACGATGCTCAGGCCCGAGAGCATCGCGCCGTAGAGGTTGACGCCCATGACGGCGATCGCGCTGGGCACCAGGACGGCGACGACGGCGGTCTTCCCGAAGCCGTCGAA
The DNA here is from genome assembly GCF_053594475.1 of Embleya sp. NPDC001921. Classification (NCBI taxonomy): domain Bacteria; kingdom Bacillati; phylum Actinomycetota; class Actinomycetes; order Kitasatosporales; family Streptomycetaceae; genus Embleya; species Embleya sp. NPDC001921. Next base: position 39,990 of record NZ_JBSFEO010000014.1, read on the forward strand.
CAGGGTGTCGCCGATGTCCTGGAGGTTGACCAGCGCGTCGGGCACCGGGACGGAGCCGGCGATGAAGTTGCCGAGCACCATGAGCCAGATCGCCGACAGGGCGGCCCCGGCGTACGTCCAGCCGATCACCCCGCGTTCGGAGGTGTCCGCGGGCAGGTATCTGGAGTAGTCGGAGACGTAGACGGCGTACCCGAGTTGGTAGCCGGCCGCGGCGACGAACTGGGCGAGTGCCGCGGCGGGGGTGAAGGCGGAGTCGTGCGGGACGGGGTGCGGCTCCAGGTGCGTCAGCGCCAGCACGGTGAGGACCGCGAACACGGGGACGACCAGGTACGGCAGCAGGCGCAGCACGGCGTGCAGCAGGTCGTAGCCGACGATGGCCACGGTCGCCGCGAGTACGACGATGACGACCGCCCACAGCGTCGCCGGGCCGGGCAGCACCGATTCGAGCACCTGGGAGGCCAGCAGCACGCCGAACGCGCTGAAGCCGATGTACACGCAGATGACCGCGAGCATCGGCACCAAGGCGCCCCGGGTGCCGAACTGGGCGCGTGACTGGATCATCTGGGGCAGGCCCATGGTGGGCCCCTGGTTCGCGTGGAACGCCATGAAGCAGGTGCCGAACAGGATGCCGAGTACGGTGGCCGCGATCGACCAGCCGATCGACAGTCCCATGACGGGTCCCGCGAAGCCGACGACCATCGTGGTCGGCACGAACTGCCCGGTGAACCAGAACGGCGCCTGGTGCCAGGCACGGCCGTGCCGCTCGGACTGCGGGACGTAGTCGATCGAACGCGTTTCCAACACCGGGCCGCGGGCGGTCCCGGTTCCTGCTGCCTGCCGGCCTGTCACCGCGCCTGACTGGTCAGCCATGTGCCCTCCTTCATGTGGCGCAGAACATACACTTTTCCTGTAGGTTTGTCTGCGCAATGGGTGGTTTTGCGGCGAAGACGTGGTGCGGCGCGGTCCCCGATCCCCGCGCCGACGGGTCGCGTACGAACCCGTCGACCTCCCGGCGCCGACGGGACCCGCGCGGGTCCGGCGGCGCCTGATCGTGCTCGTCCGACCGCGAGGGTCGGATTCCGGTCAGCCGCGCGATTCCTCGGCGCGCTCCGCTGCCGTCGTCGGCGGCGACGGCCGTGCAGTCCGCGCCCCGGATCCGCCCGGGGCGCCGGATCCCTCCCGGGCGCCGGATCCGTCCGGGGCGCCGGATCCGTCCGGGGCGCCGGTGCCCGCCACGTAGTCGGCGAACCCCGCCATCGCGCGGGCGAAGGTCCGCGCGGCCGAGGCCAGGTCCTCGATCTCCACCCACTCGTCGGCGCCGTGCGCCTGCCGGATCGAGCCCGGGCCGTAGACGACGGTGGGAATCGCCAGGCGGTTGCGCAGGAAGCGCGCGTCGGAGCCGAGGAACAGCCCCACGAAGCCCGCGTCGTCCCGCGCCCTGGCGAGACGGCACGTGTCGACGAAGTCCGCGAAGGGGTGCGGCAGCGGCAGCTCGGACGCCTCGCAGAAGAACGTCGGGACCACGCGGTAGTCGACATCCGGGCAGGCCGCGTCGATCGTGCGGACGATCGAGGTGTACACGTCCTCGGCCGTCTCCCCCGGCAGCGTGCGCCGGTCGATGGTCAGCACGCAGTTCGGCGCGATCACATTGGCGGCGACCCCGCCGCGCACCATCGCCACATTGCACGTCGGGCTGCCCAGCAGCGGATGCGGGACCTCGTGGAACCGGGCCAGATGCAGGGCGGTGGTGACACGGGCCGCGTCCGCGACCGCCGAGCGTCCCCGCGCCGGGTCGCCACCGTGTCCGGCCGTGCCCGACACCTCGATCCGGGCCTGCCAGGAGCCGCGTTCGGCCACGGCCGGCCGCAGGTCGGTCGGCTCGGGAACGATGCACGCGTCGGCCCGGACCACACCGGCGGCCACGAGTTCCTCCGTCCCGTGCACGCCGCCGGTCTCCTCGTCGGCGACGAGGTGGAACACGATGTCGGCGCCGAGGTCGACGCCGGAGTCGACGCACGCGCGCAACCCCTCGATCGCCGCGGCGATACCGCCCTTCATGTCCGCCGCACCGCGCCCGATCAGGCGCCCGTCGCGCAGGACCCCCTCGAAGGGGGGCACCGTCCAGTCCGACTCGGCGACCGGTACGACGTCCACGTGGCCGTTGATCAGCAGCGTCGGGCGGCCCGGCGCGACGCGACCGTAGCCGGCGAGCACCGAGGGCCGCCCGGATCGCGACGTGAACACCTCGGTGGCACAACCGATCGCGCCCAGCAGTTCCAGCAACGCGGGCACGGCAGCGGACTCCCGGCCGGGCGGGTTCCGGGTGTCGATGCGCACCAGTTCCACCGCCGTCTCGCGCACCCGGTCGACCCGGACGAACGTGTCCACCGCGGGGCGCGGGCGGTCCGCGTCGAACCCCCCGGACCAAGGCGGCCTCACGGCCGCACCTCGACCGCCGGCAGGATCCCGACCCGCTGGAGGCCACGCGCGAACTCGCCCAACTGCGGTCGATCAGCGGTGAGTTCCGCGAGCAGCGCGGTGCCGGCCGCGCTCTCGCCACAGCGCAGCAGGATGACCGCCCGCCACAGGTCCGCCTCGCGGTTGGCGCCCAGGCCGGGCGCGACTCCCGCGAGCGCCTCGACCATCCCGCGGGCATCGGCGGCGGCGATCCGCGACGCGTCGCCGATCACCAGCGGCGGGGCGAACAACGCGGCCCCGATCGCCCGAAAGCCCTCGTGCACGGGCAACAGGCGCCGCAACTCGCCCACCGGGTCGGCGTGGTCGTCGACCCGGATGTCGGCGAGCACGTGCCGCCAGGGCCGCTCGCCGCGTACGCCGTCCACCACCTTCAGGACCGCGGACTGCGATCCCCTCGCGTCACCGCCGGCGCGTTCGCCCGCCTCGAGCGCGGACACCAGGCGCCGGGCGTGCGCCGTTCCGGGGTCGTGGTGGGCAGCCGTCAGCACGGCGGCGCACACGCCGTCCGAGGCCAGCATGTTTCCGGCGACGGCCATACCCGCGCCGCGTGCGACGTCGGCGTGCGGCGCACACCGGTCGCCGGTGAAGCAGGCGTAGCCGCCCGTCGCGTCCATGACGATCGCCTGCCGGTACTCGGCCGGCGGATCGCTCGCGGTCAGCGTCGCCAGCACGTCGTCGGGCGTCGCCCCCGCGCGCAGCATCGCCAGCCCCTCGTGCGGCCAGTCGGTGTTGGCGAAGGCCTGGCTGACCACGACGCCGACGCCGGCCTCCGCGTCGCCGACCACCGAGCCCACGGCGAAGAAGTGCGACTGCGCGGCGAATCCGAGGGAACCGTCGTGCGGATCGAAGCTCACGATCGAATAGGTCATCGGTGTCTCCCATCGCTGGTGTGTGCTGTCCCGGCGCGGCGGCCCCGACGTCGGGGGCGACCACCCGACCCCGAAGCGCCGACCACCGCTCTCGGCCGCGCCGGGCGGGCGGGCCGTCCCCCATCGGGCGGGCGGGCCGTCGGCCCCCGGGCGGGCCGAGGGATCCCGCCCGGGTGAATCGTGTCCCGGGGCCGAACCGACGCCCCCGGACCCGGGTTGGCCACCCGGGTCCCGCCGGCCCGGCCGCCGCGACGTCTCACCCCGCGGAGCGGACCGCCCGCACCCGAGGCAGGAGTTCGCGCGCGAGCAGGTCGACCTGCGCCTCGGCGTCCTGGTCGGGCAGCGGACACAGCGCCACGCAGTGCGCTCCCGCCTCGGCCAGCAGCGCGATCCTGCGGGCGCAGTCCTCGGGCGTGCCCACGACCGCCAGTTCGTCGATCCACGCGTCCGGGATCGCCCGCACGGCGTCGTCGAAGTCCAGCGCGGCCAGGGCCTCGGCCGCGTCCGCGATCCCGTGCGCCTCGGTCATCGGGTTGCGTGGTCCGGCCAGCAGGTAGAGGCCGAACAGTTCGCGCAACCGCTCGCGGGCGACGGCGGCATCGTCGTCGACGGAGCACAGGACGTACGCCACCAGGTCGTGCGCGGGACCGGCGCCGCCGCCGGCCACGGCGTCGGCCGCCCACTTGACGTATTCCGTTCCGGCGAGCACCGAGAGCACCGTCCCGTCGGCGGACGCGCCCGACATGGCGAGCGCCTTCGGCCCGCCCACACCCGCCAGGATCGGCGGCACCACCGCGGGCGGATGGGCCAGTTGCACCTCCCGGGCCCGGTACGAGGACGCCTCGACGGTCAGCGTCTCCCCGGCGAGGAGGGTACGCAGCCCGGCGATCACGTCCCGCACCGAGGACAGCGGCTTCCTCGATCGGATCGCCATCTGGTCCAGCCAGTCCGGCACGCCCGCCCCGACGCCGGCCTTGAGCCGCCCCGGATACAGTCCGGCGAGAGTGGCCAACTCCATGGCCAGGAGCGCGGGATGCCGGGAGGTGGTGGGCACGATGCCGATCCCGACCGGGAGTTCGGTGGCGGCCAGGACGGCGCCGGCCGCGGCGATCGCGCCGGTGTAGAAGTAGTCCTCGCCGACCCACAGTTCGTCGAAGCCGCCGCGCTCGGCGGCCTTGGCCGCCGCGACGATCTCGGCCGGACGTTGTGAACTGCCGAGCACGAGTGCGATGCGCGGGGATTCTTGGCCCGTGCGCGCGGAACCTTCGGCGACGGCCATGCTCAGACGCCCTTCGGGAGCGGGTTCCACGGGACCCAGCCCAGGCCGCGACTGTTGGTGGAGTCGTCGAATCCGGGCCGGGTCTCGTCCAGGTCGGGCAGCGCGGTGATGTGGGTGTGCCACATGCGCCACTGGGGTGCGCCCCGCCCGTTGTCGCGGTGGTAGATCTCGGTGGCCCGTCCCACCGTCGCGTCGACCGAGTCCGCGGTCCACTCCCCGCCGTCGAGCATCTCCGCCTCGACGGTGAACTCGCAGGCCAGCCAGGCGGTGTCGCCGCGGACCTCCAGGCGCATGATCCGCGTCGTCAGGCCGCCCGTCTGGGCGATGATCTCGCGGTACCACTTCCACAGCGCGACCTTCTCGGTCATGTTGAAGTACGGGTGCCCGTTGAAGTTGAACATCAGGTACTCGTCGCCCGGCGACGGGAACACCTCGACCATGCGGTCGATGTCCCAGCCGATATTGGATTCCCACCACTGCGTGTGGAGCCTGCGGATCTCGGCGATGTCCGCCGCGGGCGCGGTGCGCTCGGCGAACGTGTTCTCGGTCATGATTGGCTTCCTGTTCCGGTGGTGAGACGTCGATGCGGGGCGCGGTCGAGCCGCGTTCCGTCGACGAGGGGTTCGAGGTACGCCGCGACCCGGGCGGGGGCGGTGTACATCGGCAGGTGTCCGTGTCCGACGATGACCGCGAGCCGGCCGCCGGTGACTTCCGCGAAGGCGCGGGAGTCCCGGACGGGACAGCCCGTGTCCCGGTCCCCGACGATCGCGAGGGTCGGGCAGCGCAGTCGGGGCGCCGCGCGCAGTCCCGCGGCCACGGCGGCCGCGGTCCAGATGCGCGCCGCCTCGTCGTCGGAGTTGACGCTGATGTCGGCGGCGACGGCGGCGACCAGGGCGGCGTCCATGCCGGCCTCGCTCGCCAGGATGTCCAGCACCGCCGCACGGGTGCCCTTGGCGGCGACGGCCGCCAGGAACGCGTGCGAGTCGGCCGGCTCGGCCGCGCGGAAGGCGCCGCCGACCGTGGTGACGCCCCGGACCCGGTCCGGGTGTGCCGCGGCGAGTTCCACCGCGACGGCCGCGCCGACCGAGGCGCCCACCAGGTGCGCGTCCGCGACCTCGGCGCCGTCGAGCAGTTCGACGCACTCGCGCACCCACCGGTCGACGCCGTAGGTGTCGTGGCGCGCCGAGGACCCGTGCCCGGACAGGTCGATCGCCAGGCACGTCCACTCGGCCGGCACCGCCGCCAGGACCGCCTGCCAGCACCGGGCCTGGAGGTTGGCGGGGTGGACGAAGAGCACCGTCGGGGAGCCGGCCGCTCCGCCTCGCCGCGACAACGCCGAACCCGAGCCTGCTCCGAAGAAGATGCGCTGCACGGATGACATTGGGCTCCCCTCTCCGCTTGGGGCGCCATAGTTACAGTAACGATGTAAGTTTGTCGAGACTCCCGACCTGGGCCGCCATAGACTCCGACCATGAGTTGGCGAAGCATCGGCGATGTCGCCGCCGAGGTCGGGGTCAGTCCCCAGACCCTGCGGGCGTGGGAGAAACAAGACCTGCTCGTGCCGGACAGAACGGCCGGCGGGCAGCGCCGCTACGGCCCCGAGCACGTGAGCCGGGCACGCCGGATCGCCGACCTTCGACAGCGGCACGGCTGGAATCCCGCGGCGATTCGCACCTCGCTGAGCAGCCCCGACTCCCCGGCTTCCACGGACGAGGCCGCCGACGGCGGTCGGCTCCGCCGCGCGCGCCTGGCGAGCGGCCTCTCACTCAAGGAACTCGCGGCGATGACGGACACGTCGGTGTCCCACCTGTCCTCGATCGAACGCAGCGTCGAACGGGCCTCGACCCAGTTGATCGCCCGGATCACCGACGCGCTCGGCGTTCCCATGAGCAGCCTCGCGTCCTTCACCAAGACGAACGCGAGCGTCGTACGCGCCGACGAGCGCGCCACCGTCGTCCTGGAGGGCGGCGTGCAATGGGAGGAACTGCTCCTGCCCGGCCACGATCTCGAACCGGCCCTGCTGTCCATTCCACCGCGCGGCTCCAGCGGCGGCCCCTACTCCCGGCCCGGGGAGACCTTCGCCTTCCTGATGTCCGGATCCCTGCGCTTCCGGGTGGGAGGCGGGCTCGGCGACCACGCACAGGTCGCGGAGCCGATAGACGTCGCCGAGGGCGACTCGGTCTCCTTCCCGTCCCGGACCTTGATCTCCTGGGAGAACGTCGGCCGCAAGACGGTGCGCGCGATCTGGATCGAGGTGCTCTCCCCCAAGGCCTGGTCGGACCCGATGACCAGGCGCATCATCCGCGCGGCGTCCGGGTTCACCGCACCGGACGACCCCGCCGCACCGGACCCCGCCTCCGCCGAGCCCTCCTAGGGCGGGGGTCCGGTGCGGCGGGGTCGTCCGGGACCCGAAAGGGCGCGCGGCCGTCACCCCGGTCACCGGGCCGGCCCGGGCCTGGTCACCGCCGGGAGCCCTCAATGCGCGCGCCGAGATGCCCCGGCGACGTCAGCCGCCGAGGAGCCGTCGCTTGGCCTGGGCGAACTCCTCGTCGGTCAGGGCGCCGTGGCGATGCAGCACGACCAGACGTTCGATCCGCTCGAGCAACAACGGCTCGTCCCGCGGCCGGCCGGGCGTACCCGTCCGGTCCAGGGTCCGCTCCGCGCTCGCCGCGGCGGCGACGGCGTCGCGCAGCCGTGCGGCGAACGTCGCGACCTCGGCGACGTTCTCCCAGGCATGGTCACCACCCACGGCGGTGACCTTGACGATGTTCCCGGTGAGCCGGGATCGGCCCACCTCGACCTCGGCGATGCCCGCCAACGGCACCGCCACCGTGGGCCTGCCCTCCTTGGTGTAGACCAGCCGGCGCGTGGTGAGCACCAGGGTTCCGTTGGTCCACTCCTGACGGGCGCGCGCGGAGGTCGCCAGCAGCGGGACCTCGCCGGGCACGGCGGTCTCGGCGATGTCGCGCGTCATGGAGTTCTCGCCGCCGAGCCGGTCGAGCACGATGTCTGCGAGGTCTTCCCAGTCCATGGTCTCCATCACACCTTCGCTCTTCGAATTCCGGTACTGACAAGGGAGGTTCGCGACCCGTTCCCGGGGCCCGAACCCGCTCCGGGGGCGGGCCCGAGTGGCAACCGTCGCGCGTGGGTCGGTGCGTACGGACCACGGCCCCGGGCCCCGGCCGCGTGGACGGCGCGGCCGGGTCTCCGGGTCTCCGGGTCTCCGGGTCCGAGGCAGCGCGTCCGAGGCAGCGCCGCGCGTACGAGGCGCCGCGTCTAATCGGTGCGCAGTGCGGTGAGCACGTCGAGCCTCGCGGCACGCCGGGCGGGCCAGGCCGCCGCGAGCACACCCACGATCGCGGCCAGGACCAGGAAGATCAGCACCCGGTCCCACGGGACGACCACCGTCAGGTCCTTGGTGGAGCGGGCCATGCCCTTGACGCCGCCCACCCCGGCGATCAGACCGAGCACGACGCCCAGCAGGCCGCCGAAGACCGAGATGATCAGTGACTCCAACCGGATCACCCGTCGCGTGCGCCGCCGATCGAGCCCGATGGCCCGCATCATGCCGATCTCGCGGGTGCGTTCGAACACCGACATGGCCAGTGTGTTGACCACGCCGAGCACCGCGATGACGATCGCCATCGACAACAACCCGTAGACGATGTTGAGCATGACGTCGAAGAGCTTGTTGAAGTCCTTGCGCACCTCCTTCGCCGTCTGCACGTTCACCGCCGGGCTGTCGCCGGTCGCCTTGCGCAACGTCTCCCGCATCGTGTCCCGGTGCTGCGGCGCGACCTTGGCGAGCACGAAGTCGTCGCCGACGACGCCCACATGCGGGGTCAACGTCTGCAGCGATACGGTCAGGGCGCCGAGCAGCGGCGCCTCGTCGTAGATTCCGCCGATGGCCAGTCGGGTGCGCTCGCCGTCCGGGAAGGTGACGGAAACCGAGGTCCCCACCCGCCACTTGCGCTCGTCGGCGGTCTGCTTCGAGACCAACAACCCACTCGACAACGACTGCGGGCCGCCCTGGGTGAAGGTGGTCGCCAGCACCGAGAACGCGCTCGCCGGGTCGACCGCGGTGATCCCGTGCTCCTTGCCGTCGACGGTCGCCCGCGCCTCGCGGACCGGACTGACTGCGGTCACGCCCGGCACCTTGGCCACCGCGGCGGCGATCTCCGGCGCCAGACTCTGCCCGTCCGCCGACGAACTGAGCACGAACTCGGCGGTGATGCCCTTCGAGAGGGTGCGGTCGACCAGGTGCTTGAGCGAGGTACCGAAGATCGTCAGCGAGGTGACCAGCACCATGCCGATCATCAGCGCGGACGCGGTGGCGGCGGTGCGGCGCGGGTTGCGGGCCGCGTTCTGGTACGCGAGCCGGCCCTCCACCGGGTGGATCCGCCGCAGCAGCGCGCCGAACACGCGTACCGCGGGCGTGGCGAGCAGGGGCGTGAGCACGATGACGCCGACCAGGACGATGCCCGCGCCGCCCATCACGGTGAACACCTTGGCGTTGCCGGTCGCCGAGCCCTTGATGCCGGCGAGCAGGACGGCGCCGCCGAGTACCAGGGTCAGCGCGCCCGCGAGGTTGCGCCGACGCAGGCTCGACGTGCTGGGCGGCAGGCTCGTGCGCAACGCCGCGACGGGCGGGATCTTGGCGGCCCGATGTACGGGCAGCCACGCGGCGAGCAGCGTGACGCCGATGCCGACGAGCAGGCTCCACAACGCGGTCGTGCCGGAGACGATGGTCGATCCGGGCGTAAGGTTGGCCCCGACACTGTTGAGGACGCCGCGCAGTCCGATCGCGAGCCCGATGCCGATGACGAACCCGCCGAGGCCGGCGACCACGCCCACCGCGAGGGCCTCGAACATCACCGAGCGGGCGACCTGCCTGCGGGTGGCGCCGATGGCACGCAACAGCGCGAGTTCACGGGTGCGTTGCGCGACGAGCATCGCGAACGTGTTGGCAATGATGAAGCTGCCGACGAACAGTGCGATGCCGGCGAACACCAGAAGCAGCGTGCGCAGCGACGCGATCTCCTTGTTCACCTTGTTCCGGTCGTCCTGGCGCAGCTTGTCCCCGGTGAGGGCCTCGGCACCGCCGGGCAGCAACGGGGCCGCCGCCGCGCGCAGTTGCTCCTGGGTGGTGCCCGGTCGTGCGTTCAGGCGCAGTTCGCCGTAGACACCCGGTTCCAGGTAGAGCTCCTGCGCGGTGGCGGTGTCCAGGAGGGTGAGCGAGCCGCCGGCCTCGACGGCGGCGCTGTCGGTGGTGAAGACGCCGACGACGGTCTGGTCCAGGACGGGCCCGCGGGCGACGATCCGGATCCGGTCGCCGACCTTGTATCCGGCGGCCCTGGCGGTCTTGTCGTCGAGCGCCGCCTCGCCCGCCTTGACGGGCAGGCGTCCGGCGGTCAGCGGGTACCTGGGGTCCTTGCCGTCCGGGCCGGGCACCGCGTTGGCACCGATCGCGCTCGTCTTCTTGCGGACGAGTGCGCCGGCGCGGTCGACCACGGCGGTGAAGCCGGTGACGTGCCCGGTGACCGAGGCCGTCCCGGGCAACGCGCGGAGCCTGGCCGCGAGCGGCTCGTCCAAGGGCGGGATCTGCAGGTGGTCGACGGCGTACTTGGTGCCGCGGACGTCGACCGAGATGCCGCGGTGCTCGCGCAGCGCGGCGTCCGTCATGGCCTGCTCGAGCGTGTCGCCGAAGACCAGGACGGCCGACACGAACGCGACACCGAAGACGACGGCGAGCGCGGTGAGGGCGAGGCGCACCTTGTAGGCGACGAGGTTGCGCAGGGAAGTGCGAAGCACGGTCGCGTCCTTCAGAGGGGGAGGGCGGGGACGGCGGCCACGGCTACGTCCGGTTTCCGGTTGAACCGGCGCATGCGCTCCAGCACCCGGTCGGAGGTGGGTTGGGCCATGTCGTCGACGATGCGGCCGTCGGCCAGGAACAACACCCGGTCGGCGTACGACGCCGCGACCGCGTCGTGGGTGACCATCACGATGGTCTGACCGGATTCGGTGACCGACGCGCGCAGGAAGTTCAGCACCTCGGTGCCCGAGTACGAGTCGAGGTTGCCGGTGGGCTCGTCCGCGAAGATGATCTCGGGTCGTCCGGCCAGGGCGCGGGCGCACGCGACGCGTTGTTGTTGGCCGCCGGACAGTTGCGCGGGCCGGTGGTCGAGGCGGTGGCCCAGTCCCACGGTCTCCACGACCTTGTCGAGCCACGCGGGGTCGGCCCGCCGTCCGGCGATGTCCAGCGGCAGGGTGATGTTCTCCAGTGCGGTCAGCGTCGGGAGCAGGTTGAACGCCTGGAAGATGAAACCGAGCCTGTCGCGCCGCAGGTGGGTGAGGCCGGTGTCGTCGAGCGAGGCCAGTTCGACGTCGCCCAGCCGGACCGAACCCGAGGAGATCTTGTCCAGGCCAGCCATGCAGTGCATGAGCGTCGACTTGCCGGAGCCGGAAGGGCCCATGATCGCGGTGAACTCGCCGGCTCGAAAGCCCACGGACACCTCGTCGAGGGCTCTGACCTCGGTCTCTCCCTCGCCGTAGACCTTCATCAGGTTCGTGGCGACGGCGGCGTACGGCGCACCACCGGCGGACGGTGGACGTGCTCCGGTGGCGGTGCGGCTGTGGCGGGGTGTGCTCATGGGCGTCTCCATCGGTGCGGCCCGCGCCTCGTGCGAGGCGCGGCGGGTCCCGCCCCGAGGGGCGAGCGGAATAATAGATCGAGTAGTCGGTCTAATTTAACGGGACGATCCGATGCCGACGTCAACCACGCGTAGTAGGAGCGCGTCAGCCCCAGGGTGGACGGAACACCGTCGCGTCGTACGCTGCGTTGAACGTCGCGTTGCAGGTCGCGTTGCAGGTCACGTTGTAGGTCGCGTTGTAGGTCGCGTTGTATGTCGTGTCCTACGGTGCGTTGAACGTTGTCGTACGTCGCGAGGCGCGTCGGCTCACGCGGCCAGGGCCCGCGCGTGCACCTTCTCGACCGCCTGCCGCGCCGACACCATCGATCCGTGCTGCCAGCCCAACATGTTGCTCAGCCAGTCGCCGGCGAAGAAGACCCTCCCGCGCGGATCGGTGAGCGGCCGGAATCGCGGGGTGTTGACGGCGCCGTTGTTCTGCGTGTCGGCCGCCTGCCAGCCGCCCTCGACGAACGGCTCCAGCCCCCACATGACCGAGAGTGAACTCGCAAGCTCCGTACGCGCCTTCGAGCCGTGCACGCGTACGTTGCGGCTCACCGCCTCGGCCGACCTCCGGGCCGGTGGCAGACCCTGGATCGTGGTCTCCGCCCGCTCGAAGTAGGCGACCATCACGCCGCGTTCGCCCTGGTAGTCGCACGACGGGTACCACAGCGACCCGTCCGCACCATAGGAGGTGAGGCCGCCGTAGATCGCGAAGTCGTCCTCCCACCACCGACTGCGGTACTCCAGCCCGATCTTGCCGGGGAACTCCGGCATGAAGCCGCCCAGCAGGGCGGTCGCCTCGGCCGGCAGTCCGGCGATACGCGCGGCCACCAGCGGCGGTGTGGTCACGATGCAGTAGTCGACGTCGAGCACGCCGCTCGCCGCTCCGCGATACGTCACCCGGGTACCGCGCGGACCGTCGGTGATCGCGGTGACCTCTACCCCGCATCGAACCCGCCCTCGACCGATCCGCTCCGCCAGGGCCTCGACGATGCGGTCCATGCCGCCGACCGGTTGGAGCAGGGTCGACGCCATGTCGAAGTTCGCGTCGAGGTACCAGTGCCGCGCCAACTGTTCCGAGAACACGCGGTCCAGCGAACCCCGCCGGGGCAACGGCGTGCCGGGCGATCCCGCGCCGCCGGGGTTGACCGCGAACCCGCGCCGCCGCGGGTCCTCGCGGTACGTCAGGTCGTCGCCGAGATCGCCCATCGCCTTCAGGAACACCAGCAGGCGTTCCTTGTCGACCGCGGTCAACTGCCGGTCCAGCAGCCCCTGGTCGGTCACCTTGGCCAGCAACTCGGCGACCACGCCGTACGCGTCCGCCTGCCCGGTCTGAAAACGCGGCCGGCCAGGACCGTTCGGGTCGAATGCGAAGGTGTTCGAGTTCGATATCGAGAACACCTCCAGGGGCACCCCCAGCTCACGGCAGTAGTCGGTGCTCACCGACCACTGCGGGAGCATCGCGGGTCCGGCGTTGAGGTACTGCCCCGGCGCGAAACGTGCCTGCTGGGTCACGCCGTTGAGGTCGGTCAGGGTGTCGCCGCCACGCACCGTGAGACTGCGCCCGCCGATCCGCGGACGCGCGTCGAGCACGGTCACGTCGTAGCCGGCCTTGTTCAACTCGTACGCGGCGGTCAGACCGGCCACACCGGCGCCGACCACCGCGACGCGCCCCGCGCCGCGGCCGCCGAGCCCGAAGTCGGACGCGCGCGGCGCGCGAAAGGGCGGCGTCGCGGCGCTCGCCGAACTCGGAGCCAGGCCGAGCGCGCCCATCGCGCTCAGCGCCGCGCCGGCACCACCCACGGCACCCACCCGTTGCAGGAATCCTCGGCGGCTGGTCGCCCACTCGGGTCGTCGGGAGTCGGTCATGTGCGTGTCACCTCTTGGATGAAGACGTCGAGTAGGGGACGAGGCGGTCATTAATTGATCGACCCGTCGGTCTATTATTAACCCAGTCGCACGGTCGGCGCGCGCGGGACACGAGATCGACCCCGCCCACTACGTCGGGTCGTTGCGGCGGCGTCGGGTCGTTGTGCCCGCGCAAGTGGCGTGTCGCCGTCGGGTCGACGGGTTGCCGTCACGTCACGTGCCGCCGTCCACCGATCGGCGTCACCATGCCGCGGAGGTCGAGTCGAGCATCCTCGAGGGGCCGCGTGTGGTGCGCGGTGCGCGAGGATGTGCGGGCCGGCGCCGGCCGACAGTGCTCGCTCTCGGCGGATCGGCATCATTCGGCCCGGTGCTCGAACCGCCGTGACGTGGGGCGATGTTCCACGACATGATGTCCGTGGCGGCCCGTGCACGACACGAGGCCGAGCGGGAATCGGCGACGCGAGGACGCGCGCGACCACCCCGCGATCATCGACAGGGGACCGAAGACAGTGCTGTGTTCATCGTGTGGCGGGCCTTCCGGCATGCCCGGCCGCTGCACCGACTGCGTTCTCCGGAGCGTCGTCCCGCCCCCCGGGGAGAACCCTCGCGGCCCTCACGGCCCTTGGCCCGCGCAGTTCGGGTTCGCACCCCCGGTCCACGGGTCACCGGCTCCGCACGCCCGGCCCCACCCGGCCTGGCCCGCCCCGACGCCCCACCCGCGCTCGCTGCGCGGACTCGCGATCGCCCTGTACGCCCTCCTGGGATTCGAAGTCGCCCTCGTGGCGTTCTCCGGCGTCTGGCTCCTCGAACGCGCCTCCCAGTGGGGGGACATCGCACACGGGCGGGCTCCCGACGGCAATCCCTACCAGGCCGGCGACGCGGTGACCCTCCTGTGGCGTGTGAGCGCGATCCCGATCCTCGCCGTGTTCGTGGTCTTCCTGATCTGGTTCTACCTGGCACGCACCAACGTCGACACCTATCCCGACCGCCGGGCCCGGACGTTGTCCTCCGGCTGGTCGGTGGGCGGTTGGTTCTGCCCCGTGGTCAACCTGTGGTTCCCGATGCTGATCACCCGGGACATCTGGCGCGCGAGCGACCCGCGTCCGCCCCGCCCCGACGGCGCCCCCGAGCGCGGCGGGCCGCGCCTGGTGTGGGCCTGGTGGGCCACCCTCATGTGCGTGATCCCGCTGTACGTCTACACCCGCCACGTCCGACCCGACGGCGAGCCGGACCTGTCCGACGACAGGTTCGACCCGATTCCCCATGCCGAGGCAGCCCGCACCGCGGACATCTGGCTCGCCGGCGACTACCTGATCACGACCGTCGCCGCCGGCCTCCTCATCGCCGTGATCGCCCGCATCACGCGCTTCCAGACCGAACGCGAACACCGCATGGTCGCAGCTCGGTTCGGAGCACCGCAGTACGCTCCCCCGGCACCGGAGCACGGCCACCCGACCGCCGAGGCGATCGCTCCCGCGCGCCTATCCGACGCCCCGCAGCCACCGCCCCGGCCACCACACGCGCCGACCGATCGGACGAAACAGCCCACCTGATCGGCGACGCCCGCGAGAGGGCCGTCGCGCGGCGGGCGGACACCCGCCCGCCGCGCGTCGATCACAGCCCGGGGATGGGCACGTTCCCGAGTATCGGCAACTCGACGACCAGATCGGGCGCGGGCGCCTCGATGTCGACGGGTCGGTCGTACTCCGACCAGGTCACGCTGACCGAGTCCCCGTCCGTCTCGGACGCCTCCGCGCGCATTTCAACGGGCAACGGCGGGCCGTCCGCCGGGATGTAGATGAGCGCGGCATCGTCATCCTCGGACTCCGCGAGCACGACCATGCGACGACCCTTGATGACGGTGTCGGCCCGACGATCGGCCTCCGGCAGGTCATGGACGAACGTACGCGGGTTCGCCGCCTTCGACGCCTCCGCCATCCTCGAACGCGCCTGATCGTCCGCCGCGACATGCCCGTACTTGCCTTCCAACGCGGCGACGAGGTCGGCCCTGCCGGGACCGAGACCCCGTTGCCAATAGGCGCGCGAAGCCTTGACGTACATGTCCGAGCCGACGCTGATCGTCTCGACCGTGTAGCTCTCGACCTTCCCGAAGCTGGTGAAGTCACCGGACTTCAAGTCCAGCCGCATGTCGGCGTGGCCGGTCATCCCGGCGCTCCGCAGGTCGGAGGTGACCCGGACATAGCGAATGTCGTCGATCGCCTTGTCCACCCTCTCGTACAGCGCCTTGTTGCCCAGTCGCGACAGATCCGCGGAGGCCGCGTCGGCCAGATCCACAGCCGCGGAACATCCCGTCACCAACGCCATCCCCACCGCTGCCGCCGCCACCCGAACAGCCGAACCCACGCGCGCCATCGACGTCCCCGATCCATTCCCGCCCCGACCCCACCGACCGTGACCCGCATACATGATCCCGAGCGGTCCCGGACGCCTTCACCCGGGGCCACCAAGGAGGTTGGCGAACGGACGTCGGCGAAAGAACGTTGGCACCGGGTGAATTCGCCGGCGTCTCGAAGCAACCACGCGGCGAAACGTCGATGGCCCGCGATGGGTGGGAGTGCAGGGGGCGTTGGTGGCCGCCCGGCGAAAAGCGCGACCGGTCCGCACAGTTCGGCGCACACTGCCTGTCGGATCAGCCCCGGTGCCCGCAAACACGTTGTGTGCGCGGTGAGTTCAGGGCTTGCGGGCCACGGCTCCGTAGCAGGAGACGAGGGCGGGGTCGGTGGGCGTGTCGGAGGTGGGGCGCCAGCGGGAGACGGGGACCACACCGGGGGCCTCGATCTCCCAGCCGTCGAAGAGTGCGATGACTTCCGCGAGTCCGCGTGGGCGCAGGGTGATTCCGGCGTCGGCGTAGGCGCCGACCAGTCGATCCCATCCCTGTGCGTCGTAGTCGCCGGTCACGTGCGAGACGACCAGGCGGCTGCCGGAGGGCAGGCGTCGGGTCAGTCGGCGCAGCAGGGCGAGCGGTTCCTGGTCGTCGGCGACGAAGTGCAGGATGGCGACGAGCAGAAGGGCGACCGGTTCGTCGGCGTCCAGGGTTCGGGCGAACTCCGGGTGGCCGATGACCGATTCGGGTTCGCGCAGGTCGGCGTTGAGGTAGGCGGCACTGCCGTGCGGGCCGCTGGTGAGCAGGGCCTGGGCGAGGGTGAGCACGATCGGGTCGTTGTCGACGTAGACGACCCGGGCGTCGTCGCGGACGGCCTGGGCCACGTCGTGCGTATTGCGGCCGGGGACCGGTATGCCGGAGCCGATGTCGACGAACTGGCGGATGCCCGAGCGCGCGAGATGCTCGACCGTACGCAGCAGGAACGCGCGGTTCTCCCGGGCGGTGGTCCGTAGCGTGGGGAAGGCCCCGAGGGCGGCGTCGGCGGCCTCGCGGTCGGCGTCGAAGTTGGTGGTCCCGCCCAGGTAGTAGTCGTACATGCGCGCGGGATGTGCGCGTTCGATGCCGATCTCCAAGGATGTGTCCGTGCCGAGTCGTTCGGACCGGTCCGCCGCCACCGTCGTCCCCCCGTGGTCGTCGGCCGGGCCTCCGCGTGGCCCGGTCGCTTCGCGTGATCATTGCGAATGCGCGCCGTCTTCGAGGCGCAACAGGGCGTTACCCACCGCGATGGGTGCGACAAGCGCACAATGGGGCGGCGTGTGTCCGGGGGCGACGTGCGTCCGAGTGTGGCGATCGGTCGGGGCGGGCGCGATGTCGCGGCGGGCTTCGGTCCAGGTGTCGGTCCGGGATGGGGGTCCGGAGTCTGGGTCCGGAGTCTGGGTCCGGAGTCTGGGTCCGGAGTTTCAGTCAGAGGTCTCGGCATCGGGGATGCCGAGGGTGCGGGCGATGCTCTGTCTCGCGTGGCGAACGTTGGAACGGATCGTGGCGGCGCTCATGCCCAGCAGGCGGGCGGCCTTCTCGTCGTCGTACTCCAGGATGTAGCGCAGCGCCATCGCCTCGAACTGTCGGTCGGGAAGCCGGGCGATCGCGCGGAACAGGCCGATGGGTCCGTCGAGTTCCGCGAGTTGGTCACGGGACAGGTGCAGCGAGCGTCGGGTGACGGCCGCCGAGTCGGGGTCGTCCTCACTCAGACCCTGCATCAGGATCGCGACCGCGTCGTGCCGAAGTTCGCGCACGGTCTTCTCGCGCCGGCCGAGCAGGCGTGCGGTGTCCTGGTTGCTCTGCCCCAGTACTCGGGTGAGGAGGAAGACCTCGTAGTGGTCCCGGGGCAGTTGGTGGACGGCGGAGAACAGGGCCATGCGGTGTTCGAGGGTGTCGAAGACCTTCGTCGGCAACCGCAGCGCGTCGAAGACGGCCGGGTCGAAGACGGCGGTGTGCACGAACGCCGATTCCCGGCCCTCGCGTTGCAGCCGACGGGCGATGTGCCGACGCAACATCCGCCACGCGATCGGGTCGACCGATCCGGGCGTACGCCCCCATATGGTCCCCAGTTCGATGAAGGCCTGTCGTACCACCTCGGCGGCGGCCTCCCGCCCGCCCAGTTCCAGGTGTGCGACGCGCGACCACAGGACCGCGTGCGCGCGATGGAACCGGGCCAGGTCGGGCGGGAGTTGCCCGCCCTCGGGTCGCTCCCCCGGGTGCGTCACGACCCGCCCTCCCTGCCGTACCGCGGCGCTCCGCACGTGTGACCTTCCGCGCCGGCGGAGACCGCGGCGCGGGCGGGGATCGTCACCCGGGCGGAGACCGCCGCACGGAAGGTGGATAACGATGCGCGGCTTCGGCGCGGTGCCTCCGCCCCCGGCGCGGGGAGAGGTATCTGCCGGCCGTGCCCGGTGGCCCGCGGCGTGGTTGACAGCGTCTCCACGGGGAGACCTCTTCTCTTGTTCTGTTGGCACCGCCCCGGTCCGCACGGGTCCCGGGCGTCGAGTCGGGACGCGGTTTTCGCTCCCACGCAAAGCAAACCCGCTCGATGCCCCGGTTGTGCAAGAAGGAGCTAACTGCATGTGAGGGTGTATGCGCGTTCCGTCGACCACATCGGACCTTTTCTCCCGCACTTGCCATCGTTTGCGCGAAGCGGGGTGGGACGGCGTCCACGCGGACCGGTCGGGCATCGGCGTGGGCCTGCCGACGCTGCCGGGCCCGGACCTGCCGACTTGCGCGTCGGCCGGCCGGCATCCCGACGCCCGCGCGGCAGCCGCCCCCTCGCGTTCTCGCCTCCGTCGTCGCGTTTCTCCCCGTCGCCCGAGTCGGGACAAATCATTTCCCACGCAATTGCACAGACGGGCCTCGTATCGGCTTGGCTGGACACGTCGAACCGCCTTTTGTCCGCGCGAAGTCCTGTCGATGTCCGCATCGAGAAAGACGCGGTCCCGACCCACGCGACGAACGAAGCAGGGATGTCCATGAGCCGCCGTCGAAACCCGAGCCACCCCAGTCACGCCGACCCGCACGCCTCCTCGGCGATCCGGCGCCACTCCCCTTCCCCGGAACCGATGACCTCCCGCCGCACCCGTTCCCGCGGATGACCCCCGCCCGGGCCGCGACCGGCGGCGAACCCCGCCTGGTACCCGTGTCGTTCGAGGCCTACCGCCTCGCACACGCGGCGAGTTGGTTGCACTACGCCCACGCCCACCTGGAGAGCCGACCCCGGGCACACGCCGTGATCGACCGGGCCTTCGACGACCTCGCCCACACCTGGACCCACGCGCTCAGCCGCCCCAACGTCCAGGCCCACGCCTGGGCGCTGTTCAAGCGACATCTCGGCACCCACCCGGCGCCGTTCGCGATCGCGACCCTGGTCCGGGACACGGTGTCGACGCTCGCCCGACGGGCGCCGACCTCCGATGCGGATCCGGGCCCACCCCGGGCGTCGTCGCCCCTTCCCGCCCGGTACTACGACGTGCTCGTCCTGCGTGTGCTCCTGCGTCGCTCCGAGGAGGAGGTCGCGGACCTGCTCGGGACGACCGTCGACGAGGTGCGGTGCGACCTGCGTTGGGCGCTGCGGCGACCGACCATTCATCCGGGCACGACCGACACGAGCGAGGACACCCTGTGAGTACTCACCACGGCCGTCGCGAACACCGGCCCTCCATCGACGACTTGCTGGGCGAGGAAGGCGTTCTCGCGCGCGAGTACGACGACTACGACTTCGACGCGGAGGAGCGCGCCATCGCCGCGGCCCTCTACGGCACCCCGACCGCCGCCGGTGCCGAGGCCGACCCCGGTCCGCCGGCGCTGCGCGAGCGCGCCGGCCACGAACTGTCCCTGGCCGCGGCCGTCGTCCTCAACGCCGACCAGGCCACCGACGCCCTCGAACGCCTGTCCACGCTCACCGACGGCGCCCCCGACGGCGCCCTCGTGTTCGCCTGTCTCCTCTACCTCGCACACCACGAGGACGGCGCGCGCTTCTGGTGGCAGGTCGCGGCCGGATGCGGAAACCGCACCGCCGCCCACTGCCTCTACCTGCTACACCGCAGCCACGGCCAGACCCGCGACGCCGACCACTGGCGCGGCCAGGCCGAACGGCCCAGTGCCACGCGGCTTCCCCACGTGAACCGGGGTGAGCCCCGACCGCTGCTCACCGACCACGTGCGACACGCGCTCATCGCCGCCAGCCACAGCGGAGCCGACCCACGCCTGCCGCCCGCAGTCGAACAGGTCATACACGACCTCCCGGTCGACGCAGCCGCACACGACTTCGGCGAGGTCCCGGTCCCCGAACCCACCCTCGCGCAAGAACTCGCCGTCGCCACGACTCCGTAGCCGGCGACCCCGCGACCGACCCCAGCCTCGCCAACCGCCGCCACGCACGCGGTCGTTACGCCGCACTCCACCTCGCCGCGATCCTCACCCGGACCCGACACCGAGACTGGGCAACAGCACTTGGCAGTCAGCGCGGCGAGTGGACCACAAGCCGGTTCTGCTCCCCGTCGAAGATGCCGGCCAAGGCTTCGCCTTCCTGCCGGCCGCCCTCGAACAGTCCGCGCTGATCGACGTGCACGACAAGGACGTCGTAGCCGTCGATCACCTCCGATATGCCACGGGCGTGGATCGTGTCCGACCAGGCGTCCAGGTTCCTGCCGAACCACTCCGGCAACCCGCACGGCTCGGCGACCGCATCCCAGAAATCCTTGAGCGTCTCGATCCGTCGGCCCCGCAGGTCAACGGTCAACACGTGGTCCTTCGTCACCCCGGCAGCGTAGCCGGCCGACGACTCGTCAAGGATCGCGGTGCGCACGGCGCGACGGTGGGCGCGGCACTCGCGGGTCGACGCCTTCCGGGTGGACGCGACATCCGGCAAGGCGAGCACGTTCCGTGGCGGCTGCGGCGAGCCGGTCGAGTACGGCCGGGTCGGCGTCCGGCCGGTCGGCGGCTTCGCCGGCCGTCAACCGATCTCCATGGCCTGGATCTGCCGACGGAGCCCGCGGTCGGCGACGGCCGCGCGGATACCTTCGCTCCCGAGCCACAGACCGAGGCGTCGGTGCAGTTCGGCGACCTGGTCGATGGTCAACCCGGTCACCGGTACGGGGTCCAGGCACAGGCGCGGCTCGGGCGGCGTGGTGGTGGGGATCAGGTCCGGGCGGTGCCGACCGAGGTCGCCGAGGAGGACCGCCCGGTGGTGCTCCTCGATGTGTACGACCAGGCCCGTCTCGTCGTCGATCGGGTCGACGAAAACCCGCAACCGCAGCCCGAATCCGTCCCGAACCACGCGCGCCCGACCGCGCCGAGGCTCGTCCGGGTGCGGGGGGCGCAGCAGCGTCACCGCGAGGAACCGTACCTCGTCGTCAGAGAGGCACACGGCGGCACGGTCGATCCGCACAGCCGGGGCCTGCGACCCGGCGGAAACGACGGCAAGACGCCAGGGCCGCACATCGTCCACGGGCGACAGGTGGATGCTCCACGCAGCCAACACCACGGCCCCGACGGGCATCCGGATCGCCGGCTCGGTCTCGATACTCATGCTGTCCTCGGATCACTGGTCGTCCGACTGGGCTGATGATGAAGGCGGGCCCGGTGCCGCTCGGTGCGGCGTGGGGGGACGGAGGGTGGCCGATCCCTTTGCCGGGCCCGCCCGCTCAGGGAGCGGGTCCGGTGATGCAGAACCAGACCGCCTTGCCGTCGCCGTCATCGACGGGCAGGACGCCCCACCGATCGCACATCTCGACGACCAGGAGCAGGCCGCGACCGTGGTCGTCGGCGCGGGTGGGACACCGAAGGACGGGTGGCGTCGGGTCACTGTCATGCACCTCAACGCTGAGCCGACGCCCGTCCCGCCAAGCTACGACGCCGAACTGGGCGCTCTCGGTGTGGATCACCGCGTTGGTCGCCAGCTCGGAGACAGCCACGACAGCCGCCGGCTCGATGTCGTAGAGGCCCCAAGCCCGGCACGCTTCGGTGACGTGGGCACGGGCGACGGCAACGGACGCGGGCTCACGCGCGAGCCACGTCGTGCGGCACTCGATCCCTCGTAATACATCCATGGCCACAGCATCGGCCCGGAATAGCAACGACCGGGGACAGATCGTCCCCGGTCGCTATGTGTACCCGGTCCGCTACGCGGCGATCAAGCCTACGTTCGTTGCCAGCTTGAGCGCGTCCTCGCGCACTGTCGCGCCGCCCCCGTCGACGAGTGCGGAGATCAGCGACCGTCCGACCGGTGAGTACGTGAGGGTCTCCGAACTGGCGCGCCACGACTTGTCCAGCAGGCTCGCGGTCGCGATGTGGTCCCCACGGTGATGCGCGCCACGGGCGAGTTCGATCCAGTGCCTGGACCTTCGCTCGACACTCGGAATGGAACGCGGATCGAGCTGGTCGGCCTTGCGTTGCGCCTCCCCTGCCTGCCCGACTTCCACATCGATCATGATGTCGTACAGGTCGACGACCGCTTGCCCGAAGCCATGCCATGGGTGGGCGTAGCCACTCGGCAGTTGCGGCACGATGGCGGCTGCCTTGTCGAAATACCTGCGCGCCTCCCCCTCCTGACGCTCGCGCGCGGCGGTCAGCGCAGCGCACAGCCACAGGTGTCCGTACATCGGCAGCAACCGGTCGCCGGCGTGGTCGAGTTGGGGGCGCAGCAACTCGGTTGCGCGGGAGACCAGTTCCTGCGCTTCCTCTCCCCGGTCGCATGCGCGGATCAGGTGGGCAAGGTAGAAGGCGGACCCGGCGAGAGCAAGCGGATCATCCGATGCGCGAGCTGCGGCCATCGCTCGATCGGACACGAGCCACACCAGCCTCGGCTCGGCCTGCCAGGCAAGGTACGCCTGCGCCAGGTGGTAGACCTCGGACACCAACGCCTGCGCGGTCCGCCGGTCGTCGCCGTCGTGGGTCTCGGCTGCCCGTTCGGCTTCGTGCATGAGTCCGGGAAGCACCTGACCGATCTCGGTCCGCTGCCGGGTCGACGTGTGCCAGGTCCGCCAGGCGCTGTCCAGTTGGGCCCGCACACGGTCGAGCGTCGGTGGCTCGTCGGTCGCGGCATCGAGCGGGTACGCCATGAGCGCGCGCCGCACGCCGTCGAGGGTGTCGTGACCGGGTCGGGCGTAGTCCATGGTGCGAATCTGCCGGCCGACCAGCTCGGTCAAGTCCGCGACCTGCAACACCTCGGCAAGACGGAGCAGCATCGGAAGTGGCGTGGAGCGCTTGCCGATCTCGATGCTCTTGAGCCACTCCGCGCTCTTGCCGCACGCCGCCGCGACAGCAACCCGGGTCATGCCCTGTCGAGTTCTCCGGTCGCGGATGCGCCGGCCGATCTCCTGCGCGTGGTCGTCAGCCACTGTGTCCCCTACCCGTGCTGGTCGGGTCTGCCCCCGAAGGCGATGCGTTGTACGGCGGGGGCTTACCCTGCCTGTAATGCGAGCCATCGCCAGGCTACGCCTGCCGGTGACATCCAGGGCCCCGCGATCCGGCACGTCACCAGATCCGGGGCCGCTGTCGCATCGGTCCAACCGATGGCCTTGTTCGACGACTTCGGATGCGCCGGCCGACCCGCCGGATGGGGCTCAGCGGGCGCGGTTCAGCGGCACAAGGCCGCTTCCACCACGTTGTCCACCCGCTTCCTGGATGCCGCGTCGTCGAGCTGGATGGTCACCGCGACGTTGGTGGCGCGGCCGTCGTCCGTGGCACCGCCGCGAGTCTCGTAGCCCGGGAAGCTGCCGCCGTGGCCCCAGTAGAGGAGATCGCCGCTGCCGCACCGCAGGGGCTTGCTCACGATCCCCAGCCCGTAGCGGGCGCCCTCGCCGAAGGTGGTATCGGCGGGGAGCGTGGCGGAGCGCATTTCGTCGAGCTGGGCCTGCGGAAGGAGGTGACCGGACAGGAGTTCGGTGAAGAACCGGTTGACGTCGGAGTTGGTGGAGATCAACTGACCTGCCGCCCAGCCCCAGGAGGGATCCGTTCCGGTGATGTCGCGCAGCGGCGCGCCCGGCGAATCCTGGTAGTAGCCCTTGGGGTGGGGTCCTCGGATGGTCACGTCGCCGGGGGCGGGGAAGTAGGTGTGGCGCAACCCGATGCGCTTGAAGATGCGCTGGTCCATCTCCTTGGCGAGGGGTCGACCCGTGACCTTCTCGACGAGCAGGCCGGCCAGCACGTAATTCGTGTTGCTGTACGCCCACTTCTCCCCGGGGTCGAAGTCGGCCGGGTGGCGGAGAGCGATGTCGATGAGCTCGCGGGGCTCGAAGTACCGCACCTCGTCACCGAGATGGTTGCTGTAGTTGGGAAGCCCGCTGGTCTGCTGCAGGAGGTGACGGACCTTGATCTTTCGACCATCGATGCCCTCGCCGCGAACGAGGCCGGGCAGGTAGGTGTCGATCGGGGTGTCGAGGCCGATCCTCCCCTCGCCGACCAGTTGCAGCACGAGCACCGCGGTGAACGTCTTGGTGTTGCTGCCGATCCGCACCCGACCGTCCCTGGGCACCTTCGAGCCGGTGGCCAGGTCGCCCACCCCCGCGGTGTAGGTACGGTTGTGGCCGTCGCGACCCTGGACGCTCGCCAGCGCGCCGGGCGGGCCTTCCGGCTGGATCAGCGCGTTCAGACCCCGCTGGACGTCGTCCGGCTTGCGGGCGGCGGACGCCGAGGGCGGTGCCAGGACACCCATCGTCACGATGCCGGCGGCCACCACCGCCACCGCCGAAACGGCCCTGCGCCGACCACCGCGCCGCGTGGAAGAACGCAATCCCTGCCATGCCTGCTTACGCACGAGCCAACTCCTGTGGAATCGCTGGAAACCAACCGTATGTGCAGGACCCAGCATGTCCGGACGCGGCCACTCGCAACGATCCCGCTACCCGCCCGGTTCCGGGTAGGGCTAACCCCCGACAGGCGCAACCGATGCGAAACGGGCGGATATACCGAAGGAATCATGGCGATTTAGCAGGCATTATCGGCATCATCCGCCTGTCCGACCGTCGACCCGCGGCCGCCGCACTCGGCCCGACACGGCACCAGGCGGCAGCGAACTCCGCGGTCCGGGGCGGCGGTTCGGTCGGGACGACAGTGCTCGTCACGAAGAATTCACGCCGCGTGGGGTCCCGGTGGCACGCACGACTCGGGCACGCTGGGCGCGCCGATCCGCGCCCGCCCCCCGGGCCGGACGCCACCACGACCCTCGGGAGGGCTCGCCATGACCACTCCGACCGTGCTGCGCCGCACCGCAACCACCCTGTGTATAACCGGACTTGCGCTGGCTGCGACAGCGACCGCGATCACCCCCGCGCAGGCCGCGCTGCCCACACCGATATCGGCGGCAACCGCGCGCTCCTACCTGTCCGGCATGTCCGCCACCGCCGAGACACACGGCGACAGCTACGACCGCGACCTGTTCCCGACCTGGATCACCATCTCCGGGACCTGCGACACGCGCGAATGGATCCTCAAGCGCGACGGCACCGGCGTGACCACGAACAGCGCGTGCACCGCCACCTCCGGGACCTGGACCAGCACCTACGACAACGCGGTCACCACGAACCCGTCGACCTTCGACATCGACCACGTCGTACCGCTGTCCGAGGCCTGGGCGTCCGGGGCCTGGGCCTGGACCACGACAAGGCGCCGCGGCTTCGCCAACGACGTCACCGCCCCTCAACTCATCGCCGTCTCGGCCTCGTCCAACCGTTCCAAGGGCGACAAGGACCCGGCCGAATGGCTCCCCCAGGCCTCCTACCGCTGCACTTACGCCCGAGCCTGGGTCCAGGTCAAGCACGACTACGCACTGACCGTCGACGCCACCGAGAAGAGCGCCCTCACCACGATCCTCAACGCCTGCTGACCACTGCCGCACTCCGACCGCGCGTGTGCCGTCGGAAGTCGCGGACGGCACACGCGGCCTTGATGTCCCCGCCTTGATGTCCCCGCCTTGGTGTCTCCCTGGCGTTGCCGTGACGACCGCCCCGTCGGACCGAGGCCGGCCGAGCACGAGAACCACCGCCATCGGCACGCCGCGGGTCGCCCGCGCGGCGACGATGGAGGGAACGAACCCGTACGGGATCGACCGTCGGGAAACGGTGGGCCGGATCGGTCAGGTCGCAGGCCGCAAGAAACCGACAACCTCCGCGCGTTCGCCCTCGATGCCCGCTTCGACCGCGGCCGACAGCGGCTCGAACGCGCTCACCTCGATGGTGCGTCCGCCCGCGAGGCGGGTCCACGTGGCGACGGCCAGCCCATCGACGCTGATCGTGGGCCGGATGAGCCCGCCGCCGGGGCGGACCCGATTCTCGTAGGCGGCGGGAACGGCGGATTCGCGGGTGCGATAGCCGACGAGGTATCCGTCGTAGGCGGGCAACATCCGCACGTCCGGCGCCTCGGACGACATGCCGACCAGGTCTTCCGCGGGATCGACCGACTGGGTCGGTGCGCCGTCGTCGGTGATCGCGCCGGACCAGGCCAGTGCCTTCCATGCCCTGCGGGCCCAAGTGATGGGCAGGCCCGACCAAGTCGCGAAGTCCTCCGCGTCGACGGGTCCGTGCGACTTCAGGTAGCGGAGCGCGAGTTCGGCGAGAGCCGACTCCGGCTCCGAATCCCTTCCCGAATCCCCGGGTTGCGCCGGCACCCAGTCGTCGAGAAGGGCATAGGTGGCCTCACCGGCGTGATCGGGGCCGTGGCACACGACGCCGGTGAGGGCCGCGTGGCGGATCAGGTGGAACGACGCCTGCCCTTCCGGCGAGACGCCGAGCGTGCCCAGGCGGTCGGTCAGTTCCTGGCGCGTGAGCGGTCCATGCGCGGTGACGGCGTCCCGGATGAGGCGGTCGGCGCGCTCGCGCAGGCCCTCGTCCAGGCCGAGTTCCCGATAGCGGCGGCTGGTCCCGTCGAGGAGGCGGGGCGCGAGCAGCCGCAGGATCCAGCGGACGTCCTCGGCCGCGACGGTGTGCAGGGTCCCGCGCATGAGCCAAGTGCGCACGACACTGCGCTCGTTCTCGTACGCCGCGCGGACGTCGCGAGCTGCGATGCCCCTGCCCCGTACGCGGATGCCCAGGTCGGCGGCGGTGGCGTCCTGGGCCTGGATGGCCAGGACCCGCCGCAGGACCGCCTCGACGGAGTCCTCCCTGACCCCATCCGCCAAGGCCTGCGCACGGGCTCGCGTCCTGCGGATCCGCTCCGGGTCGAGCATCGACAGTGCCTCGCGTCTTCTCTGTGGGAAGGGGACCGACCGCCCGGGTCGGACCATATCGTGCGCGTGGCGGAACACCGCTCGCAGTACCGCTGGTTGACATCGGGTCCGGCGATCGGGAGCCGACCCGACTCCCGGGTCCCGAGCCCCGACTCCCGATCGCGGCCAGTCAGAAATTCAGGCGCTGGAGGTGCACGGCCGGAACGACCTTGGAGGGAAGCCCCGCCCGGGCGATGGTCGCGCGAAGTTCGGCGACCGCCTTGGGGTTCACGGTCCCGGGGAGGGCCGGGTCGTCGTAGCCGGTGATCATGTCGTCGTGGTGGCTGGGGATGACGTAGCGCGGCCCGCCGAGCGCGGTGAGCAGCCTCGGAAGGTACTCGTGCACCGTGCTGTAGTCGGTCATCGACACCATCACCACATCCGGCCGCATCCCCGCGATCTCCCGCTCCACGAAGTTGGTGCCGCCGAACAACATCACCTTCAGCCGGCCCGGCACGGTGACCTGGTACGCGAGCGTGCCGCCCTCGACCAGGTCGGCCGTGGTCGTCGGCGGCGGAGGCGGGGCGGTGCGCGAGCCGGGCGCGAAGAAGCCGTGGCCGGCGGATTGGCTGTGCAGGCTGCGGATCACCTCGACGGTGTAGGCGCCGCCGCCGAAGCTCAGGTACTCGCCGCCCGAGGCGACGATCACCGGGCGCTCGACGCCCATGGCGCGCAGCAGATGGGCGTGCGTCTCCGTACCGATCGTGTCGATCGTGCGCGCGGCCCACTCCTTGCGGGTCAACAGGTAGGGCACGTCCGCCATGTGGTCCCAGTGGCCGTGGCTCACCATGACCAGTTCGGGCGGTCCCGCCAGTCGACCGGAGGCCAACAGCCCTTCGATCACGCGCGGGTCGGTGCGCAACGCACCACCCTGGAGGCGGTAGTCGAAGCGGCTCAGGTACGGGTCGAAGTACAACACGCGTCCGTCGAAGGTGATTTCCCAGCCGGCCACGCCGAGCCACCGCAGACCCACCCCCACCGGTCCGCGAGCCGCTTCCACCGCGACCTCGGGTTCCGCCGCCGCGCCGGGTGCGCCGCCGGCGACCGCGAGCCCCGTCGCGGCGAGCCCCGCACCACCGATCACCGCCGTGCGCAACAACCCTCGACGACTCGCGCCCGTCTGCCCGCCGCCCGTTGTGCAGTTCTCACACATCTCGTGCTCCCCGTTCTCCGTTCCGATCAAGGGAGCAGCACATCAAGGGCCGTCACCACATGTCCAAGACCGGATCCGACCGGCAGCCATAGGCGATCAACTATCGCCGCTGGTAGCCGACTTGCCCATCACCCACTCCCGCCCGGCAATCCGCCCCGGACGCCTGTGGGCCCGACCCGATCGGCGACCGAACCGAAGGCGGGCGCCGAACCACACCCGCCCCCATCACCTCGCGTCCATCGGCGCCCGCTTCCGGCTCACCGGCCGCCGCTCACCACTCACCGTTGCCCGTTTCCGACCCACCGTCGGCTGCTCTCGACGCACCGACGCCCCCTTCCGGCTCACGAGCGCCGCCGCCGCACCACCGGCTCCCGGCTCCGACCCGGCAGGTACCGGATCCCATCCAGCGGGTGCCGGATCCGATCCAGCGGGTGCCGGATCCGATCTCGCGCCTTCCAGGTAGAGCCCGGACCCTGGGCCGGCCAACCGCCGGCATCCATCCGCGCTCCCGGCACTCCCGGGCGGGTCGGCAGCGGCCGACCGGGCCTCGGGACCGAGAACGGAGCACTGGGAGGCAGTCGTGAGCCTTGTCGTCAACCCCTACGAGATCGTGTCCGCCTGGCGCGCGGCCGGACGCCCCGCCACGTTGGGAAACCATGTCCGGGGACAACTCGACCGGCTGTGTCGGGTGACCGGCGTGGCCGATCCCGAAGGACGGTACGCGGACTCGCTGACCGACCTGCTCGGCACCTCGGCCGACCGTCCCCTCGGCGCGCCGCCCGCCTGGCCGTCCTTCATCTCCGACGATCACACGCCCGCGGAGTTCTCGGTGACGGTCCCGCGCGGCGGCCCGCCGAGTGTGCGGGTGCTGACGGAGCCCGGCTGCGGTGCGGCGACACTCGCCGACAACGGCCGGTCGGGGTGGGCGGCGCTGCGCCGGTTGGCCGGTCGTTGGGAGTTCTCCGTCGAGCCGCTGCGTCGGGTCGAGGCGCTCTTCTTCCCGGCCGCGCCGCAGGGTGCGTTCGCGCTGTGGTGCGCGATGGAGTTGCGAACGCACGAAGGCCCGGGATTCAAGGCGTACGTGAATCCCGGGGCGCACGGGCCCGGCCGGGCGGCGGAGGTGGTCGACGAGGCCATGGCCCGGTTCGGGTACGCGCGGGCCTGGGCGGCGGTACGCGCGCACGTCGCGGCGCGTCGTCCCGACGACGACCGGTTCGCCTTCGTCGGCGTGGATCTGGGGTCGTGGCCGGCGCCACGCGTGAAGGTCTACGTCGCGCATCACCGCTTCGACCTCGACGGTGTCCGCCGCGTCGCCGGGCTGTACCGGGGCGGATGTCCGGAGCAGGCGGTGCGGTTCTGCCGCATCGCCGGGGCCACGAACCGCTTCGACGGTCGTCCCCTGCTGTCGTGCCTGTCCTTCAGCGGCGGTCCCGACACCTGCGGCCCCAGCGGCTTCACGCTGCACCTGCCGGTACGCGACTACGTCGGGGACGACGCGTGCGCCCGCGACCGCGCGGCGTCGGTGCTGCGCGAGCACGGTCTGCCCGCGGTCGTGCTCGATCGGGCGCTGAGTGCGGTGTCGAGGCGCCGCCCGGCCGACGGGGTGGGCCTGATCTCGTACCTCTCACTCGTACAGGCCGCGGGCCGGCCACCGAGGGTGACGGCCTACCTCTCCTCCGAGGCCTACCGGGTCGGGGCACCGCGCGCGCGGCGGTCCCGCCCGGAGACGTCGTAGCGGAGCACGGTCGCGGTTCCGTACCGAAGGAATGCCGCTTCCGAAGGAACGCCGTCACCCCGGGAAGACCGTCACGGAGCGCCCGCCGTCAACGAAGGAAGGCCTTCACCGAAGAAGCGCCCTCACCCGAGCGATGTCGTAGACCCGACGATCCGCGACCGATTCCAGACCGACGCAACCATCGTCCAACCATCCTTTCGAGCGAATTCGAGCGTCGGGTGCGACGCACCGACGCGCCGCCTCCCTAGAGTCGACATCCTGTCGACAGTCCGGAGTCGACGGCGGGCGGGCGGTCCGACGCGGGACGCGGCGGTTCGTCGGCGCCTCGTGGTCCCGCCCGAGAGCGAGAGGACGTCGTGCCTTCCGCACTCATCGGCAGGACCGACTGTCTGGATGTGTTGCGGTCACACGTGGAGCGGGCCCGCGCGGGGCACGGCGGCCTGGTGCTCGTCGGCGGGGAGGCCGGGATCGGCAAGACCACCCTGGTGCGCCACATCGCGTACCAGGCGCCGGGCCTGGGGATGCTCGTGCTGCGCGGGACCTGCTGGGACTCCGGCGCCACGCCCGACTACTGGCCCTGGACCCAGGCCCTGCGCGGCCTGCGGAGCGAGGTCGCCGCCGACGAGTGGGAGCGAATGGCAGCGGCGGCCGGCGGAGCGCTCCCGGTCCTCCCGCCCGAGCACGTCGCAAAGGCAGATCCGGACAAACATCCGGACGCGGATCCGGAATGGAGCCCGGACAGGGATCCGGACGGGCGACCCGACGGCTTCGCGATCGGCGACGCCGTGACGACGATGCTGACCACCGTGTCCCGCAGGCGACCGGTCCTGCTCGTCCTCGAGGATCTGCACTGGGCCGACGCGGCGTCGCTGGACCTGCTGGAGTTCGTGGCCCGACACACCTGGTTCGAGCGATTGCTGGTGGTGGGCACCTGCCGCGAGTTCGAGGCGCGGCAGGCCGGGCGGCGGCTGCCGGCGGCGGGTGCGGAGACGTCGATCGTTCGGCCGGCCGGTCTGACGCGCGCGGAGGTGGCGGAGTTGATCACCCGTACGGCCGGCGCCCCGCCACCGGACGCGGTCGTCGACGAGGTGCACCGGCGCACCGGCGGCAATCCGTTCTTCGTGGAGGAGACGGCTCGCTTGTGGTCCGCCGGTCAACCGGTCACCGCGATGTCCGCCGGCGTGCGGGCCGCGGTCCGGCGACGACTCGAACTCCTGGACGAATCCGTCGTGGAACTCCTGCGCGTCGCCGCCGTCTTGGGTCGGCGTTTCGAGGTCGACCCGCTCGCGCGGGTGGCTGGTGTCGGCGCGGTCGCGGTGGGCCGGTTGTTGACGGACGCGGTGGACGCGCACCTGGTGGAGCCGTCCGCGGGCGGGGAGTTCGTCTTCCGGCACGATCTCGTCCGCGAGACCCTGTACGTGTCGGCGGCCGAGGACCGCCGTTGTCGCCTGCATGCCGCCGTCGTCCGCGCGCTGCCCGTCACGGCGTCCGGCGCCGACCCGGCGCGGCCGAACGAGGCGGCGCACCACGCCTATCTCGCCGGTGCCGAACTCGACGCCGGCACGGTGGTCGACCTCCTGGTGGCCGCCGCCCGGCACGCGGCGAACCGGCTGGCCAACGGGGAGGCGGTGCGCCACTATCGGCGCGCGTTGGAGCGGCTCGGCCCCGACGCGCGGCGACGAAGAGTGACGCTGACCCTGGACCTGGGCCTCGCGCTGCAACTCACCGGCGACTACCGCCGGTCGTGGCTCGCCTTCGAGGACGCGGCCGTGCTGGCCCGCGACGAGGACCCCGTACTGCTGGGCCTGGTCGCGCTCACCCTGCTCGGCACGGACGGCCGCGGCGACGCGTCCGGCCTCAAGTCCCGCCTCACCCACGAAGCCCACGCCGCCCTGGCCACCGCTCACCCGAACGCACGACCCGCACCTTCGGGCCACGCATCCCCCGAGCCCGAGCCCCCGCCCGCCGACCCGACACCACCCGCTGCCGCATCACCCGCCGGCGCGCCACCCACTCCCCCACCGGCCACGCGCGTACCGCCACCCGAGCACGACCCCACCCCCCTCGCCGCGGAAGTGGCCCGCCACGTCACCGCCGCCGCCCGCCGTACCGGTGACGACGACGCCCTCCAGACCGGCTTGTGGGCCGCCGTACAGGCCTCGTGTGGGCCGCACGCCGTAGCCGAACGTGTCGCGTTGACAGCCGAGTTGAGCCGGGTGTCCCGCCGCCGGGGCGACCGCTGGATGGAACACATCGCGATGTCCCTGCGCTGGGTGGCCCTGCTGGAATTGGCCGATCCGCGTTTTCTGGACCAACTGCAGTCCCTGGTGGCGGTGGCCCGGGCCGGCGGCTCGCCCCGGATGCGGCTGACCGCGCTGATCGACCGAAGCGTGGTCTGCGCCTGCCAGGGCCGATTCGAGGAGGCCGAGACCCTGCTCACCGAACTCGCCACGCTCGACGGGCCGGACCCCAGCTACCGAAACTTCGGCGGCCAACACCGGTGGGCGTTGGCGCTGTTGCGCGGACGATTCGCCGAATTGCCGTTGGTGTACGACGCGTTGCGCGATGAAGATCATCCGTTCGCGGACCTGTTGGCGAATATCGCCGCGCTGGAGGCGGGCGAGCGTCCGCGGTTCCCGTGTCCGGTTCCGGTGGGCGACGGCGAGGGCACGGTGGCGCACCGCAGCATCGTTCCGCTGTGGTTGCGCCACCAGGCACAGGCCGCCGCCGCGGAAGGTGATCCCGCGCGTTGCGACCGAGCCCGCGCCGCGCTGGGTCCGTACCGGGGGCAGTGGCTGGTATCCCTCTACGGATGGGACATCGGCGGTCCCGCCTCCCTGTGGACGGGCATCGTGGACGCCGCCCAGGAGCGCTGGGACGACGCGGTGGAGGCGTTCGACGAGGCGCGCCGCTCCGCCGACCGCCTGCACGCGCGTCCCTGGTCGGTGCGCGCCCGGATCGAACTGGCCGAGGCCCTGCTGGCCCGGCACGTCGGCGACGATCGTGCCCGGGCCGAGGTGCTCTTGGCGGACGCCGGAGCGGAGGCGCACGAACTCGGCATGGCGCACCTGGTCGACCGCGCCCGTCGGCTGAGCCTCCCGCCGCCGACCGCTCGTCCGGAACCGGCGGAGCGTACCGCCGAGTTCCGTCGCGACGGGGCCGTGTGGCGGCTGGATTTCGCGGGCCGAGTGGTGCACGTGCCGGATGCCAAGGGCCTGCGCGACGTGCACCACCTGCTCGAACGGCCCGGTACGCCCGTCCGGGCGGCGCGACTGCTCGACCCGGACGGCGAGGCGGAGGTGTCGGCCGCGGGGGCCATGGGCGCGGACGCGCTCCTCGACGACGAGGCGCGGGCGCGCTACCGCCGGCATCTGGATCGGCTCGACGAGGAGATCGCCCGGGCCGAGCGGTGCGGTGACGACGTACGGGCGGCGGCGTACGACCGGGAGCGGGCCGCCCTGTTGGCGGAGTTGCGCCGCGCGGCCGGCCTCGCCGGGCGCGTCCGCCGTCTGGGCGACCCGGGGGAACGCGCCCGCAAGACGATCACCGCACGCATCCGCGACACGCTGCGGCGCCTGGACGAGCGACATCCGGAACTCGCGGCACATCTGCGCGCGAGTGTGTCGACCGGGTCGACGTGCTGCTACACACCGGATCCGCGGGTGCGTTGGCGGTTGTGACCGAGGCCGGATCCGCGGGCGTGTCGGCGGTCGCGATCGCCAACGCGCGGGGGCGGCTCGCCCCGGGGTCGGATCCCCGCCACGTAGCGGATTCGGCACCACCCGGTGGGGGGACCGGCAGATCCCGGGCCCAGGAGAGGAAGAACCTTGAGAGCGAAACGAGCCCTTGCGGTGGCGGCGCTGACCGCCGCGGTGCTGTCCGCGACGACCGCGGCGGCGATCACGACGACCAGCGCCACGTCGTCCGGATCGGTGACCGGACTCGGCCACCGCCGCGACGCGTCCGCATCGCCCACGCCCGCCGGCACCGCACTGGCGCGCACGGACACGGGCCTGGTGCGCGGCGTCCGCACCGCCGCCCACCGGACCTTCCGCGGCATCCCGTACGCCGCGGCCCCCACCGGCGACCTTCGCTGGGCCGCGCCGCGGCCGGTGCCGCCGTGGCCGGGGGTTCGGGACGCGACCGTGCCGGGCCCGCTGTGCGCGCAGGTCCCCGCCGCGCACGCGCAGTTGTCCGCCGTCGAGGAGGACTGCCTGGTCGTGAACGTCACCGCCCCCGCGCGGACCCGCGCGCCCGGACGGACCGCGCCGGTGCTGGTGTGGATCCACGGGGACGGCACGGTCGGCGCGGGCGAGTTCTTCGACGGCCGCCGACTCGCCGATCGAGGGGTGGTCGTGGTCACCGTCAACTACCGACTGGGTGTCTTCGGCGGCTTCGCCCATCCGGGCCTGCCGGGTTCGGGCACCTTCGCGCTCCAGGACCAGCAGGCGGCGCTGCGCTGGGTAAGGCGCAACGCGACCGCGTTCGGCGGTGACCCCGACCGGGTGACGGTGGCGGGTTCGTCGTTCGGTGCGACGGCGATCACCGCGCACCTGACCTCGCCGTCCGCCCGGGGGTTGTTCCAGCGTGCGGCCCTGTCCAGCGGCGAGGGCATGATGGACATGCCCGCCGGGGCCATGGGTGAGGGTGTACCGGCGTACCCGTGGTACGGCTGGCGCACCACGCGCGAGATGCAGGACACCGGGGTCGACACGGCCTCGTCGCTGGGGTGTTCGGCGCCCGATCCGGACGCCGCGCTGCGGTGCCTGCGGGCTCTGCCGGTGGAGCGCCTGTTGCGGGTTCCGTACATCATGAACGCC
The DNA here is from genome assembly GCF_053594475.1 of Embleya sp. NPDC001921. Taxonomy (NCBI): domain Bacteria; kingdom Bacillati; phylum Actinomycetota; class Actinomycetes; order Kitasatosporales; family Streptomycetaceae; genus Embleya; species Embleya sp. NPDC001921. The sequence goes on from NZ_JBSFEO010000014.1 coordinate 74,477, forward strand.
CTCCAGGCCTTCGCCTTCGGCAACGAGGTGTTGCCGGAGTTGCCGGAACAGGCGCTGCGGGAGGGGCGGTTCCACCGCGTTCCGGTGTTGTCCGGGGCCACCCGTGACGAGCATCGCCTGTTCGTCGGCGCAGCCCACGACGCGGTGCAACGACCTTTCACGGATGCGCAGTTCGACCAGGCGGTGGAGACGGCGTTCCCGGACACGCGGGAGTGTGTGCTCGCCGAGTACCCGGTCCGCGACCATTCCTCGCCGGCGCTGGCCTGGGCCGCGGTGGTCACCGACCGCATGTGGGCCCGGGGGACCTACGCGCAGCACATCGCCTTGAGCCGGTTCGTGCCGACGTACGCCTACGAGTTCGCCGATCGGGACGCACCGATGTACCTGCCGTTTCCCGCGGCCTTCGACTTCGGTGCCTACCACGCCTCGGATACGCCGTACCTCTTCGAGGACCCGCAGGCCCAACCCCGATTCACGCCCGCCCAGGTGCGGTTGTCGAACACGATGAGCGACTACTGGGCGGCGTTCGCGGCCGGCGGCAATCCGAACGGCCCCGGCCTGCCGTACTGGCCGCGGTTCGTCGACGCGCACCATCCTTCCGCCCCGCCGCGCACCCAGTCGCTGGCTCCGGACCGGATCGCGCCCGTCGACTACGCGAGCGTCCACAACCTCGATTTCTGGAACGCGAACGGCACCGGCTGCGCGGGGCAACGGTCGCCCCGATGACCTGGAACCGATGGCCCGGGCAGCCAAGGGAGCTGCCCCGAGCGGCCGTTGCGGCCGGTCGGGGCAGCTCCGCGGGGAGTGGGTGTTCAGCACTCGTACGCGTAGTAGGCGGCGGCGTCCGCCGCGAAAGTGACCCGGCGCGACTCCTTCGCGGGGATCGCGACGCAGTCCGGGTCGTAGCCGTCGACCTCGACCGAGGCGTTGATCCCGTGCGAGCAGTCGTTGTTGATGTTCGCCCAGCCGGGGCCGTGGTCGCCGAGCTGCGCGCACCCCGGTCCGTCCGCCGCGAGGCCGGGGCCGGCGGCGGCGATCGGGGCGGTGAGCAGGGTCGCCGGGATGGCGAGGAACGCGGCGGCGGAGAGGGATACGAGGGTGGTACGCAGGCGAGTCATGGTGATTCCTTTGTCGTTGTCGCCGGGGGTCTTCGCCTCGGCGGGGGTCGTTCTCGATGGGGTTTCGTTTCTCGCGTGGCCGGTGCCGTGGCACCCACCGGTGGGCCCGGCCACGGCGCCTGTCGCGTCGTGTTCGTGGCCGGATGTGCGCCCCGGGATCACAGTGCCGGGGCCGGGGTCGCTCGCGCGCCGCGGTGGCGTGAACTCGCCACTGGTCCAGGCTTCAACGGCCCGCCACCCGCCCGATCCCCCACATCCGGCGCCCGGCACCGACCACCAGTGGCCCCGGGTCCGGCCCGGGCCACGGAAACGAGTCGACACGTGGTGCACATGAGTGCGTACTCTTGGTGACAGCAGGTCTGCCCCTGCTCATACGAGGAGGAAGCGCGTGTCGGTGGTGACCTCCGGTCGGGTGCCCGCCCGCTCGGTGCTGCGCGAGACCTTGAGTGCGTCGCTCGAGGAGTCCGCCTTCCACGCCGATCGCGGCATCAGGCCACCCGCGCAGTGCGTGCGGCCGGAGAACGTGGGTACGGCCGCCGCTCGGCTCGCCGCCGCCACCCGGCACGAACTGCTCACCTTCGACGACCCCTCCGGCTGCATCGGTCAGGGCGTCCCCGAGCGCATGCTCGTCCACGCCGCCGCGTGCGTCCGTCAGATCGTGGATCGTGTCCCCGAGGTCCGCCAGATCACCTCGCGACGCGGCCTCGCCCAGGACGCGGACGTGGGCACCATCGGCTGGCGGCACGGAGCCCAGGCTCGCGTGATCGACCGAATCCCCTTCCGGATGGGCGTCATGGACCGCTCGGTCGCGCTCGTCCCGATCGATCTCGACGTCCTGTACAACGGCATGCTCCTGGTCCGCGATCCCGTCGTCGTACGCACCCTGGTCCGGGCCCACCAGTGCTCGTGGCAGTCCGGCGAGGATCCCAACGCCACCTCGTCCGACGAGGAACTGCCCGCCCACCTGGTCCCGGTCCTCGACTGCCTGCTCGCCGGCCTGACCGACGACGTGGCCGCCACCCGGATCGGCCTGTCCGCGCGGACGTACTGCCGCCGGGTCGGCGACCTCCTCACCCTCCTGGGCACGACCAGCCGCTTCCAGGCCGGCGCCCGCGCGGCCCGCAAGGGCTGGGCCTGAGAAGACTCGCCCGCCGGCGCCACGCGGCGACGCTCGACCGGAGGAAGCCGACACCGGACGCGATGGACCGAGCCGCGAACCCACCGACGTCCCTGGTCGCGGGCCAGGACCGCGACAGCCGCGACACGCTTCACAAACGCGCGACCCGACCAACGACAGGGCACACTCGGACAGGTGGGCCTTCGACGGCATCTCGCGGAGACCCGGCAGCCATGGCGAGCGTCTCATGCGCTGTCGGCGATTCCCGTCGCACTGATCGTGGTCATCACGGTTTTGGACGTGCTCTCCTCGCCCGACGTGCACCTGGGTCCGCTCCTGGTGGTCGCACCGGCGCTGACCGCCTCCTTCGCCGGGCCGCGGTTCACCGCCGCGATCGGGCTGCTCGCGGTGGGCGCCCAGATGGTCATCGCGGGCCTGCGCGACGGCCTGACCACCCAGAACCACGTGATGCAGATCCTCGCACTGACCGCGATGTCGGCCCTCGTCGTGTTCTTCAGCCTGCGCCGCGAACAACGCACGCGCCAGCTCGTACAGCTCCGCTCGGTGGCCGAGGCCGCACAGCGCGTCCTGCTGCGCCCGCTGCCGCCCCGCGTCGGCTCGCTGCGGATCGCGTCGTTCTACCTGGCCGCCGAGGACGAGGCACAGATCGGCGGCGACCTGTACGCGCTGGCCCGGATCGACGGCGGAGTGCGGCTGATCATCGGCGACGTACGCGGCAAGGGCCTGGCCGCCGTCGAGGACGCCGCCCAGTTGCTGGGCGCGTTCCGCGAGGGCGCTCATCACCACGCCACGCTGCCCGAGTTGGTCGGCGCGCTGGAGGAGAGCGTGTGCCGCTATCTGGCCGAGGTGGCGAAGACCGATCACGACGCCGACGAGCGCTTCATCACCAGCATCGTGGCGGACGTACGGGACGCCGACGGCCGCGGCGGGCTGACCAATTGCGGGCATCCGCCGCCGTTGCTGGTGCGCGACGGCCGCGTCGACACACTCGACTCGCGAAACCCCGCACCCCCGATCGGCCTGTGCAACATGTTCGGCGCCGCCTACACCTACCCCGTCGACACGTTCGTCCTCCGTGGGCGGGACATCCTGGTCCTGTACACCGACGGGGTCATCGAGGCGCGCGCGCCCGACGGGGCGTTCTATCCGCTCCCCGAGCGGGTCGCGCACTGGCCCGACACCGACCCCGAGTCCCTGCTGGAGCACATCCGCCGCGACCTGCTCGCCCACGTCGGCGGTCGGCTCTCGGACGACGCCGCCGTGATCGCGATCCAGCGCACGCCCGTCGAGCACACGTCGGCGGCCGTCCGGGAGTGAACGAGCCCGACCAGGGTGTGGCCGGATCCTCCCGAGCAACCCCGCTCGCCCGTCTGTCGGTCGCGTGTGGAAGGTTCCGGTGCGGCGCAGGCGATGCCCTGTGTCGCGCGGAGTGTCCGAGTTCGGTTCCGGTTGCCGCGCGTACGCGGCCGATCGCGGTGTCCGGTCGGTCGTTCCCTGGTTCGGAAGGTGGGTGCCGACGGCATGGACAGCACGCTCTCCGCCGCGGTCGTGGTCGCTTACGACTTCGTCCCCTCGGCGGATGTCGGTGCCCTCGTGCGGCGGCTGCGCGCCGAGACGATCGCAATGCTGAGGTACGCGGCGCGTCTGCCCCCTCGACTCGTGCGGTACGTACTGGCCACCGACGACCGCGAGTTGCGAGCCGCACTGGCGGCGAACGTCGGCGGGCGCTGCGGAACGATGCCGTGGCGCGCCATGCTCGCCCGGGTCGGCGATCCCACGCTCGCGATGGCGCTGTACACCGCCGATCCGGCACTCGACGACAACGAGGCCACCCGCACGGCCGTCTGGGCCGCCGCCGATCCGGCCGACGTCGGATGGCGCGACCCCGGCGGCCTGGTCGAACTCCTCACGCGTACCGTCCCTCCCGTCGCCCCGAGTCTGCTGCGACCCGCTCTGCGCGCCCCGTTCCCCGAAGTGATGATCGCCGCGCTTGTCGCACTGGCCCCGTCCATGACCCCTCGGCATGTCACCCGGGTGTGCCGCCACCTGGTGGACGTCGGGGGCCGGACCGCTCTCGCAGAGGCGGTCGCGCGGTTGTCGGCCGCGGGCGAACTGCATCAGCCGGACCTGCTCGGCCTGTTGCGCGATGCCCTCGACGCGTCCGAGCCCGCGCGGATTCCGGCCGTGGAAGTCTCCTCGACCGACGAGGCGCTGCTGCAGGTCCGTCTGCAGCGGGGCCGGGCGTTCGAAGTGGCGGTCACCGACTGGGAGTCGGTCCGCGCCGAGCAGGCCCGCCGGCCGTTCGACAATCGGGACTGGTGTGTGCTCGTCCGATGGCCCGACTGTCCCGACGACCTGGTTCTGGCGGCGTTGCGCAACAACCCGTACGACGTCGCGAACAACGCGGCACGGATACCCTTCGACGCGCTTTCCGAGCCGTGCCTGATCGCCGACGGGAAGTTGCTCGAACGGCTGTTGCGGCGCGGAATCACCGAGCGATGGTGGTCGCCCGAGCGTGTACTGGACGAAGTCACGCCCGCGCGGCGCGCGTTGGCCGCGATACCGGACGACGACCCGGCCGTCGACGCCCTGCTGACCCGTCTGGTCGAACCGCTGGGCGCCGAGCCCGCGTTGTGGTTGTCCCTGTACCGCAGTCTGCAACGCTTCCCCGGGACCGTGCTCGACCTGATCGAGACGGACTGCCGGCAGGCGGACCGAACACGTCCCGCCGCGTGGTCCTCGCCGCTCGCGCCGCTGTTCCCCGGGCGTGCTCCCGAGGGGTCGCGCGCGGTGCTGCTGCGGCTGTTGCGATGCGCGCCCGAGGAGGCGACGCGGGCCATGATTCCGGTGCTGGACCCGCGCGGAGTCCAGCAGTTGCTGTTGTACGGCCGGCTGACACCGCGCCTGCGCGACCACGTGTACGCCGTGCGCGGCAGCGCCGCGCAGGCCGCGCACGCGTCGCGCTGGGACCTGTCGGCCGAGGATCTCGCCAACCTCTCGGACCTGGACGATCCCGAGGTCAACGCCAATCTCTTTCTCTTCACCCTCATCGACCGGGCGGAGCGGGCGCGCGTGTTGGCCGGTGTCGGCCGCTCCGGGAATCCGGTGGCGATCTCCGAACGGTTGATCACGGCGGTGCGCGGCGACACCTCGGTCGACCGGGAATCCGTCACCGCCGGCATCGCCTCCGGTGACCCCCGCGTGGTCCGGGCCGTACTCGCGCGGATCAGGATCCACAGCGAGAACGGGCGACTCCGGCTCCTGGTCGCGCTGTGGGAGCGGCACGGTCCGGTCGCCGTCCGCGAACTGCTCGACGAGACGCACTTCGAGGGCCGGCGCGGCGCCAAGCATCCGCTGCCGGCCGGAACCCGGCGGATCGCCTCTGCGGCATTGGAATCCTCCGACGGGCTCGACGAACTCAGGTCCCGTCTGGCCGGGTTGGATTCCCCCGAGGCGATCGTGGCGTTGTTGCGCCGCTACACCGGGAAGGGCGAGGAGCCGATCCGTCACCTGCGGGCGGAGGGCGGCACGCTGTCCTGGCCGGAACTGAGCGCGGCCCATCGCACGGAACCCTTCCACCGCGACATCCTCTACACGCTGGTCGGTCAACCGGACTGCCCGCGCGCACTGCTCCTGGTCGGTCTCGCCTCGCTGCGACTTCTCTCGCCCGACGGCGACGTGCAGGACTGGTTGGCCCGCGCGCTCGACCGAGGCGTGATCACGCCGGAGGACGTGGTGCGGGTCGGCAACCCCGCCCGCGACGCGCTCGACGTCCTGGGTCGCCGTCGGCGGCGGGACTCCACCACGTGGCGCCCGCCCGTGCGATTCCTCGCGCGACTGTTGCGGGGGCATCTCGGCTCGGATCCCCAGGCGTGGACCGTCGCCCTGCACCTGTTCGCGGACTTCACCGGCACCGTCCCGGAACTGCTCGCGACGGCCGGCGCGGTGGCCCGATAAGGCCACACTCACCTTGACTGTGACGCAGGTCACATTCTCTGTGTCATACCGCAGACCGTCACCGACCGTGTACGGGCTGTCCACGCAACGCGCTTCGAAGGGACATCATCATGCGTCTCCGCAACTTCGTACTCGCTCTCGCCACCGGCGGCGCCGTCCTCGCCGGCACCGTACTGGCCGCGGCTCCCGCCCAGGCCGCCCCCGCGACGGTGGCCTGCGAGCATCCGTGCCACCCGCCGGCCAGCCCCGGCTACACCTACATCACCGACTACTACTGGGCCAGTGCGTGCAACGACACGGGCAACCAGGGGATCAACGCCCATCGCTGGTCGAGCTACCAGTGCACCGGCGGCGGCCAGTTCGAGAACTACGAGCTGTGGGTGAAGTAGCGCTCGGAGCCCTCGAAACCGGGCGCCCCCGGCACCTCGGCACGCACTCCGTGCGCATTGGGGACTCCCACGGTCCCGGGCCGTGCCTTCGCCACGCGAGCGTCGTCCCCACCACCCACACCTTCGGTGGGGACGACGCCCGAGGCCGTCGACGGTCGGGGCGCGAGTCGGCCATCACCGGGCCGGCCACCCGGCGGCAGAGCTTCGCCGCCGCCGAGGCACCGGTGCGCCGCGCCCGCCGGGTGCGTCCGGCGTTCGCGACGGGCGGCGCGGCGAACTCGTCGGGAGTGGCGGCGGATCCGCATGCCGTAGCCTCTCGCGGACGCGGATGCGGATTCGGATGCGGCTCGGATGCGGCTCGGATGCGGCAGCCGGTCGGTCCCTCGGACGGGGGATCCGTGTGGCTTCGTCTCCCCCCGAGCGGGGAACCGAGTTTGGCTCGGATGCGGGAAGACGCTCGGTTCGCGGATTCATAGCGTTGTCGGGGACGACGCGGGACGTCCGCGTCCGAGCTTCGGGGGAAACGCCATGCTACGGATCTCACGTGTGCGACGACGTCGGTTCGCTTTCCTGGCCGGGGCCTCGGCGGCGGCGCTGATACTGGCGGGCTGCTCGGGCGCGAACGACGACGGCAAGCCGCCGGTGTCGTCCGCGAGTACGAGCGGGGCGGCCAAGGCACCCACCGCAACCGCGGCTGCCACGGCCACGGTCGCCCCGCCGACGTCCGCACGGGCAGCCGCCGTCGCCGTGTATCTCGACAGGCACTGGCCGTCCGGTGCGGGTGGGGCGATAGCCACCGCTCGAAACGGCGAACTCGTGAGCTGCCAGGGGCGCGGCCGAGCCAACATCGAGTCGGGCGTCGACGCCGGGTGCGACACCGTCTTCGACATCGGTTCGATCACCAAGTCCTTCACCGCCGCGGCGATCCTGAAGCTGGAGACGACCGGTGCGCTGCGGGTGACGGACCCGATCGGCACGTATCTGGGCCCCGTCCCCGCCGGCAAGCGCGACATCACCGTGCACCACCTGCTCACCCACACCTCGGGCCTGCCCGAGGGCCTCGGCGACGACTACGATCCGGTGGGCCGCGACGACATGCTCGCCCGCGCGCTCGCGGCTCCACTGGACGCGGCGCCGGGCGAGACGTTCGGCTACTCCAACGTCGGCTACTCGCTGCTGGCCGCGATCGTCGAGAAGGCCTCCGGCACGAGCTACTCCGAGTTCCTCACCCGGAACCTGTTCACCCCGGCCGGGATGACCCGCACCGGCTACCGACCGGCCGACCCGCGTCGCGACGACATGGCCGTCGAGTACGACGCGGACGGCCACGCCCACGGCACCCCGTTGGACCACCCGTGGGCTCCGGACGGCCCGTACTGGAACCTGCGCGGCAACGGCGGCCTGCTGTCCACCGCGCGCGACATGTTCCGCTGGTACCGCGCGCTGGACGGCGAATCGATCCTGCCCGCCACCGCGAAGGCGAAGATGTTCACTCCGCACGTCCCCGAGGGCCCCGACACACCGCAGTCCTATGGCTACGGCTGGAGCGTCCTGCCCTCCGCGTCCGGCCCGATCGCCACCCACGACGGCGGCAACGACTGGTCCTACGCGCGCTTCCTGATCCGTCCGGCCGACCGTGCCATGGTCTTCTGGGTCAGCAACCACGTGGCGCGGGAAGGCACATGGAACCTCGAGGAGCAGGACCGCGAACTCTCCCTCGATCTCCTCGCCCTGACCGCGACCACGACCTGACCGGGTTCGGCCCTCGAGATGGCGGGTGCCCGGGTCAGTCGTGGGGCGGGAGGTTGCCGATGCGGTGGTCGGCGACGCGCAGGGCCTCGTCGACCAGGCGGTTGACGTGGCCGTGCGGCACGGCGTACACGACGCGGCGACCCTCCTTGCGGGTGGTGACGAGGCCGGCCAGGCGCAGTCGGGCCAGGTGTTGGCTGACCGAGGTACGGCTCGCGCCGCACGCCTCGGTCAGCGTGCCCACGTCGGCCTCGCTCTCGGCCAGGCGTCGCAGCAGGGCCAGTCTGGTGCGGTCGGCCAGCAGGGTCAGGACCTCCACCGCGACCGCGTATCGCTCGCTTTCGTCGTGCACCTGCGCATCGTACGCACCTGATAGGTGCATGCGTGCGCTCATGTGCACATAATTGAAGGCGGGGTCGGTGGACCACCGACCCGACCCGCCTCGCCGAACGCCGCCGATCCGCGCCGAACGCCGACCCGAGGACACCGCCCGTGCCCGAGAACGCCGCACACCACCCTGGACACCACCACCCCCACGGCCACCCGCACCGGCACCCGCACGGCCCGCACGAGCACGGCCGCGAGAAGCCCGACTTCGGCCCGGACCCCGACCACGACGGCGGGCGGTGGGCGCGGCTCCGCCACGCCCTGGCGCACACGTTCTCCCCGCACTCGCACGACGCGCGCGATCGAATCGACGCGACCCTGGAGGCCTCCGCGGACGGCATGCGCACCCTGTGGATCTCCCTCGTGGTCCTGGGCGCGACCACCGTCCTGCAGGCCTTCGTGGTGCTGTTGTCCGGATCGGTCGCGTTGCTGGGCGATGCCGTCCACAACGGCGCCGACGCGCTGACCGCGGTCCCGCTGGGCATCGCGTTCGTCCTCGGGCGGCGCGCGGCGACCCGACGCTTCACCTACGGCTACGGCCGCGCCGAGGACATCGCCGGGATCGTCATCCTGCTCACCATCGCCGCGTCCTCCGCGTTCGCCGGGTGGACCGCGATCGAGCGCCTGTTGAATCCCCGGGAGGTCTCGCACCTGCCCGTGGTCGCGCTCGCGGCGCTGATCGGCTTCGTCGGGAACGAGTGGGTGGCCCGCCTGCGCATCCGCACCGGGCGCCGGATCGGTTCCGCCGCGCTGGTCGCCGACGGACTGCACGCGCGCGCCGACGGCTTCACCTCACTCGCCGTCCTGCTCGGCGCCGCCGGTGCCGCCCTCGGGTGGCCGCCGGCCGATCCGATCGTGGGACTGCTGATCACCCTGGCAATCCTCGCCGTCCTCAAGGACGCCACCCGGGAGGTGTTCCGCCGGCTGATGGACGCCGTGGACCCGGTGCTGGTCGACACCGCCGAAGCCACGGTGCGCGCGGTGCCGGGTGTGCTGGACGTCGGGGAGTTGCGGATGCGCTGGATCGGCCATCGCCTGCGCGCCGAGGTCGCCGTCGTCGTGGACGCCGACCTCAACCTGCGCGACGCGCACACCGTGGCCGTCGCCGCCGAACACGCCCTCCTGCACGCCCTCCCCCGCCTGAACGCCGCCCTGGTCCACACCGATCCCGCCGCCGTGGCCGACGGCAACGACCCCCACGCGGCCTTGGCCCACCATGTCCGGACCTGATCGCCCGCGTGCGCCCGGAGCGTCGATGGGTGGGGTCGAAGTCGCGGCCGGGTAGGGGTTACCGTCGGGTCCGGGTTGCGGTCGGGTCCGGGTTGCGGTCGGGTCCGGGTTGCCGTCGGGTCCGGGTTGCCGTCGGGTCCGGGTTGCGGTCAGGTCCGGGCGATCAGGGCGTAGCGTTCGTCGGTCACCGCGCGCCCCCACAGCGCGGGGTCTTCGTCCAGGGGTTCGACGCGCAGGTCCGCGACGAACGGGCGCACGGCGCTGGACAGGTCGTGCGCTCCGACGCCGCCGTGCCAGGGCAACGCCTCGGCGCCGGCCACATACGGGACGCCGCCTTGGCCGGCCTCGCGCCAACGCCCCTCGATCAGCAGCAGGGTGCCGCCCGGGCGGACCCGGGTCACCCAGTCCCGCAGTGCGGCGTGCGGGTCGGGCAACGTCCACAGCAGGTGGCGCGACAACAGCACGTCGTACCGCTCGTCCCCGGTCGGCGGCGCCGCGGCGTCGCCCACCAGGAATCGGGCCGACAGGCCGCCCGCGGACAGCTTGGCCCGGGCGCGTTCGATCATCCGGGGCGACAGATCCACACCCGTGACCCGGTGGCCGGCCTCCGCGAGCAGTCGCGAGAGCGATCCCGTCCCACAGCCCACGTCCAAGACGTCCGCCGGGTCGGCCGGCACCAGCCCGGCCAGAAGCCGCGACCACGCGGCACGTGTTGCGCCGGCGCGCAGGCCGTGATCCGGCTCGTCGTCGAAGGCGGGAGCGGCGGCGTCCCAATAGGCGGTGATCGCGAGGGGGTCGGTCATCCGTCGATCCTCGCAACCGACACCGACACCGACGCCCTGGGCCGCACCGACCCGCGATCGGGCGATGAGGACCCCTCGACCGGGCTCGACCGCGGTCGAGGGGCGTGCGGTCATCGACCAGGTCGGTGCCGGCGCGAGGGGACGATCGACGCGACGGTGACGCCGCGGCGGCGGGTGAGGCGGTCGGCGAGTCGGCGGGCGAAGGCTTCCGTGAGTCCGGCCGCCGCCACGCACAGCACGTACAGGGGCAGGACGACGGCGATGGTGTCCGGGTCGAACCCGGCCTGGGTCGTCTGGGCGATGCCGACGTAGGCGAACCCGTAGACGGCATCGCGCCATTGCGACCGGGAAACGTCGAACTGCGGGGCGCCGTCGGAGGGACGGTCGCGCTCCTGGGGGACCTGTGGCTCCGGAGCGGGCTTCGGGCTACCGTCGGCGGTGGAGATCTCAGGCATATGCGCTCCTTGGGCAACTATGCCGGGCCCGGGGCGACCGCAGATCGCACCGGGCCCGTCTTCGGGATGGGTCCTCGAGGTCCGCACGGATCTCGGGGACCCGCTCGGATCCCGAGGACCTCTTTCGCTCGCACTCCTCATCGTGGTCGGCCCCACCTGCCCCGACAAGCGTGTTCGGGGTGTGCACGACCCTCCGCGCGAAGTCGTTTGCGCAGGTCAGGACAACCCCGATGGGATCGCGTAACAGGCTGGGCACGCATCTCCACGTGTGCGGTGCGCGGCCTCAACAGCGCTGTTAACGTTCCGGAATGGACCCCGGGGAGCGTATGCCCGCCGGCGGCGTCGACCGTGATGCCGCGAGGCCGGGCGAGGACCGCATTCGACATCACGTCGACGACATCGACGACGTGGGGCAGTTGATGCGCTACGCGCTCGCGGCGCAGCTCGCCCGCCTCGAGCGGTACGGCATCTCGCAGAACGCCGTGGCGCGCGGGGCCGGCAGTGCCCCGGCCAAGGTGACGGGCAGCCTGCGCGCCCCGAACCCGACCACGAGCTCGACCTCGAACCCGACCTCGACCTCGACCTCGAACGGGAAGTCCGCGAATCGGCCGAACACCCGGGAATCGGTGGCGCTGACGGGCGACTGGCTGCGCAACCTGGACCGGGCGATGGTGGCGCTGGCCCCCGACACCGAGTCCCTGGGCGGCCTGAACTCGCTCGGTATCCGGCTGCGCGGGCTCACCCGCAACGACGGCCTGCCCGCGCACCTCCCGGCCGGTTGGACGTGGGAGATCCTGCAGGACGACGCGGACACCGAATTCGCGGTGCTGATCCAGGCGTCCGCGCTGTTGTCCCTCTTCATGCCCGTCGACCACGCCAGGCGCTCGTCCTCGGAACTGCGGCAGAAGTACAAGAAGAAGATCCATTCGATCGCCGAGCGGCTGGCGTTGATCGGAGGCGCGCCGCCCACGCCGCGCAACATCGACGCGCTGGTGTTGCTGGGCAGCCTCACCAGGTACGCCTACGATCCCGATCTCGGCGACCTCATCGGTGGCGGGTTGCGCACGTCGCCCCTGGGCTTTCGGCACTGGCGGGTGCTCACCCAACTGGTCCACCTGTGCCAGGACAATCTCGGCTCCACCTCGCATCTCAAGGGCTGGGTGATCCGCCTCCTCGAGGACGCCGAGGAACTCCGGCGCAAGAGCGTGTGCCCGGGACGTTCGCTGGATCTGGAGCTGGCCGTCGCGATCCCCGAACCGTGGTCGCCGCCCGAGGACGACTGGGTGCGGGACCTGCTGCTCACCCGGGCGACCGATCCCCGTTCGACGACCCGGGAGCGCGGAACGGCGGCGCTGGGGTTGTGGCAACGTACCCTCGCGCACAATCCGCTCCACCGCGAGGACGACGCACAGGCCCGCCGCGTCGGCGAGGTCGAGGCCCGACTGCGCGAGTTGGTGACGTGGTTGCGGGACCAGGGCGCCGGCCAGGACGCGGGCGGTCTGCGCTGGACGGCGGCGACCCTGGAGTCCGTACTCGATGCCGGGACACCGGTGTGCAATGTGTGGCCGACGCCCGAGCCCCGGGACGAGTCCTGGTTTCGCGTCGTGCGGGGCGCGGTCGATTCGCTGGATTCCCAGGAGATCCCCGAACGCGTTCTGCAGCCGACCAAGGCCCTCCTCCTGCACGTCCTGCTGCAAAACGCCGTGGTCCAACGGCGAAGGGCGATCGACACGCTGATGGCGAGCGGGTGGAGCGGCGCAGTCGTGCACGCGCTGGAGCATGTGCTCGAACACGAGAAGGAGCAGTCCTGGTTGCGGGTACGGGCGCTGTTCGCCATCGGTTTCCTCCAGCGCCGGGACAACACCGTGGCGCGGATCCTGGTCGAGGCCTGCAAGGAGGCCCACGGCAAACTCGCCAACGGGCCGACGGACGCCCAGATCACCGAGATGCACGCGGTCCTGTTCGCCATCGGGGATTGCTTCGGGGCCGGATTCGGCGCGCGCGATCGCGGAAATCTCAGGACCGTCCGGGCCGGAACCGCCCTGATCATGAAAGAACTTGCCACCGGGGACATCACCAGGGACGACCCTCGCTTCTACCCGGTGGCCAGAGCGCTCGCCTACCAGTCGACCTTCACCGCCCAGGATCGCCGCGCCGGGACCAAGGATTCGTCCGAGGAGTTACTGGAGGCGCTTCGCACGCACCCCGACGACACGACCCGCGAGTTCTGCGAATGGGCGCTGCAATACCGCTTCGGCGACGACGGCAAGGTGCGATCCCTGCTCCACGCGGCCGACACCGACGACTAGGGACATGGACCAGTGCTGTCGTGGGAACGGGCCGGACGGCGTCGCGGGCCGACCTCGCACGCCGACCTCGCACGCGAACGGCCCGCCGTCGCACGCCCGATGGCGACGGGCGTCGTTCGCATCCCCCCGGTCTCGCGCTCGACCGTCGTGAAGCCGCCGCCGACGGCCCCCGTCCGGTCTCCCCCGTCGGCGCGGCGGGATCAACTGTGGTCCCCGGCACGGCCGATGACCAGGGTGATCGCGTCCCGTCCCGCCGTGGGACGGGTGTCCCGGGGCTGACCTGCACAATCGCGGCGGGGCTGGGACGGGCTTGCCATACTGACGCGGGAACTGGAGAGCGCCGTCACGGGGGTGGGCCGCATGGACGAGGCACAGGACAGGGCAGCAGCAGTCCGCGAATTGTCCGCCGTGTTGGCGGCGCTGAAGCGGCGCAGCGGTCTCAGCTACCAGGACCTGGGGCGCCGGGTCTTCACGAGCAGTTCCTCCCTGCACCGGTACTGCCGGGGCGAGTCGGTGCCACCGGACTACGCCCTTGTCGTCCGGATCGCCAAGGAGTGCGGGGCCGGCCCGGACGACCTGAACACGTTGCTCGAGTGCTGGAACGCGGCAGCGGGCCAGGGCCGGGTACAGGACCCGATTCCCTCCCCGGTTGTCGTCGAGCCCGCCGCGCCGACCGACTCCGCGCCCTCCGCCGGCACGCGGGCCGCGGGCCGCCCCCCGAGGCGTCGGCGGCGCTCGGCCCTGCGCTTGGCGGTCGCCGTGGGCGTGGTGCTGGTCGTCCTCGCCACCGCCGTCGCGAGCACCCCGCAGCAGCAGGGGCCGCCGGCCGAGCGCATGTCGGTCGAGGCCACGAGTTGGACGCGGGCTCCGTCACCGGTGCCCGCCCAGCTCTTCGGCGTCACGATGAACAGTTCGAGCGGAGCGATGCCGTCGTTCCGGGTCGGGGCCCTGCGGTTGTGGGACAGCGAGACCCGCTGGGCGCAAGTGCAGCCGCGCAGGGGGGAGTTCGACTGGTCCACGCTCGACCGACTCCTGGACGGCGCGCGAGAACAGGGCCTGCCCACGCTGTTCGTGTTCGGCGGTACGCCGGCCTGGGCGGCGCCGGAGGCCCGCAAGGCCGCCTACCCGGACGGGTCGCGAGCGGCGCCGCCGGACGACCTGGCGGACTGGGACACCTTCGTGCGGTCCCTCGTGCGACACGCGGGCGACGGGATCGACGCGTACGAACTGTGGGTGATGGCCAACCACGAACACCACTACAACGGCAGTGTGGAGACCCTGGTCGAGATGACCCGCCGCGCGAGCGCGATCGTCCGGGCCGACGACCCGAGCGCCACCGTGGTGTGCCCGTCCATCACGGAGCTGTGGAAGCGGCAGTCGCACGACTACCTGCTGAGGTTCGCCGAACTGGGGGGCTACCAGTACTGCGACGCCGCCGGGGTCAAGCTCTACCAGCGGCAGGTCGCCGACCCGCCGGAGACCATGTTGACGGCCGTGAACGACGTGGACCGAACCTTCCAGCAGGCCGGCTACCATCTGCCGCTGTGGAACACGGGCACCACGCAATCGCTGCCGCTGAACGACCCGCTGGACCCGGACACCGCCGCGGACTTCGCGGTGCGCTTCTACCTGACCGGCCTGTACGCCCGCAATCGCGGCCTGGAACGCATGTACTTCTATGCGTGGGGCAACGGAAAGATCCCGCTCGTGCTCCAGGCCGAAGGCCGGCAGCCCACCCGCGCGGGGCTGTTCGTCGACCGCCTTCAGCAGTGGCTCGCGCACGCGCGAATCCTCTCCTGCGGCAACGGCGGCCAGATCGGCCTGCCGGACAACGTGTGGCAGTGCGAGTTCGTCGTCCCCGACGAACACGGCACCCCGCGCGGCGCCCGGATCCGCTGGACCCACACCGGCACCGCGGACGTCCGGGTGGGCGCCGGGGCGACACGGGTGCGCCGGCTCGACGGGAGCGCCCACGGCGTGGACTCCCGGGACACCGTACGGGTCACGGAACGACCGATCCTGATCGACTACACCTGACCACCCGGCGACCCCTCGGGCCGGCGCACGGCACACCGGGTGTGATCCGACCGTCCGGGACCGGGCATCATGGGAGGATGCGTCCCGTTCCCGACACCGCCGCCTATCTCGTCGGCCGCTGGTCCATCGACCGCGCCGTGACCGACGAGCGCTCCGGCGCGCGGGGCACCTTCGTGGGGACCGCGGTCTTTCGCCGCACCGACGACGAGCTGCTGGAGGTGGAGTCCGGTGAGTTCGTCTGGGCCGGGACGGCCAATCCGGCGAGCCGCACCCACCGCCTCGTTCCACGGGCCGACGGCACGGTCGACGTGCTCTTCGCCGACGGGCGACCGTTCCACCGTCTCGACCTGCGCACGGGCCGATGGAGTACCCGACACCCCTGCGCCGCCGATCGCTACGACGGCGAGTTCACCGTCGTGTCGCGGGACGAGTGGCACCTGCTGTGGCGTGTGGAGGGCCCGACGAAGACCCAGACGCTGACGTCCGTGTACCGACGCATTCCCACCGGGTCCTGAGCGACAGCCCAGGGCTCCGGGCCCAACCCCGGGCCCCGGGCTCACCAAACCCCGCCGACGCCGACGCCGGTCGGCTCGCCCGCCACCCCGACACCCGGCCACGCGGCTACTCGGTGCGCGAGAAGCGGCGTGTCGCCAGGGCCAACGCCATCAGTGCGGCGACGGCGAGGAAGGACACCTCCAGCGGTACCGGCGGCGCCCACCCCCACCACTGTGGTCCCGTTGCCACGCCGTCCGGGGCCGCCGCCTCCCCGGGGAGGGTGCGCCGCAGCGCGTCGACGCCGTACGTCAGCGGGTTGATCAGGACCGCGGCCCCCAGCCAGCCGGGGAGTCCGCGCGCGGGGAACATCGCGCCGGACAGGAACAGCAGCGGCATCATGAACATGCCGACCACGACCTGGAAGGTCTCGATCCGGCGAATGCACACCGCCGCGAGCACCCCCAGCGCGGTGAAGGCGAACGCGATCAGCGCCAACTCCGGCAGCACCAGCAGCAGTCGCGGACGATACGGGACTCCCGCGGCTCCGGCGACGGCCAGCACCAAGGCGCCGTAGGCCGCCCCCGTGGCGGCTCCCCCGAGACAGATGCCCGTCAGCAACACCCCGCGGCGCACCGGCGCGACGAGCATCTGCCGTAGGAATCCCGCCTGGCGGTCCCACACGATGGTGACCCCGACAGCGATCGCGGGCGCCTGCACGGCCATGATCAGCACGCCTGGGAACAGGTACGCGCGGTAGTCGCCGAATCCGTCGGCCGAACCGCCGACCAGTGAGTCCAGTCCGGTCCCCAGGATGAGCAGGAACATCAGGGGCGTGACCAGCCCCATCGCCAGCCGGACCGGATTGCGGGCGAACCGGATCATCTCGCGTTGCCACAACACCCGAACGGTACGCAGATCCCGCGTGGCCTGGATGCTCGCCATGGGTTCACCTCCTCGGTCCGCGGCCGGACGGCGCGGTCGGACCGCCGTCGGCTTCCCGTATCGTGCGGCCCGTGTAGTGCAGGAAGACGTCGTCCAGCGAGGGCGCGGTCACCCGCACCGACCGCACCGGCACGTCGAGTTCGGCACACAGGCGGGGCACGAACGCCGCGCCGTCGGCCACCCTCACCCGCAGACCTCCCTCGTGGACCTCCGCCGTCAGGCCGAAACGTTCGTGTACCGCCCGCGCCGCCCGCTCGTCGTCGCCGGTGTGCAGCGTGACCAGATCGGCGCCGACAACGGCCTTGAGCGCGGCGGGTGTTCCCTGGGTCACCAGTTCGCCCGCGTCGATCACGGCCATCAGGTCGCAGTTCTCGGCCTCCTCCAGGTGATGCGTCGTCAGGAAGATGGTGATGCCCTGTTCGCGTCGCAGGCGGTGCAGGTGCTCCCACACGGCCGCGCGGGTCTGCGGATCCAGCCCGGTGGTGGGCTCGTCGAGGAACAACACGCGGGGTGCGTGCAGGAGACCCCGGGCGATCTCCAACCGGCGGCGCGTGCCGGCCGAAAGTGTGCGCACCGGTGCGTTCCCGCGCCGCGCCAGGTCCACCAGATCCAGCAGGGCCGGGATCGTCGTGCGCGAACGCCGTCGCGGGATCCCGAACAGGTCGGCCTGGAATCGCATGTTCTCCTCGGCGGTGAGATCCACGTCGAGCGTCGATTCCTGGAAGATCAGCCCGATCCGGCGCCGCACCTCGTCGGGTTCCGTGCGCACGTCACGGCCGGCGACCCGGGCCCGGCCCAGCGTCGGGCGCACGAGCGTGCACAACATGCCGATGGTGGTGCTCTTGCCCGCGCCGTTGGGGCCGAGGAACCCGAAGATCCGGCCCGCCGGGACCTCCAGGTCCAGCCCCACCACGGCCTCGGTGTCGCCGTAGAGCTTGCCGAGCCCTTCGGCACGGATGGCGATCTCGTCGTCGACGGCCACCCGGGCGGCGGTCGTTCCCTCCTCGGCGGCGATGCTCATGACGACCGCCGGTCGGGGCGTCGCACACTGAGCACCGTGTGGAACAGCGCCATGTCGGCGCTCTCCCCGATCGGCACGCCCCGGGCCTCCACCCAGGCGTGCGCGCGGAACGGCTGCGTGCGAACTCCCGTACACCAGTCCGGAGTCGCGCCCCGCAGCCGGCACAGCAGCAGCGTGGCCACCGATCGCTGCAGGCATCCCTGACCGGCGCAGCGCGCGCTCACCGACACCACGGCCCGCCTCGCCTCCAGCGTCTCGGCGGCGCCGGCGGGGCGGGTGCCCAGGCCCACCGCCCACAACACCCGGCGCAGTCGTCGCGGCGGAAGGAGCGCCAACGGCCGGGCGAGCGCGACCGCCCAGCGCGCCGTGACGTGTCGTTGCCAGGCCAGGGGCACCGGCTGTTCCGCGACGACCGGCATCGTCATGACGCCACCACCAGACGGGCGTTGCACAGCGCGCGCAGCAGGTTCCGTACGTCGTGGTGCGCCCGTGCGGCGGCGGCCGGGGACGTCCGCGCCAATCGGGCCGCCGCGTCGTCCGCGGTGTGACCGTCCAGGAGCAGGCGCAGTGCACGCGCCCCGGTCGCGTTCAACTGCCAGTACCGGCCCTTGCGTTGGTCGAGCAGGACGAGCCCGTCCGGCACCTCCGTTGCGGTGACGTCCGGGGCCAGGGTGATGGTCATCGGAATCCTCCTGTGGCTATCGCGGGACCGGTTGCGACCGGCACGCTTCGGCGGAGCGCAGCCAGCTCTCGCAGGCCAGGGTGTTCTCGAACGGCGCCAGTGCCGCGGTGTCGGGCTTGGGCCCCGACAGCGCGGCGCGCAGCGCTGCGGCGTCGACCAGTCCGAGCCGGGCCAGGCGCAGGTCCTCGCACAGTTCCGCGAGCCGGCGCCGATTGTGCTCCACGCCCGCGTGGAACTCCGCGCTGAAGTCGCCCTTGCCGCGCCGGGCCAGGAGTTCGTCCGGCACCAGTCCGCGCAGCGCGGTGGTCAGGATCGGCTTGAAGCCGCCGCGCGGCATGCGGTCCCGCGTCCGGACCGACAGGACGGCCTCGACGACCCGGTCGTCCAGGTACGGTGCGGCGAGGTCGATGCCGAACCGGGACAGGACCTCTCCCATGCCGCGGATCGCGGCCCCGCCGTGGAGTACGCCCTCGAGGATCTGGTGCCGGTCCCGTTCGGGGTGCAGCGGCCGGGGGTCGTCCGCCGCCGCGTCGACGAGCAGCCGGCGTACGGACGCCGCGGCGCTCGCGGACGCCCAGACGGGCAGGCGCGGGTGGGGCGCCCAGCCCATGAAGACCTGCGACGGCCGCGGCGCGGGAGCGTGCAGGCCGCGCGCGCCGGCGAGCAGCGCGTCGGCGAAGGAGTCGTTGTCGGTGAGACCGCGGAGGGTGGGGAGCAGGCCCCAGCGGTTCAGCGCCCGGCAGCGGAGCACCGCCGGCAGGCCCGTGAGCGGGTGGGTGCGCACGAGTGTCCGCAGGTGGGTGGGGGTGACGGAGAACAACTCGTCGCCTCCGACGCCCATCAGGTGCACGGTCGCGCCCCGGGCGGCGGAGTCGCGTGCGACGTGTTCCATCCGGGCCAGATTGCGGCTCCACGGGAGGGGGCCGTGCGCGCCGTCCACGATGCCCGGGTCGGCGACCTCGTCGAGCCAGCCCGGACCATCGGCGGGCCCGTCCACGCGGTGCCGCGCGGCGGGCAGAAGTTCGGCGGCTCGTTCGGCCCATGTCGTGTCGTCGTTGGCGGCGTCCAGGGGCCGCCAGTGGTGGGTCAGCAGGGTGCCCTCGCCGGCCGCCGCGACGAAGCACAGGCCGGTGGAGTCCAGTCCGCCGGACAGGTCGGCGCTGACCGTGCGTCCGCCCGCGGTTCGTACGGCGACGGCGTCGCGGATCACGGCGCGTACGCTGTCGGCGGCCCGGGGCAGCGGGACTTCGGCCGCGGGCGGCTGCCACCAGCGCACGGCGCGCCGCGCGCCGCGGGTGTCGATGTCCAGCCGGCAACCGGCGTCGAGTTGGTCGATGCCGGTCCACACGGTGCGGGTGCTCAGCGGCCAGGGTGCCCCGGGGGTCGCCAGTCGCAGGGCCAGGACGTCCCGGTCCAGGGGCGCCCCGACGAGGTGCGCGAGGCGCCCCGGCGAGTCGGCCGCCACGGTGACGCCCGCGAGGCGGGTGTGGAAGATCTGTCGGGTGCCGGACAGGGCGCCCTGGGCACGGATCCGGCCGTCGATCGAGGCGAGGAGGTGGATGCTGCCGGGCAGTGTGCGGGCCAACGCGTCCAGATCGTGCGGTGAGCGGGCCCGGGCCAGGATGCGGGTCGCGGTATCGGTGTCGAGGCGGGTCCGCCCGAACACCACGAGCCGACGGGTGCCGGCCACGAGCACGGTGACGTCCTCGTCCGCCCAGTGCCCGACCAGCCACGGCCGGCCCGAGGCGTGCGCGAGGCATCGCAACGGCCGTTGTCCGGCGTTCCCGACGGTGATCGACTCCGGCACCGAGACGTCCGGAAGGATCAGAAAGTCCATGGCCTTCTCCAGGCGTGACGATCCGGTGAGGTTGGTTGCTCCACGGGAGTCCCGGGCGTATCCGGGAGGCGCGCGGGGTCCGCGGGGTACGCCGGATTCGCGCGGGGCCCGAGGCGTACCCGGGAGGCGCGCGGTCCGAGGGGTACGCGGAAGCGCGCGGAACGCGCGGTGCCGGAAGGATGTGCGGAGGCGCGCGAGGCGCCTCCGCACCCCAGTCCCCGGCGACTTGCCGACGCGAGGGTCAGCAGGCGAGCGGCGTCGGACCGCCGAAGATGTCCTGCGGGCAACCCCACCAGAGGCCGAGGGTCAGTTCGGTGAAGTCGCCGACCTCGACCAGCGCCGGGGGCTCGTAACCGTCGTCGTACGTCATGATCTTCTCCATCCCTTGCGTACTGCGGATGTCGCGAGCGGAACACGTCGACCGGATCGACGTCCCCTCCTCGTCCGGACCCCCGCCACGCTAGGCCGCCCGTTGTCCCGGGCACCCGGGGCACAGGTCCCACGCCAGTCCCACGACAACCGATCGTGGCGGGACCACGGCGGCTCGTCGAAGAGTTCGACCGGTCGCCGGAAACCGTCGAGCCGTTCCTGCCCGATCAAACGCGCGAATCCGGCGGCGTACCTCGGATCGACCTCCATCCGGCGAGAATTCGGGAGTCTCGCCCGGCCCGGTTGCCGAGCGGTCACCGACGCTCCGCGTCCGGCTACGCGAGGGTGAGATCGCAGCCGGCACGACGCGCGGCGGTGCCCGCGGCCACGAATATCGGCAGGGCCAGGAACATCCGGTCGGCTTCCGCGCGTTCGCGCTGCTCGGCGATCCACGCGTCGGCCCGTACGCGAGTCACCGCGCCGGTCGCGCGGGCCTTCTCCGCGAGCCCCGCCACCATGGGAAGCATCGCGGCATCGGTGAAGATCTCCATCCGCGCCTCCACCGTGACATCCCCGAATCCGGAGTCAAGGAGCAGATTTCGATAGCGCCGCGCGCTCCGCGGCCCGGCGATCGCATCGGCGCGCGCCCACACGATCGTGCGGGTGAGCGCCGGGTCGTCGGAGTCGATCACGAAGGCGTCCCAGTCCTGACCGACCAGCACGATCCGCCCGCCCGGGGCCAACACGCGCCGGGCCTCGACCAAGGCCTGCTCAGGTACCCGCAGTTCGTGGTAGACCTTGTCCGCCAGGTACCCGTCGACGCAGGCGTCCGGCAGCGGAAGCCGTCGCGCGTCGGCACGCCTGAAGTCCCGCTCCGGCCACCGGCTTCGCGCCACCTCGATCATTCGCTCGTCCGGGTCCACTCCGACGGCCTCGACGCCGCGCCGGGCCAACTCGTCGACCGCGCGGCCCGCGCCACACCCCACGTCCAGCACCCTCGATCCCGGCCCGGCGTCCAGCAACTCGTAGGCTCGCTCGCGTAGTTGTCGAGCGCCCGACAATTCCTCAGCCGCGTCGAGCAAGGCGACGAGCGCAGGCGTCGCGGGTTCTTCTTTCCGTTTCTTGGACATGGCCCCAAGGCTCCGGCTTAATGTCGGCATGAAGTCAAGCGGCTCGAACGAGACCCTGAGCATCGGCGCCGTCGCGGGGCGTTTCGGTGTGCCCACACACGTCCTGCGCCACTGGGAGACAATGGGTCTGCTGAGCCCGGCGCGCGACACGGCCGGCCGGCGCCGATACGGGACCGACGCCGTCACCCGCGTCGCCGTGATCCTGCGGGCCAAGGAAGCGGGCCTGAGCCTGGCGGGCATCCGATCTTTGACCACGGCCGACTCCGCGGCGCGCCGGGAAATCCTGCGCCGGGAAGCCGAGGCCGCGCGCTCCGCGATCGCCGCCGCCCGATCCAGACTCCGTCTCATCGAATGTGCCCTGGACTGCGACCACGAGGATGTCGCCCGGTGTCCGCATTTCCGCCGCGTGCTCACCGAGCGGATCGATACCGGGAGTCCGTCCCCGTGAATGGTGATCGAGGAACGGTGATCGAGGAAGGGCGACCGAGGAAGGGCGATCGGTGGCCCACCCTCGGTTCGGCTCAATTGCGCGGCGCCACCTGCGCGTTCGCCGCAGCACCGGCGTGAATTTCGCCGAGGGCCTTACCTGCGGCCCGCGCGGGCCGAAACACTGGGAGGCTCCGGTCCTCGGCATCGTCAGGAGCAGCTCGTGAGGGTGACCATCGGCACGTGGAATCTGGAGAACCTCTTTCGCCCCGGCGACCCGGACGGCCCCGAGGACGACGCGACCTATCAGGCGAAGTTGGCCGCGCTGGCGTCCACGATCGGCCGGCTCGAACCCGATCTGCTCGGCATCCAGGAGGTCGGCAATCCGGACGCACTCGCCGACCTGGTCGGCCTGTTGCCCGGCCGTTGGCACACCGCGCTGTCCGCCCACCCGGACGGGCGCGGCATCCGGGTCGGCTTCATCGCCCGTACGCCGCTCACCACCGTCGCCGACGTCACCGCGTTCCCCGCCGCGTTCGCGCCCGTGCAGACCCAGGACACCGGCGCCCCGGCGAGCGGCATGGGTCGAGGCGGCCTCGCCGTCACCACGGAACCCGCGGCCGGCCACACCCTGACCGCGGCCGTCTGCCACCTCAAGTCCAAGCTGCTCACCTACCCCGGCAACCGCCACGCCCCGCGCGACGAAGGCGAACGCGCCCGCTACGCCGCCTACGCCCTGTCCCGGCGCGGCGCCGAGGCGGCCACGATGCGCGCCCTCGCCGACCGGCTCCTCGCGGGCGACGGCCGCACCCGCGACGTCGTGCTGATGGGCGACCTCAACGACCAGCCGCAGGCCGCCACGACCCAGATCCTGTACGGCCCGCCCGGCTCGCAGATAGGCACACCCGGCTTCACCCACCCCGATCGCGGCGACGCCTCCCGGCTGCGGAACCTCGCCCCGCGCATACCCGAAGACCAACGCTTCTCGCGCGTGTTCGAGGGCCAGGGCGAACTCATCGACCACATTCTGGTCAGCCACGCCCTCCTCGCCCGCGTCGAGTCCGCCGGCACCGGAGCCGACCACCCGCTGCCCTCGGTGAGCGGCCGGCCCGCCGAACGGCAGGGCGAGCCCGGCTCGGACCACGCACCGGTATTCGCCCGACTCGCCTACTGACCGGGCCGGTCGCCGCCCGCGCAACCGCTCCATGAGATCCCCACCGACGCTATTCGTCGTATAAACAATCCTTCGCATCGAATAATTGAATGCGTTTCGGAGTATCCATTGCACACCTCGACAGCGACCGACAAACCGGTTGCATGGATCCGGAATATCGACCTATATTGATTCCGCCAACTCGCCCGCCCGGAAGTCGAGACGGATTCAATGCGCACCGATTCCAATGCACGAACCGTGGTCGTCTCCGGTGTGGAATTCGGCTGGGGCAGCACGGGAAAACTCGGCGCGATCCTGTCGGCCGCACGAGAACGATCGACCGAGCCACTGCGCTTCGTCGGTCTCGCCTCCGAACTCGGCCGCCCCGTGTTGTCCGAGCACGCCATCGACCGCTGGTACGACCTTCCGGACACCGAGGAGGACGTACCCGCCACGCTCGACGCCATCACCCGATCGGAACGGGCTGCGGCCGCGGTGGTCGTCCTGGACGGTGCGCTGGCGAAGACGCTGGAGGCGTCCGGCGTACCCACTGTGTTCGTGGACAGCCTGCCCTTCCTGTGGACCGAGGGCGACCGGGCCGCGCTGCCCCTGGACGCGACGGCCTACTGCGCGCAGAAGTGCGTCGAACTTCCCCCCGAGTGCCGGGACGTGCTCGCCTCCGTCCGGGCCCTGCGCTGGGTGGAGGCCGTCGTCGGTGCACCGTCGGCCGCCGAGCCGAGCGCACCCGCCGCCGGCCCGTACCGCACGGCTCTGGTCAGCCTGGGCGGTCTGCGCGCGCCTCGGCTGGCCGACTGGACGGCCTACCCGCGCATCGTGGTTCCCGCCGTCCTGGAGGCGCTCGCCGCGTACGGGATCCACGAGGTGCACGTGGCCGGGAACCTGCCCGCAGACCTCGCCGGGCGGCTCGTGGACGCGTCGATCGCACCCCCGCGGGTGAGCACGGGGGCGCTCGCGCACGGCGAGTTCCTGGACCGGGTGGCCGGCTGCGACGTCCTGCTGACCTCCCCGGGCCTGACCACCCTGCTCGAGGCCGGTCGGCTGCGCGTGCCCACCATCTGCCTGCCACCGCAAAACCTCAGCCAGATCTTCAACGGACGATTCCACAGCCGCGCGATCGGCGCCGAGACCCGAATCGCCTGGCCCAAGGGGGTGTTCACCGAGGAGGAGGCGCTGTCGCTGCGCACCTGCGGCGAGGACCACGCCTTGGAACTGATCTACGCGGCGATCGCCGCGGTGGCCGCCGACCCGGACGGCCGGAGAACGACCGCCACACTTCGCGACGACATCCTGACCGCGCTGCGCGGCCCCGCCGACGGCACCGACTGGGGCGCGCTGACCGCGACCGTCGGTGTCGACGGAGCCGCCCAGGTGGCCGACGCCCTGCTCGCGATCCTGCCCGGCGCGCCCCGGCCCGCCTGACCCTCGCCTCGACCCGCCCCGCCGTCACCTCGACCCGCCCTGCCCGCGACCGGCCCGAAGGGGTCCCCCTGTGCGTGAGCGTCACCGATATCTCTTCGTCAGGATCCTGGAAGCCTGCAACGCCGACTGCTTCATGTGCGACTTCGCGCTGTCGCGCGACACGTTCCGCTTCTCCCGGGAGGACTTCGATGACCTGTTGCCGAAGGCCCGCGACGCCGGCGTGGCCTATGTGCGGTTCACCGGCGGCGAACCGCTCATGCATCCGGACGTGGTCGAGCTGGTGCGCTCCGGCACGGCGGCGGGAATGCGGATGTCCCTCATCACCAACGGCTCGATGTTGCCGAGGATGGCCGAGAGCCTCGCCGAGGCGGGCCTGGCCCAGGTGATCGTCAGCCTCGACGGCGCGTCCGCCGAGACCCATGACGTCTACCGCCGTTCCCCCGGCATGTTCGACAACGGGCTGCGCGGACTGCGCGCCGCCGCGGACCTCGGCGTCCTGCCCAGGGTCAACACCGTGGTCGGACCGCACAACTACGGCGAAATGCCGCTGCTCCAAGAGGTGTTGACCCGCGCCGGGGTCCGACAGTGGGAACTGTCGGCACTCAAACTGGATCGCAGCATCACCTACCCTGATCCCGACGACGTGCGCCGGGTGTGCGACCGCGTCTACGACGCCGATCCGAACTCCCTGCTGGTGCCGATGGGCAAGCGCTTCTACGGCGACGATCCGGAGGAACAGGCGCGCTACTTCGCCGAATCGGTCACCCCACGGGCGTCGCTGCCGCAGTGCCACGTCACCGACGACGTGATCTACATCGACGGCAAGTACGGGCGGATGTACGCGTGCAGTTGCATTCCGCACCGCGAGGGCGAGGACGGCCCGGGCGGAGCACCGCTGCGCCAGGCGGGCGTGATCGGCCTGGACACACCGGCGTTCCGCGAGCACGCCGACTTCTACCGCGAACGCGGACCCCTGGTGTGCAACGGCTGCTCCACCACCGCGGCCGGCTACAGCGACGACGTCGCCCGGCTCGGGTCGGTGAGCCCATGGCAGTACTGACTCCCCGGGAGGGGCCGGATACGCGACGGACGGCCGCCGACGGGTCCGAACTCGGGCCCGCCGAGCCGGCCCGCCGCATCCTGCTGGTCTCGCGCGACGACCGCCTGGACTCGCTGCTCGCCCGGCGACGCGTCGCCGCCCATCTCGGCGACCTGCGACCGGTGCGCGACCCGACCGGGGCCCCACTCCTGGACGTGGCGCTGGTCTGCGACGACGAGGCCGCCACGGACCGGCTGCTGGAATCGGGCGTACCGGTGGTGCATCTATCCTCGGGTCACGAGGGCGGGGCCGGGACGACCGGGACGGCCGGAACGACGGGCACGGCCGGAGCAAGCGGGACGACGTCGGCGACCGGGGCCGCCGGCCGGGCCCTGCATCGTGTCCACCGGCCCGGCTGGCTGCCCGACCCCGCACTCGCGTCGACGGGCGTTCGCCCCAGCGGCGTTCGCCCCACCGGGATGCTCGCCCCCGCCCGCACCGCCCGCAAGCGCGAACGCGCGGGAACCCTGCTGTTGTTGTCCACGTGGGACGCGCCGGACGCCGAGGCGGACGCGTTCATCGTCGGGACGCTGCCCGCGCTGGTCCGAGCGGCACTGCGTCGCACCGGCCGCTGCGACGTGGTCGGCGACACGCGGCTGACCGCGATCCGCGCCGCGCTGGCGGGACTTGACGGTCGCCGGGAGGTACGGGTGAGCCGCGCGGTGGACGTGGACGTGGACGCGCTGCACGCCGGGGCCGAGCTGTTCCTGGCCGCGCCGACGCTGGGCGCCCTGTCGCTGGCCCAGGCGCGGCGCGCACCGCTGGTGTTCCTGCCCGCACTGGGCGACACCCAGCGCGATCTGGCCGCGCGCGTACGGCACCTGGTCCCGGTTCCGACCGCCGACGATCCCGAGGACGAGGCCTTGTGGGTACCGCCCGAGCGGAACGCCACCGCGCTGTGGAGCGTGCTCGACCCCGACCTGGACGACCTGCGCGGCGCGCAGCGCGTCGCCCGTACGCTCCGCCAACTCTCGCTCGCTCCCCTGTGAACGGCCCCCCTGTGCACAGCTCCCCGCGTACAGCCCCCCGTGTACATCTCGCCGTGACCAGCCCACCGTAACCAGCCCACCGTGAACAGCTCGCCGTGAACATCCCACCGTGAACAGCTCGCCGTAAGCGTCCCGCGCGGACATCTCGCCGTGGACGCCCCCTTCCGAACGGCCCGCGACACCGCGACCCACCCACCATCGCCCCCGACGCGGGCACGGCCGCCACATGCGCCCCGGCCGAATGCCTCGCGTCGTCGAAGGCCCGTCAACCCTGGAGTCCGCCATGTCCGCCACGCCCCTCGAAGCCACCACCTCGATCGATCCCGAGATCGCGCGACCGCGCGTCCCCGACACGGACTGGGACGACTGGCGTTGGCACATGCGTCGACGCATCACCAACGTCGACAAGGCCCGACAATGGATCAACCTCAGCCCCGACGAGGAGAAGGCGATCGCCGGGGTGGCGGGCAAGTACCGGTGGAGCATCACGCCGTACTACGCCTCGCTGATGGATCCGGACGACCCGCGCTGTCCGATCCGGCAGCAAGCCGTCCCCGCCGCAGGGGAGTTGGTGGAGTTCTCCGGTGCGGAGGTCGACCCGGTCGGCGACACGTACTACCGCAAGACCAACCGCGTCGTGCACAAGTACCCCGACCGGGTGATCATGCTGATCACCGAGGCGTGCCCGGTCTACTGCCGGCACTGCACCCGCAAGTTCCACACCACCGACGTCAACGGCACGTACTTCCGCGACGACGAGGGCGAGTCATTCGACGAGGATCTGCGCTACATCGCCGATCACCCGGAGATCCGGGACGTGTTGCTGACCGGCGGGGATCCACTCTCCTACCAGGACGGCAAGCTCGAGGAGATCATCGCCGGGCTGCGGGCGATCCCGAGCGTGGAGATCATCCGGATCGGCAGCCGCTTCCCGGTGTTGCTGCCGCAACGCATCACCGACGACCTGTGCGCGATGCTCGCGCGCCACCACCCGGTGTGGGTGAACACCCATTTCAACCACCCCAAGGAGATCACCCCGGAGGCGACCGCGGCGGTGGACCGCATGTTGCGCCACGGGATCCCGGTGGGCAACCAGACCGTGCTGCTGCGGGGCATCAACGACGACGTCGCCACCATGCGCACCCTGATGACGGACCTGCTGCGCATCCGGGTGCGGCCGTACTACCTCTACCACTGCGACAACGTCACCGGCGTCTCGCACTTCATGACCTCCGTGGCCAAGGGCTGGGAGATCATGGAGGGTTTGCAGGGTCACATCACCGGCTTCGGTGTGCCGCAGTACGTGCTGACCACCAGGATCGGCAAGATCCCGATCGCGCAACCGTACTTCACGGTCACTCCGGAGGGCCTGCGCCTGCGCAACTTCCGCGGCGAGGAGATGCTCCTCGACAGCACGGCCTGCCCGATCACGGAGGCGGACGCACGATGACCCTGGACAAGCGACTCGGACAACGTTTCCTGCCGTACGGCGCGAACTACCTCGACTGGTCCGACATGGCGGAACTGCGCGAGGCGATCGACCATCGGGTGCTGTTCCGCTACCAGACGGAAACCGAGAGCATGGCCTCGCGGTTGGAACGCGAGACCTGCCGACACCTGGGCGCCGCCCACTCGTTGGCTGTGCACAATTGCACCGAGGCGCTGCGGCTCGCGCTGATCGCCACCCGCCCGTCCATCGGCGACCGGGTGTACATCCCCGCCGTGACCTTCGTCGCCGTGGCCGGCGCGGTGTTGTCCTGCGGCCTGATCCCGGTGCTGGTCGACACCGACGACTCGCTGTCGTTGGATCCCACGCTGCTGCCGCCGGACGCCGAGCGGGTGATCGTGGCCCACATGGAGGGCACCGTGGCGCCGCTCCCCCAGGGCGTGCGGTACGTGATCGAGGACTGCGCCCAGTCGCTCGGCGCCCGGTTCCCGGACGGACGCGCGGTGGGAACCGCCGGCTACGCGGGGACCTTCAGCTTCCACCACAACAAGGTGCTCACCTCGGGCGAGGGCGGGCTGGTGGTCACCGACGACGAGCAGGCGTGGGCGACGATGCGCTGCTACCACGACCACGGCTCGGCGCGCGTACCCGGCCGCTACCCCACCTGGAACGAGGACGCCTACTACGGCGAGAACTTCGTCACCAGCGAGCAGGTAGCCGCCGTCCAGTGCCAACAGTTCCGCCATCTCGACGAACTCCTCGGCGGGCTGGAGCGCATGTACGCCATCGCGATGCGCGAACTCCCCGACCGCGCGGACCTGGAGGTGCGGCCGCGCGCGGCGGGCGACGTGAAGGTCAGCCTGCGCTTCCGCTGCCGCGACCGCGCCCTGCGCGACGCCGCCGTGGCCGCGCTGACCGCCGAGGGCATCGCCAACTGGACGCTGAACAAGTACCTGTTGCCCGAGCATCCGGTGCTCACCGGCCGGCGCTCGCTCTACGCCGACGGCTTCCCGTGGAACCACGCCCCCGAGGGCTCGCTCGCACTCAGCCACGACGGATTCGCCCGCACCCGCGACCGGTTGGACCGCACCCTGTGCGTACCGCTGTCCCCGGAGTTGCCCGAGTCCGAACAGGTCGACGCGGTCAAGGCGATCCGGCGCGTGCTGGAGGCGGTGTGAGCCCGCGTCCTACGCTGCTGATGGTGGACGACCGGGCCTCGTCGTTCACCCGCTACGCGGCCCGGGCGCTGTCCGAGAATCTGGTGCTGCTGCGCTTCGCCGAGCTTCGCGACGACCTGCGCGAGGACTACCTGCGCGAGACCGCGCACCTGCCGGCGTTCTGGGTCCGGGAAGGGGTGTCCCTGGCGGAGGAGGCGCGACGCTACCGGGACTGGGCGGCCGAACTGCCCCAGCCGCCCACCCGGTTCTGCAACCCCTCCGAACCGCGCCAGCACGTCGCGCATCGCTTCGCCGCCCTGGTCGGGCTGCCCCATCTGGACGAACGCCAGGTGGCCTGGGTGCGCGACAAGGTCGCCATGAAGGAGCGCTTCCGCGAACTGGGCCTGCGTACGGCCGCGTTCACCCGGGTGCGGTCGGCCTCGGAGGTGGAGCGGTTCGCCGCGCGGTACGACTGGCCGCTGGTCCTCAAGCCGGTGGACTCGTTCGCCTGCGTGGACACCTACCTGCTCCCGGGACCGACCACCGCAGCCGAGATCGACTACGAGGCCAGGGACTTCATGGTCGAGGAGCACCTCGGCGGCACCGAGTGGGAGGTGTGCGCGCTCATCCACGACGGCGAGGTGCTGACCGCCTGGCCCAGTGCGATGCCCTGCCGTCCGCTGGACATCGTGGACGGCGCGATGAACGCCAACATCAGCGTCGGCACCGACGAGGGTCCTCCGGTGGACCTGCGCGACATGCTCCAACGCATCGTCACCGGCATGGACATCGACCACGGGTACGCGCACATGGAGTTCTTCGTGGTCGACGGCCAGGTGTTCGCGGGCGAGATCGGGGTCCGGCCGGCGGGTTGCGAGATCCCCGCCAACCACGGACACGCCTACGGATTCGACGTGTTCGCGGCCACGCTGGACGTCTACCTGGGTCGTCGCCCGCGCCTGGACTACCGCGAACGCCGCTGCGCGGGCGACCTGCTGCTGCCCCTGCCCGGATCGGGGACCGTGCGCCGCGTCACCTCGGCGGACGAACTCCTGCGCCTGCCGGGCGTCGTCGAGGCCGTCCTGCGCACCGGCGTCGGCGACACGGTGGTGGCCCGCCGGGCCTCGCACAACGCCTCGGGCCACGTCCATGTCGTCGGCGACTCGATCGCGCGGGTCGAACAGCGCATGCGGGCCGTCCTGGACGCCTTCACGATCGAGGTGGTCCCGGCCCGCGAGCCCGATCCGGTGGCCCGATGACCGCCGGTCCGCGCCCGGACGGCGAAAGCGCGTCCGCGATGGGCCCACCGGAACCGGCGCCCCCCGGGGCCGGCGGCCTGCTCGGGCGCTTCCGCGACCTGCTCGCCCGCCCGCAGGTGGCCCCGGCGGCCGGGTGGAGCGTCGTGGCCAGGCTGCCCGTCTACCTGATGTCCCTGGCCATGGTGCTGACCATCCGTGAACAGGGCGGCAGTTACGCGCAGGCCGGCCTGGTCGCCGCGCTGTACACGCTCGGGATGGCCCTGGGCAGCCCGCTGATCGCCCGTCACCTCGACCGCAGCGGACGCCGAGGCGTCCTGGTGGTCACCGGCCTGGCCTACCCGGCGACGCTCGCGACGCTGGTGTGGGCCACCCGGCCGGGTTCCTGGGCGCAGCCCCTCCTGGCCGTCGCCGCGGGTGTCGCGCTCCCGCCGACGAACGCGTGCATGCGCTCCTTGTGGGCGCGCATGCCGCTCGCGGACGACGAACGCGAGACCGCCTACCTGTGGGAGGCGCTGCTCACCGAGGTCCTGGTCATCGGCGCGCCGCTGATGCTCGCGGCCCTGATGGTGTCCGGATCCGCCGGGGCGGCGCTGACCACGGTCGCCGTCGTCGGCGGCGCGGGAGCCCTCGGCCTGGCCTGTGTCCGGCTCCCGGCGAGCACCGAAGCCGCTGCCCCGACCGGCCCGAAGACGGCCGGCGCCGACGCCGAGTTCCCGGGCATACCGCGCCACCCGCTGCGCGATCCCGCGATGCTGGTGCTCCTGGGCGTGATGACCGCGTGCGCCGTCCCCATCGGACTGATGACGCTTGCCATCCCGGCCTTCGTCTCCGCCCACGGATCACCGGACGGCACGGGTGTGGTCTACGCGTGCTGGGGCGTCGGCAGCGCGGTGGGCGCCCTGTGGCTGGGGCGCGCCCCGTCGCGGATCCCGATGCGGGTGCGCTTCCCGCGCCTGGTGCTGGCTTTCGCGGCCGGCACGGGACTGGCCGTGCTGAGCACCTCCCCGCTGACCCTGGCGATCGCCCTGGCCGTCGGCAGCATGCCGATCGCCCTGGTGTCGGCGGCCGAGATGACCCTGGTCGGCGCGCTCGCGGACAAGCGTCTGCTGGCGCGGGCGTTCACCTGGGCGTCGCTGGCCACCGTCCTGGGGGACGCGGTGGGTCAGCAGGTCGGCGGCCTGCTGATCGAACCGGTCGGCCCACGCGGCGTGTTCACACTCGCGTTCGGCGTGGCCCTGGCGGGAGCGGGACTGGCCTTCGCGGGCCGCAGGTTGCCGGCGCCCGATGCCGCCGCCCCCGCGCGGTGCGCGACCTGATCAGCGCCGGCGGTGCGTGAAGCCCGTCCGCCCCACCCCGGTCGGCCCGTTCCCGGCCGGGTCAGCCCACAGAACTCGAGGTCATCCGTCATGAACGCCCCCGTCGTCACCGAAGCACACGACCGCTCGGATCCGACCCCGGCCCCCGCGCTGTTCGGTGTGGTCGAGGTCGAGCAACTGCCGCAGGCCGTCGCCGACTTCCTCGCCGCGCCCGGACATACCCCGGTACCCGTGCCGGGCGTGGGACGCCCGGATCTCACGCACGCCGTCGATCTGGCCGCCCGTCTGTACGCCGGCGTCGAACTCCCGCGGCCGCTGGACGTCGGAGTACTGCTCGGGCCGCGGGACCTGCCCGACGGCGTGCCGGCGCTCGCCCGCCCGCTCGCCCGTACCTGGGTGGCCGAGGAGGAACTGGCGGACGCCGCCGAGTTCCGGCGTCGACACCCCGGCACGCTGCTGATGGTCGGCTGCTACGACCGGCTCAACCTGGATCCGGTCCGGGCGCTGCTGCTGACCACCTACCGTGACCGGGAGCCCGGGCTGACCCTGCTGAGCGGACGCGACGCGGCCTCGGTGGCCTGGAACGTGGCCAAGCAGTACGCGACGCCGGCGACCGGCGTCGACGCGATCGGACTGTTCACCGACACCGACCGGCCGCCGCACCCGGACGGCGTCCGGGTCTTCGACGACCGGGACTTCGAACGCGTGGACATCCAGGCCGAGATCCTCGGCACGCGCTGGCGCAGGGTGGCGTTCCAGGGCCACGGCAAGGACGACAGCGTCAACCTCGGCGAGTTCACCATCTGCGGCCTGAACCCCACCGCCCCCGCCCGCGCGGGACTGCTCGGCCCGCGCTGTGCGTACGGACTGCCCTGCTACAAGCCCGAGGACAAGCTGGTCCCGCTCAACCGGGTGGAGGCCGTCGAGGTGGTGCTCAGCGCCTGCAACAGCGGCCCGCTCGCCGATCTCGCGCTGTACGACCCCCGGTACCAACTGCTGCTCAACGCCCTGGACGGCCCGGCCCGCACCGTCGTCTCCGCCGTCTCGGTGCACGATTCCGATCGGCCGGAGAACGTCGCGTGGATGCGCGCGGCCCTGTCCGGCGCGGACTCCGTGGACACCCTCAACGCCAGCCTCGCCGGGTCGCACCCCTATCCCGCGTTCATGCGCTTCGGCCTTCCGCAGGGTGACGCGCCCGCCCCACCGCCCCCCGCCGAGCACCGCCCCGACCCGCTCGTACTGACCGTGGGACGACGCCTGACCACCCTGCTCACCTCGGAACTGCTGCCGCACAACCACGCGTTGCGCCCGAGGCTGGTCAAGCTCGCGCGCAAGGTCGACCTTTGGGTGTCCCGGCCGACCCATCTCGCCGACCAGTCACCCGACGAGATCCGTTCCTCGCTCACGGCGGACCTGCAATCGCTCGACCACGTGATCACCGAACAGGTCGCGGCGAACCCCGAGAACGAGATCATGAGTTACCCCGCGCACTTCGGGGACCGCAGTTCGCTGGACCCGCAGGTGAACGAGGTGACCTGCCATTGCGGCCGTCCCGCCCAGGAGTTCACCCGGCGGGGGCTGCTCCCGCACGTGTCGGACACGGTCTGCGCGGTCTGCATGCGTTGCGGCGACGTCACCTTCCGGGTCCCCGAAGCCCCTTCCCTGCTGGCCTACGCCCGCGACGAGGTCGAGCAGGGCGGCGTGCTGGAGGTGCGCGCCACCCTCACGGTCACCCGCGCCGGACCCGTGCGGCTGGGGCTGTTCGTGCCCACCTACCTGCGCGAGGACACCACGGTGGAGCCGGGCGTGGTCAAGGTCCGGGCCGGGCACGACCGGCCTCAGGACGTGGCCTTCCGGGTGCGCTTCGCGGCCGACACCGCGCCGCAGGCGTACTACTTCACCGTCTTCGCCGTCCAGGACCTCGCCGTCTCCACGGCCCGCCGCCACTTCGGCGTGGTGCCGCGCCGTACCTGAGCCGAATCCGACCCCCGTTCCGCCGAACCAAAGGACGAATGTGATGGAAACCCGATCCAAGCCCGAGATCGAACTCGTCGAGACCGACGGCGAGGTGACCCTGAACATCGGCGGCGAGCAGGCGATGCAGGCCTGGGAGCGCGATCTGATGTGGGCGAGCGCCGACATGTTGTGCGAGTACGGCCGGGACTTCTACGAAGTCGGCCTGGGTCTGGGGCTGTCCGCGCTGCGGATCGCGGGCAACCCGGCGACCCGCAGCCACACCGTGCTGGAACTCTTCGACGAGGTCGAGGACCTCTTCCGAAGCCGGCACCCTTCGCTGCCCGACAACCTCGCCATCGAGCGCGGCGACTTCTTCCGGCGCGTCTTCGAACTGCCCACGGAGAGCCTCGACGGGATGTTCTTCGATCCGGCCCTGGACATGGAGGTCTGGAAGGACGAGGCCCTGTGGGCCAAGACCATGCCGGAGGTCGTCCGGGCGCTGCGCCCCGGCGGGGTGTTCATCCCCTTCTTCAGCACCAAGCCGGAACTGCGTTGGCAATACCTGCCACATTTCCGGAGCATCCGGGTCGAGTCGCACCCGTACCGGGCGTACGACACCACCGAGTACACCTACGGCACGAGCGGCCAGGCCTACATCCAGTGTTTCCGCAAGACCTGACCACGAGCCGGCGCCGCCCGCCGGCCCGGCACCCGCGGCCGCAACGCGCCACGGCGTCGCACCTCGTCCCACGCCATCCCCACGGCCCCAATCCGGAGGCAGCCGTATGACCACCGCCCCCTCTACCGACTACCTGTGCGGCCTCGACGTGGCTTCGCTGTTCCTGGCCGGGCCCTTCATCCAACTCCTGGACCCGGCCACGGGGGAGATGCCCGAGCACGCACGAACCCCCTTCGACATCCTGATCAAGCACTTCGAGGCGCGTGGGCTCGCCGTGCACAACGCGCACCGCCGCGAGGCGTGGGGTGCGGAGCTGATGCGGCCGGAGCAGTGCACCCGGCTGGACCAGGACGAGATCCGCAAGGCCGACGTCTTCGTCGCGCTCCCGGGCTTCCCCGCCTCGCCGGGGACCCACATCGAGGTGGGCTGGGCCAGTGCCTTCGACAAACCCATCGTGCTGATGCTGGAGCGGGGACGGGAGTACACGTTCCTGGTCCAGGGGCTGCACACGGTGGCCACCGTGGAGTACGTGGAGTACACGGACGTCGCGGAAGCCCTGCCCGAACTCGACCTGGCGCTGCACCGGGCGGTGTCCCGGCACCGCGAGTCGACCCGCACGGGCTGACCCGCGCCGCCAGACCGGCGGGCGGCCGGGTCGCGCCCGGCCGCCCGCCTTCGAACGCCGCCGACCCGACGGGGATGATCCGATGAGAATCGCCACGGCCGTGCTCGCCGCCGTCGCCACGCTGCTCGGCGGGGTCGGCGCGAGCGCCGGCTCCGGCTCCGGCTCCGGCTCGAGCGTCGTGTCGGTGCGCGATCAGGCGCCGACCGCGGATGAGGCACGGACGTCCGCGGACGGGTCACGGACACCTGCGGACCGGGTGCGGACGCCTGCGGACCGACTGCGGACGCCTGCGGATCAGGTGCGAACACCCGCGGCGCCCTCGTACACGGTCGACCTCGCCGGTGACGCCGCGGGCCGTGTGTGGACCGGCCACGAGCGGGTGGGCTTCACCAACGCCTCGGCCGATCCGCTCCCGGAGGTGTACCTGCGATTGTGGGACAACGCGCACGGCACGTGTGCGGCGCCGCCGATCACGGTCTCCGAGGTCAGCGGCGGCACCCCGGTGGCCCTGTCCGTCGACTGCACGGCCCTGCGGGTCGTCCTGCCCAAGCCGCTCGGCCGCGGCGAGCGTGCCTCGATCGCCTTCGATCTGCGGATCGAAGTCCCGGACCGCGTCGACCGGTTCGGCCACGACGGCGAGCACGCCGTGCTCGGCAACGCGTTGCCGCTGCTGGCGATTCGGGACGCCGCGGGCCCGCATCTGGACCCCTACACCGACCACGGCGAGTCCTTCTACTCCCTCGCCGCGGACTTCGACGTCACCCTCGACCACCCCACGCGCCTCCGGGTGCCCGCCACCGGCACCTCGGTCGAGTCCCCGGGTGCGCCCGGTCGTACGGTCACCACCGCGACGGCGCGCAAGGTCCGCGACTTCGCGTGGGCCGCCGGGCCGTTCACCCGCGTCTCCGGCACCTCCGCCGCCGGGGTCCGGATCAACGTCCACGCGGACGACGGCATCGACCCGTCCGACGCCCGGGCCATGCTGGACGTCGCGCTGACGAGCGTCGACGCCCATGCCGGGCGCTTCGGTGCCTATCCGTACGCCGAACTGGACGTCGTCCTGGACGACGATCTGTGGTTCAGCGGCATGGAGTACCCGGGCTTCGTCCTGGACCGGGTCCGGTCCACGGCACTCGTCCACGAAGTCGCGCACCAATGGTGGTACGGGATCGTCGGAAACGACGAGTACAACGACCCCTGGCTCGACGAGTCGTTCTCCGAGTACGCCACCGACCTCGCCCAGGGCAGGACCGGCGACGGCTGCCGAGACGGCTTCTCCTGGGCCGCGCCGACGGAACGGGTCACCGAATCGATGCGGTACTGGGACGCGAACCCGTCCCGCTACGAGGCCGTCGTCTACGACCACGGCAAGTGCGCCCTGCACGAGCTTCGGCGCCTGATCGGCGATGCCCCGATGGAGAGGCTGCTGCGCGCGTACGCCGCCGAGCACTGGTACGGGATCTCCACGACGGCCGAGTTCAAGCGCGCGGCCCAGGCGGCCACCACCCACGACCTGACGCCGTTCTGGGCACTGCACCGCATCGACGGCTGAACCGGCCCGCGCGCCCGCGCGGGCATGAACCGGGGTGGTCAGCCGCGGTGTTCCGCTCCGGTCTCCAGGTTGCGGGTCATGCGTTCCAGGACGGTCACCGCGATCCGATACTCCTCGTCCGTGATCCCGGCCGTGGACAACTCGCGGAAGGTACCGACCCGTTCGGCGACCTCGGCGAGGCGAGCGCGACCGTCGTCGGTCAGCGCCAGCCGACTCGGTGCCGGGCGGGAAACCCAGCCGTCGGCCAGGACCGCCTCGACGGCGGCGGTCAGGTCGGCGACGTCGGCGTTGGCGGCCAGGACGGTGCGCACGTCGGCGTCGGTGGCCCGCGGGTCGCCCTCGACGACGTTGAGGACCTGCCAGGCGAGGCGGGTGAGGCCGAACTCGGCCACCATCGAGTCCATCGAGGCGGTGATGGCCTTGTCGGTGCGGTTGAGCCAGTAACCGATGGGCTTCATATTCTGCTCCCGAGTGGATCGGCGCTTCCGGGGCCGAGTGGCGATGGCACGAACGGGCCGCCGGCGCGGGCTCGTTCGGTCAGCGGCCGGCGAAGGCGGCGGCGTTCTCGCGGGCCCACTGTTCGAAGGTGCGGGCGGGGCGGCCGAGGAGGGACTCGGTGGTGTCGGCGATGGCCGCGGGGCCGTGGTCGGCGGCTTCCCACAGGTCGAGCAGCGAGGAGACCATCGGCGCGGGCATGTGGTGGCCCATCTGCTGCTCGGCCTCGGCGCGGGTGATCCGCTCGACGGGGATCGCACGGCCGATGGTGCCCGCGAGGACGGCGAGTTGCTCGCGGAAGGAGAGCGATTCCGAGCCGGTCAGGGTGACCCGGCGGCCGGTGAGGGAGTCGCCGGTGAGCGCCTCCACGGCGATGTCGGCGATGTCCTCGGGGTGGATCGGGGCGATCCGCGCGTCCGGGTAGGCGAGTTGGATCGGCATCGCCCGGCCGATGAAGTACGCCCAGCCCAGCGCGTTGCTCGCGAAGGCGTCGGGCCGCAGGAACGTACAGCCGAGGTCCGAGTCGGCGAGCGCGCGCTCGACCCGGAGGCTGTGGCTCGCGAGCGGGTCGTTCTCGGCGTCCGGGTTCAGGACCGAGGACGAGGACAGCAGGACGACGTGCTCGACGCCGGCCGCGCGGGCGGCCTTGATCAGCGCGTCGATGCCGGCGGGCTCGGGATACAGAAAGACCTGGCGAACGCCGCGAAGCGCGGCTTCGAAGGTCTCGGGACGGTCGAGGACGAGTTCGGCGACCTCGACGCCGGCCGGGACGCTCAGCTCGGCGGGGTTGGCACTGGCGGCGCGCAACGTGTGTCCGGCGGAGTGCAGGCGGTCGATGATCGCCCGACCGACCCTGCCGCGGGCGCCGGTGATGAGGATGGTCATGGAAAAAGCCCCGTTCGTTTGTTCTCGGATGGTCCGCGTATTCGATGATCCGCACGCTCGACGGTCCGCACGTTGCGATTTGCACGTTGCTTCGCTCGTGCCGACATATGCATGCTGTCATGCATACGTTTTCGCGTCAACACATGTCTTCGGCTGGTCACGTATGTGTACGATGAGGACATGACGAAGCACGAGCCGCGCACAGCCGACGAGCTGCTCGACGCCGTGGGCCCGGCCTTCGGGAAGCTGCGGCGCTCCTCCCTACTGGACGTCGAAAACCCGATCTCCCAAAAGGACTTGAGCCGCACCCTGGTCCTCAACATCATCCTGGAGGCCGAACAGGACGACGGCCGCGAGGTCACCGTCGGCGCGGTGGCCGACCACCTGAGCGTGGATCCGTCGGTGGCCAGCCGCATGGTGTCCGACTGCATCTCGGCCGGCTACCTGATCCGCGCCGCCTCCCAACAGGACGGCCGCCGCACAGTCCTCCACCTCAGCCCCGACGGCATCGACCTGATGAAGCGCTTCCGCCGCCACCAACGCTCGGCCTACGAATACATCACCGCCGACTGGCCCGACCAGGAACGCCTCGACTTCGCCCGCCTCATGCTCAAATACGTAACCGCCCAAAACACCCTCCGCCACAACCCCCCGACCCCCAAGTCCTGACGCCACCCACCTCCCCTCGCCCGGCGAATCCGCCATCGGGCCGGGTCTCCGCGCTCCCCGACGGGATCGGCGCGCGTGTCGTGGGCACGCCGTCCGGTCGGCGCGCGATCGTGTTGGGATGTGCGCCGACCCCAGGTTGTCGGCGGAGGTCGTCGCCTGCGCCGTCCACGGCGGGCAGTCCGGTGGCGGCCCGATCCCACCGTCCGCACGTGCGGCCACCCGATCGCGGCCGCTCGGCCCGACCGGAGAGCGCAACCCGGCCGAGGAGTCCGCCCGCGAGGACCTCAGTGCGATCCGAGAGCGACGAGCGCGGCGCGCACCTCCTCGGCACGGGCGTCGCCGAGTTGCTCGTACAGTCCCAGCGCCTCCCGCCACGCCTCCCCCGCGGCGTCCGTCGTCCCGGACGCGGCTCGGGCGTTGCCGAGCAGGTGCAGGATGCGCGCCTGTTCGTGCCGCACGCGGTTGTCCCGCATGTGGGGCAGCGCACCCGCGAGAGCGGCCGCCGCCTCGTCGGGTCGGTTCGCCCTCAGGTGCGCCTCGGCGAGGCTGGTGAGTGCGCGGGCCTCGTTGTACGGGTCGGGCAGCACCGCGAACGCCTGCCGTGCGCGCTCCAACCCGGCCACGGCCCGGGCGTCCTGTCCGCTGAGCGCCAATGCCCTTCCCAGGTGGTGGGTGAGCAAGGCCCGGCCCCGGGGGTGGTCGACGCCCTCGAGCGCGTCGACGGCATCAGCGAAGTAGGCTGCGGCAAGCGCCGGTTCGCCGGTACGTAGTTCCAGCAGGCCGAGGGACTCCAAGGCACTGGCCGTGGTGCGCGCGTGGCCGACGGCCCGGGCCGACCGCAACGCCTCGGTGAATCCGGCGCGGGCTTCGGCGACGTCGTCCACACCCGCGTTCCGCTCGAAGTGGGCGAAGGCCAGGTGCAGGCGCATCCGGGCGAGCGCGACCGGGTCACCCGTCGGCTGTGCGCCGGCGTCGACACCGAGGCGGTAGGTCTCGATCCAGTCCGCGAAGTGACGCCTCATGAAGAACAGGCCCCACAACGCCTCGCACAACTGCCACACCATGGCGTGCCTGCCGGTGCGCGCGGCCAGACGCACCGCGGCAACCAGGTTGTCCCGGTCGCGTTCCAGGGCGTCCAGGGCCGACCCCGGATTCGGGTGGGCCGGTTCGGCCGGTTCGGCGAAGGCGGGACCGTGGCGCCACCGGGAACTCACCACGCGGTCGGCCTCGACGGCCCGTTCCAGGTAGCCGCGCAGGATCCGGTCGATCGCGGCCTCGCGTTCCGCCCCGGGCTCCTCGGCGGCCCGGGCCGCGGCGTGCGCGTGGACAAGATCGTGCATGCGATAGCGACCCGTATCCGCGACCACGTCGAGCAGGCTGGCCCGCACGAGGACATCCAGAAGGCGACGGGTGGCCGCGGTGTCGAGTCCGGCCGCGGAGGCCGCGGCCCGTACGTCGAGCACGGATGTCGGGTGAAGTCCGAGGTGGCGGTACAGGCGCTGCGCGTCCGGTGGCAGCGGACCGTACGAGGCGTCGAAGACGGCGCGTACCGAGAGGTCGTCGTCCGGCACGGAAAGGACCTCCCAGTCCCGATCGGATCGGCCGTCGCCGGCGCCCGGACCGCCCAGGGCGGACGCCGCCTCGGTGAGGTCCGCGTGCACCTGCCCGGCTACCTGCGCACCCATCACACACAACGCGATCGGCAGTCCACCGCAGGCTCGCGCCAGTTCCGCCGCCGAGGTGCTGTGGCCGGTCATGGCGGTCAGGAGTGCGGCGGCATCACCCTCGTGAAGCGGATTCACGGGGACCCGAACCGCGCCGTGGCTGGCGGTGAGGCCGGCCAGGGTATGGCGGCTGGTGACCACGACGAGGCTTTCGGGATGTCCGGGCATCAGGGGGCGTACCTGGGCGGCGGTCCGCGCGTTGTCGAGGAAGACGATCACGGGCTGTTCCGCCGTCAGGGAGCGGAAGCGTTCCGGGAGCCGCTCCGGGTCGACCGGGATGTCCCGGGGCGCCACGCCCAGGTCGCGCAGGAATCCGTCGAGCACGGCCGCGGGCGGCCTCGACTCCTCGGGGTCCTGGCCGCGAAGGTCGACGGAGAGGCGGTCGCCGGCGTACCGATCCTGGATGTCCGCGAGCCAACGCAGGGCGGTCGCGGTCTTTCCCACGCCGCCCATGCCGGTGAGCAGCACGACGGTCGGCCCGCCCTGCGCGGCCGACGCGGCTTCGAGTAGCCGTAGTTCGGCCACACGATTGACGAAGTTCCCCGCGACTCCGCGCAGTTGCCGTTGCGGACGGCGAACACTGTGCGCGGCGTGTACGTGGGCCACTCCCGCCTGCACGATCGGCCCGGTGAACTCGCCGCCGCTGATGGTGTTGCGCGTCCCGTCCATCACTCCCCCGTCACCGCCACATCACGGACGGGCACCATGATGCCGGACGAAGGGCGCTCACGACCCCTCCCGCCCCGACGTACCACGCGAATCGGGACGGCAACGACGTGGGCAGGTGCAGGGTCGGGTCGGAGGAGTTGCGCCCTTGGATGATCGGTCCATGCCGAATGCCCGCGCTGATGGTGTTGCGCAGCACGCCCGCGGCATCGTCCCCGACGAGCGGAGCGACCTCGTCGACAAGCGCGCGGTTCCGCGGCCGCGACCTCTTGGCAATGCGCCCGCACCCATTGTTCCTCGGGGGTTCTCGATTCCCGCCATGCCGTGCCCGATCTCATGCGCGACGCGGGTCCCGGGTACCGGTCGGGTGGTCGGGGTGGGTGAGCTGGTCAGGCGGATGGGGGGCGGGTCGGGGTGGGTGGGGTGGTGAACGAGTGGTGTTCGTGGGTGACGGTCCAGTGGTTGTTCGGCTTGGTGAGGCCGAGGGTCAGGCGTAGACGGCGGTCGGGGTGGTGTTCGAGATCGGTGGGGTCGCCGCATCGGAGCAGGGCGATCGCGAAGGCGACGTCCGTGCCGGCGGTGATCTCCAGCGACTCGATCTCGAAGACGGCACCGGACGCCTGCCACTCGAAGAAGCCGGGCCAGGTCTTGCCGTACGCCTCGATGCCGCGCACGCCCTGCTCGGGGGGCGGGACGTCGAACATGACGATGTCGGCCGCGTGGTCGGCCAACACGGTGGGCAGGTCGCCGGCGTGCACGGCACGGGCCCAGCGTTCGATGAGATCGCGGATTCGCTGCTCGTCGGTCATGTGTGGGCTCCTCCTCGGCGGCACTGTGTACCGGTAGGACTCGCGGGATGGCGAGAACTCATCGCGACGGTGCGGGCGAGGGGGGAGGGTGGTGTGGGGCGCCGGGCGGGTTGGGCCCGGCGCCGGTTTGTCATGGGTGTTCCACGCCGCGGGCCGGGTCGGCTCCGAGGGGGAATTCCGGGCGTGTGTCGGAGAGTTCGCCGATCGCGTGTGTGCAGCGTTCCGTCACGCCCATGCATCGCGGACAGAACATCTCCCGTCGGCGTCGGGCGTCGCCGTCGTGCCCGCGCGGCGGCGTGGCGCCGCCGCTCCGCTTCGTACCCGCACGACCCGTCGCCCGCCTGCCGGCGCCCGGCGTGTTCCCGGTCGCTCTCGTCCCGCGCATGTGCACTCCTGTTTCGGTGAGGTGTGTCGCCGTCGCCCTCACCAGATAAGCCGCCGGCGCCGCGCCGCGCACGCTCGGCCCCGAGGCCGGCGCCCCCGGAAGCCCACCCGAACGGGGAAGAATCCGGTACCGGTCTTGGGGCCGCTCGGGTGAACGCCCCTCGCCGGGACGACACCCGAAACACCGCCCGGCCGGGTCCTCGCGGCGACGGGATCCCGGGTGTTCATCGATCGGGCGAGGCCCCCGGCGTGTCCTCGGCGACCCGTGCCGCGTCGTACGGGTCCATCGCGGCGCCTCGGGCGAAGGAGGCCGCGAAGCCCGACGGTCCCAGCGTCGCGGTGGCGGTCGCGGTGATCCGGTCCACGTCGAGGCGCTCGGCGGGCGGCAACGGGGCGCCGACGCCGCGCCGCGCCGCGTCCGCCGCACCCAGCAACAGCGCCGCCCGCTCGGCCGCGGAAGCCGTACGCTCCAGCGCGGCCGCGCCCGCCAGTCCCTCCAAGGACAGCGCCACCGCGCGCGGTTCGCCCAGCGAGCGGGCGATGCGCAAGCCGTGCAGGTGCCGGTCCAGCGCGCCGGCCGGGTCCCCGCGCAGTTCGTCGACGAAGCCCAGTTCCGCCGCGATCAGGTGCTTTCCGGCCGGTGAGGACGCCTCGACGTCCCGCATGTGCAGCAGGTGCGCCTCGGCCGCGTCGAGGTCGCCGGAGCGCCGAGCCCCCAGCGCCAGGCCCATCAGCGCGTGGATCTCGCCGTACTTCCAGCCCTGCTCGACCGCCGACCGCCGCGCCTGTTCGTGCAGCTCGCGGGCGCGTTCCCAGGCGTGTTCGAGCAGCGCCAGCCGGCCCAGTCCGGACAGCCGGGCGCTCACCTCGATGTCCAGGCCGAGTTCGCGGGCCAGGCGCAGGCCCTCGTGGTGGCGGCGCGTCGCCTCGGCGTGGTCGCCCTTGATCTCGGCGAGCGCGGCGAGCGGTTGCACGGTCTGCGCCTCCCCCCAGCGATCACCGAGGGCGCGGAAGATCTCGGCGCCGCGCAGCCCGTCCGCCTCCACCGCGACGAGGTCGCCGCGGATCAGCGCGCACATCGCCCGCAACGCGAGTGCCGCCGCCGTGCCCCACCGATCGCCGTCGGCGTCGAACCGGGCGAGTGCCCGCTCGTTGGCCGCCTCGGCGGCGGACACGTGGCCCGCGTTGAACAGCCCGTACGCGTACAGCCACAGCGCGGACGCGGGCACTCCCGAGGCGGCGGCATCCGGGTCCGGGTCCGGCGGCGAGCCGGTGCCACGCCCGCCGGTCAACAGCGTGACCGCGTCGTGCAGCACCCGCAGTTCGGGTGCGGCGGGCGCGGCGTCCAAGAGCCGGCCCAGGCAGCGGCGGGCCTCGATCGGCCGACCGCGCAGGAGCCACCACCACGTCAACGCCGCCGCGAGCCGTTCGGCCCGGTCGACGCCGATTCCGGCGCCGGCGCCCGAGCCGCCGTCCGCGTCGATCGACGCGTGGTCCACCGCCGTGTCGATCGCCGCGTGCAGGTTGGCGGACTCGGCGTCCAGTCGGTCCAGCCACTCGCGCTGTCCGCCGTCGCGCAGCCGCGGTCGCGCCCGTTCGGCGAGGTCGAGGTAGTACGCCAGGTGTCGGTCCCGGACCGCCTCGACGTCCTCGGTCTCGGCCAGCCGCTCCCTCGCGTAGGCGGCGACCGATTCCAGCAGGCGATAGCGCGGGGGCGTGCCGCCGGTGCCGTAGACCACGACGACCAGGGATTTCTCGACCAGGCGGGTCAGCAGGTCGACCACCTCCT
Source organism: Embleya sp. NPDC001921 (assembly GCF_053594475.1). Classification (NCBI taxonomy): domain Bacteria; kingdom Bacillati; phylum Actinomycetota; class Actinomycetes; order Kitasatosporales; family Streptomycetaceae; genus Embleya; species Embleya sp. NPDC001921. Next base: position 119,044 of record NZ_JBSFEO010000014.1, read on the forward strand.
CCGGGGACACGCCCTCACCGGCGCACACCACCTCGGCGGCCTCGAGGGTGCAGCCGTCCCGGTGCGCGGCCAGCCGGCGCAGCACGACGCGTTCGCGGGCGCGGAGCAGGTCCCAACTCCAGTCGATCATCGCGCGCAGGGTCTGCTGCCGGGCCGGGGTGCCGCGTCGTTCCGAGGTCGGCAGCCGGAAGCGGTCGTCCAGGCGAGCCGCCAACTGGGCCATGCCCAGGGCCCGCACGCGGGTGGCGGCCAGTTCCAGGGCGAGCGGGATGCCGTCGAGCCGAAGGCAGACCTCGGCCACCAGGGCCGAGATCCCGCCGGGCTCGGGCGCGGCCGGGAAGCCGGGTGCCGACGCGGCGGCGCGTTCGGTGAACAGCCGCACGGCGTGATCGTGGCGCAGCGGCTCGACCTGGAACACGCTCTCGCCGGCCAGTGCCAGCGGCTCGCGGCTGGTGGCCAGGATCCGCAGGCCGGGCGCGCCGGCCAGGAGTCGGTCGGCGAGTTCGGCGGCGGCCTCGACGACGTGTTCGCAGTTGTCCAGGACCACGAGGACGCGCCGGTCACGCAGGGCCGCCACGAGCCTCGCCACCGGCGGGCGGTCGGCGGCGCCGGGGCCGTCGCCGCGCACACCGAACACGTCGCAGACCACCTGTGCGAGGTCGGCGGCCTCCCCGTCCCGCCCGGCGAGTTCGACCAGGCGCACGCCGTCGGGCACGAGCGCGCCGGCCTCCCGGGCGAATCGGCCCGCCGTCTCCACCGCGAGCCGGGTCTTGCCGACGCCGCCCGATCCGGTCAGGGTGACCAGGCGCGCGCGCTCCAGCAGCGGGCCGAGGTCGGCCACGGCGTCCTCGCGCCCGATCAACGGGGTCAGCGGGACCGGCAGGTGGGCCTCGGGCAGGTCGGCGGGCGTCCGTGCGGCCGGCGAGGCGGGCACCGCGGTGGCGGGCGGGGGCGGTGATTCGTCCTGGCGCAGGATCGCGCCGTGCAGGGCGACGAGATCGGGGCCGGGATCCAGTCCCAGTTCGTCGGCCAGCCGCTCGCGCAGGTCCGCGTACGAGGCCAGCGCCTCGCTCTGCCGCCCGGCGCGGTAGAGCGCTCGCAGGTACACCGCGCGCAGCCGTTCGCGCAGCGGGTGGCGGGCGACCAGGTCCGCGAGTTCCGCGGCGAGCACCGCGTGCTCGCCGGTGTCCAGCCGGGCGCTCGCGTGCTCCTCGACGGCGACCAGGCGCAGTTCCTCCAGGCGCTGCGCGGTGGGGCGGGCGAACTCCTCGTCCGCGAAGTCGGCGTACGCCGGCCCGCGCCACAGTCCCAGGGCCCCGGCGAGCGTCGCGGCTCGCGCGCGCGGATCGTTCTCGGTCCGGGCACGATCCACCAGGGCCGCGAAGCGATGCGCGTCCAGGTCGGCTCCGTCGACGTCGGTCCGGTCCAGGAGCAGTCGGTAGCCGGGTGCCTGGTGCACCACGCGGTCGCGGCCCAGCGTCCGGCGCAGCACGGAGATCCTGGTCTGGAGCGCGTTGCCGGGCTTGCCGGGCGGGTCGTCGCCCCACAGGTCGTCGACGAGCCGGTCGACGGAGACCGTACGCCCCTCGTGCGTCAGCAGGTCGGCCAGCAGCGCGCGTACCCCTGCCTCGGGGACCTTGACCGGTTCACCGTCGACACCCCAGACCGCCAGTGGACCCAACACCCCGAACCGCATCGGGCCACCGTACACAGCGGATCCGGGGCGGCTCCCGGGTGGGCCCTCAGCCCTGCCTCGCCCCGGCCCTCAGCGGACCCTCAGCGACTCCCCAGCCCACCGGCGCACAGTGATATTCGTCGCCGCAGGGCGCACCGGAACACCGAACGAACCAGGCAACCAGGCAACCAAGCCCACCGAACACGCCGAACACACCGAACACACCGAACGAAACCCAATGGGCTCGACCCGAGCCCCGATCCCAGGAGTCAGCGCCGTGGACAACGCCCTCTACGACTACAGCCCCATCGTCGACCGCGAGCCGATCCACTGGCCGAACGGCGCCCGCGTCGCCTTCTATGTGGGCCTGAACGTCGAGCACTTCCTCGTCGGCACCCCTTCGACGAGCATCAACCAGGCGACCGCGGGCCTGCTGCCGGACCCGCTGAACCACGGCTGGCGCGACTACGGGCCGCGGGTGGGCATCTGGCGGATGATCGAGGCGTTCGATCGCTACGGGATCCGGCCCAGCGTGTTGCTCAACTCCGACGTCGTCGACCACTACCCGCAGATCATCGAGGCGGGGTCGGCCCGGGACTGGGCCTGGTTGGCGCACGGGCGCAACAACTCGACCCTGCAGTCCGACGTCGCCGACGACGAGCGCGCCTACCTGAAGCACGTCGTGGAGACGATCGAGAAGGCCACCGGCCGGCGCACGCGCGGGTGGCTGGGTCCGGCGCTCAGCGAGACCTTCCGCACGCCGTCGCTGCTGGCCGAACTCGGCCTGGAGTACACGCTGGACTGGACCGCCGACGACCAGCCGTTCCGGCTGAACGTGCCCGGGATGTTGAGCGTGCCCTACACGCTCGAACTCAACGACCTGGGCCTGTTCACGGCGCACGCGCTCAGCGGGCCGGACTTCGTGCAGGTGGTCAAGGACCAGGTGGACCAGTTGCACGCCGATGCGGCGAACGGCGGCCGGGTCATGTCGCTGGCCCTGCACCCGTTCGTCTCCGGTCAGGCGTTCCGGCGCAAGTATCTGGACCAGGCGCTGGAGTACGTGGTGAACCACCCCGGGGTGTGGGTCACCACGAGCGACGAGATCGCCGAGCACTACGCCCGTACTGCCTGATTGGGCGGCTTCGCCGCCGGCTCGCGCGGCGCCGCCTTTTTTCTCTCCCCGCTTCGCTCCTCCGAGAAAAAGGGCGGCGCCGCGCTCGCGGGCTTCGTGTCCCTGCGCTTCGCTCCGGGCCACGAAGCCCGATCTTTGCGGCTCCGCCGCTCTCCGCGCTCCGCGCGTCGATCACCGGGGTGGGCGCGGGTCGGGGACGCTGACGCGCCGAGGGGCGGGGGTGTCGTCGCGCGGTGTGCGGGCGGCTATGCCGCCTTCGTCGCGCGCAGCGAGTAGATCAGCGGAACACGCGGCTGTCCGGCGGGGAAACGGTAGCGGCCGTCGTCGTGTTCCAGGATCGGGAAGCGGGCGAACAGCGAGTAGTCGTGCTCGTGCAGGAACTCCGGGCGCAGCCCGGCCGCGATCAGCGCGCTGACCACGTCGCCGATGCCGTGCTGCCACTCGACCGTCACGTTCGCGGAGGTCTCCGTGTCGGTGTCGGTGTAGGTGCCCGGCTCGTCCCAGACGGTCGGCTCGCGATGGAAGTAGTCCAGTTCGACGGTGCGGCCGTCCTCCGCCAGGACGTCGGCGAACGGGTGGAACTCGGCCAGGTAGAGGAAGCCGCCCGGCGCGACGAGCGCCGCCGCCGTACGGGCCCAGCGGTCGATGTCCGGGAGCCAGCACAACGCGCCCAGGCCGGTGTAGACGATGTCGAAGGTCGCCCCGTCGAGCGCGGCCTCGGCGTCGTACACGTCGGAGGTGACGAATCGGGCCGTGCTCGCGCCGATCCGCGCGGCGATGGCGCCTGCCTCGGCCACGGCCGGTTCGGAGAAGTCCAGGCCGGTGACGGTGGCCCCGCGCCGGGCCCAGGACAGCGTGTCCAGGCCGATGTGGCACTGGAGGTGGAGCAGCGTACGGCCGTCGACGTCGCCCACCTCGGCGAGTTCGAAGTCCCGGAGCGCGTCCTTGCCCGCGACGAAGCCGGGAACGTCGTAGAACCGGCTGGCGCTGTGGATCGGGACCCGCTCGTCCCAATTGGCCCGATTGACGTCCCGCCAGTCGGCCGCGGCCTCGATCTTCGTCATGACCGACCACGCTAGCCGGCCCCGGCCACCCGGCTCAAGCCATATATGACGGCACACCCGGGGCCTCGGCCGGCCCGCGCGGTCGGTAAGCCCGGCGCGTCCGGTCGGTCGCGTCACATGACCGCCGGCCCCCACGGACGACGAGCCCGGCGAAGAGCCCGGGCAGACCGGTTGACCGGATGCCGTTCACCGAAGCAGCGCACCGCCCGCTCGTCATGGGGCGCGGCTTCGGAAGCGCGCGACTTGCCTACGACGCGGGCGAGTTCCACCGGCACCGCACCCACGGTCGCGTTGTCCGGATCGTGGTCCTCCCACAACCGCAGGGTTTCGGTCGGCAGTTCCTCGGCAGCCGCCAGTCGCTCAATCGCTGGACGGAGATCTGCCGGAACTCTCCGGGCGGGCGACGCCGGTTGACCTCCCGCACCACGGCGTCTGGTCGAGGCCCTCGGCCGGCTGAGGCACGCCATCGCGACCGAACGGCTGTACCGGACAGCGGAATCGGCCGACGCCGCGGCCGGGCGGTACCCGATTCCGGCGACGGGACGAGCAGCCGGGGGCCCGGGCGCCCAGGTTTCCGACGTCCGGCCCCGTTCCGATGACGTCGGTACCTGGGTGCCTCGGCCGGATCCGATCACCGTCGCGTGGACCGGGCCACGACCGCGCCGTGTCGGTGGCGCTGCCGCGGGTCGGCGGGTCTCACCTCGAGACGGTGACGCGCGCGTGCGGGATCACCATGGGGGTGGCGGTGATCGGGTCGGGGGCGATGTCGCATGCCAGGCCGAAGACGTCGTGGACGCGGGCGGCGGTCAGCACCTCGCCCGGCGGACCCTCGGCAACGACCCGGCCTGCCTTCATCACCACCAGGTGGGAGGCGAATCGTGCGGCCTGGTTGAGGTCGTGCAGCACCGCGACGACCGTGCGGCCCTCGGCGTTCAACTCGGCGCACAGTTCCAGGAGTTCGTATTGGTGGGCGATGTCGAGGAACGTGGTCGGCTCGTCCAGCAGGACGATCGGGGTCTCCTGGGCGAGGACCATCGCGATCCAGGCCCGCCGGGCCTGGCCGCCGGACAGGTCGCCCGCCGGGGTGTCCGCGAGGTCGACCAGGCCGGTCCGCTCCAGCGCGAAGGCGATCGCCCGGTCGTCGTCGGGCGACCACTGGCGCAGCAGGGTGTGGTGCGGGTGCCGGCCGCGCCGCACCAGGCCGCGCACGCTGATGCCCTCGGGCGCGATCGGACTCTGCGGCAGCAGCGCGACCCGGCGGGCGAACTCGCGCCCGCGGTGCGCGTGTACGTCCCTCCCGTCGAGGGTGATCGTGCCGCGCACCGGCTTGAGCACCCGGGCGAACGACTTGAGCAGGGTGGATTTGCCGCACCCGTTGGGACCGACGACTACGGTGAGGCCGCCGTGCGGGAGGTCGAGGTCGACGCCTTCGACGACCGGCTTGCGGCCGTACGACAGGGTCACGTCGCGGGCGCTCAGCCCGGCCGGGGCGGGCGCCGGTTGGTCGTTCACAGTCGTCCACTCCTCCATTCGCGGGTCAGCAGGTATCCGAGGTAGGCCCCGCCGAAGGCGAGGGTGTAGATGCCCACCGGCAACGGCTCGACCCAGGGCAGTTGTTGCGCGGCGAGGTCGGCGACGGTCAACAGCAGCGCGCCCGTGAGCGTGGACAACACCAGGTGCGGGCCGGTGCCGCGGGTGAGCCGGCGGGCGATCTGCGGCGCGGTCAGCGCGATGAACGCGATCGGACCGGCCACGGTGACCGCGCCCGCGGACAACACGACGGCCAGGACGACGGCCAGTGTGCGGGCCCGGCCGGGGTTGCCGCCGAGCGAGCGGGCCACCTCGTCGCCCATCTCGCCCAGGTCCAGGTGCCGGGACAGGGCCACCGCCGGGCCGGCGACCACGAGCAGGACCAGCCCGATGGTGCCGGCATCGTCCCAGGACCGGGCCGCGACGCTGCCGTTGACGTACGCGCTCAGCGCGCTCGCCTTGTCGCGTTCGACGACGTAGACGACGTATTGGGTCAGCGCCGTGCCGATCGCGGCGACGCCGATCCCGGCGACGACCAGACGTCCGGGGTCGCGGAACCCGGTGCCGGTGGCCAGGTACACGATGGCCATCGCGCCGAGCGCGCCGAGCAGGGCGCCGATCCACACCGGGGTGTCGCCGGGCACCACGAGCGCGAAGATCGCCGCGCCCGCGCCCGCGCCGCTGCTGAGGCCGATCACGTCCGGGCTGGCCAGCGGGTTGCGGGTGGCCGTCTGGAAGAGGGCGCCGGAGAGGCCGAACGCGGCTCCCGCGCCCAGGCACACCACCAGGCGCGGCCCGCGCAGCCGGTTGAGCACGAACTTCTCCTTGCCCTCCGCGCCGCCGAACACCGCGGGCAGCAATTCGCCCGGGGCGATGCCGAGTCGACCCATGGTCAGCGTGGCGAACGCGGCCGCGACGGTCAGCGCGAGCATGACGACCGCCACGAGCATCGTCGCCCCGCGCACGGGCAGCGCGATCGTGCTCCCGATCCGCAGGTAGCCGCGTGGGCGGCGGCTCCGCGGTGTGCCGCTCATGTGCTCACCCGCATCCGGCGTACCGCGAACAGCAGGGCGGGCGCGCCCACGAACGCGGTGACGACACCCACCATCAACTCCTGGGGGCGCAGCAGGATCCGGCCCACCACGTCGGCGGCCAGCAGCAGGGTCGGACCGAGCACCGCCGCGAAGCCGATCTGCAGGCGGAAGTCGCCGCCCACGAGGGCTCGGGCGATGTGCGGGACGCCCAGACCGACGAAGGCGATCGGCCCCACGGCCGCGGTCGCGGCGGCGCTGGTGACCGTGGCCGTCACCAGGCCGGCGGCGCGCAGCACGGCGGGGTCGGCGCCCAACGAGGTGGCCGATTCCTCGCCCAGGGCGAGCGCGTTCAGGCCGGGCCCGAGCAACAGCGCGACACACACGCCGAGTACGCCGAACGGCAACATCGACCAGAAGACGTCCCAGCCGCGCCCGCCCAACGCGCCCACGACCCAGTAGCGGTAGCTGTCGAAGACCTTGGGCTTGCCGAGCGTGACCGCCTGGATGTACGCGCCGAGCACGGCGGACAGGACCGCGCCGGCCAGCACGAGCCGCACCGGGCCGCCGCCCGCGCCCAGGACGTGCACGAACACGCCGACGAGCAGCGCTCCGGGCAGGGCCCACCACAGGGCCGCCCATGAGCCGGTGGCGCCGGCGAACGCGGTGCCGGTGACGATGCCGGCCGCGGCCCCGGCGTTGATGCCCAACAGGCCGGGGTCGGCCAGCGGGTTGCGGGTGACGCCCTGCATGAGGGTGCCGGCCACGGCCAGGCACACGCCGGCCAGCACGCCGAGCGCGGTGCGCGGGTAGCGGCTCTCCACCACGGTGGTCAGGTACGGGTCGCCGTGCCCGGTCAGTACGTCCACGACGTCGCCGAACGACGTCGTCCTGCTGCCGAACATCACGCTCGCGAAGAGCGCGACGACCAGCAGCGCGAGGCATCCGGCGAAGAGCGCGGCGACGCGACCGGCGGGACCGGTGCGCGAGACACCGGTCCCGGTTGCGGCCGGACGCGCGCGCGTGTCGGCGGTCATCCGAATCGTTTCTCGGCCGCGGCTACTTGCCGGCCTTGGCGACCGCCGCGTCGATCTGCGGCAGGTAGCGCTCGATGCTCCACGGCACGGTCAGCGGGTTGATCATCGACGACGCGGTCACGAACGGGTTGTCGTTGCTCGCGACCACCGCGCCGCGCTTGACCGCTGGTATCGAGGCGTACAGCGGCTGGGCCTCGATCTCCTGGCGGGTCTTGGCGTCGGTGTAGAAGGTGAAGACCACGTCGCTGGCGGCCAGCTTGTCGGCGTTCTCCAGGCCGATGAGCGCCGAGTCGGTGCCGTCGGTCTCCGGGAAGGTGTTCACGACCGGGTCGACCCTGAGGCCGAGCGAGGACACCACGGACACGCGCTGCTCCTCGGGCTTGAAGACGCCGAGGGTGCCGGGGCCGGTCGTGTAGATGTAGGAGAACGTGACGTTCTTGTAGTTGGGCCGGGTGGCCGCCGCGTCGGCGAGCTGCTGCTTGATCTTGCCGGTCAGCTCCCGGGCCTTGTCGGGCTGACCGAGGGCCTTGCTGACGATGTCGATCTGCTGGTCCCAGTTCGTGCTCCACGCCTTGTCCGGGTAGGCGACCGTGGGCGCGATGTCCTTCAGCAGGTCGTACTGCTTCTGCGTGATGCCCGACCACGGGGCGAGGATGACGTCCGGGTCGAGCGCGGCGATCGCCTCGATGTCGAGTTCCTCGCCGCCCTTGAACTGCTTGGGCAGCTTGCCGCCGGCCTTGGTGACCGCGTCGTGCACCCACGGCAGGTAGCCGGACTTGTCGCTGCCCCACTCGTAGCTCTCGATGCCCACCGGCACCTGGCCCAGTGCGATCGCGGTCTCGGTCGAGCCCTGACCCAGGGTGACGATGCGCTCGGGCTTCTTGGTGATCTTCGCTTCGCCAAGCGCGCTCTTGATGGTCACCGGGAAGGCCGACGCGGCGGGCGCGCCCGAGCCGGCGGGTGCGGGCGTCGCGGCGCCGTCGGTGCCGGCCGACTTCTCGTCGTCGTCCTTCGAGCCGCAGGCGCCCAGCGCGAGGGCGAGTACGGCGGCGGCGACCGGCACCGCGAATCGGCGGCGGATCATGCCCTTGGGCAGGGGGGACATCGATGACCTCTTTCTTGCCAACCGAACAGTCGGCTATCGATCCACTACGGTGCGTAGCCGAGCATGGGCGGTGTCGTACAGCCCGAGAATGTCGCGCTTGTTAGGTCAGCCTAAGCTAAGTGACCATCGCACCTCAATGGGCCCCTCCCCGGACACATCGACCAGGCGCGAGGGCGAGTCGTCAGTCACTCCGTGTCACCATAGTGGGCGCGTCACGCGCCCCGGCTGCCCGCGCCGACGGGTCCGGCACCGGTGGTCGCCCCGGGTTCGGGTACGGCGCCCGGCGTCTCCCGGCGGAAGTGGCTGGGGCGGCCGTCCCGGTGGACCAGGACGCCCGATCGTGCGGCGTCGGCGTGGTGGAGCAGGTGCGGCCGGCCGTCGGGGTGGTGCAGGACGGTGGCGTGCCAGGGGGTGGCCCACACGTCGGGGGCGTCCAGGAGCCGGATGCCGAACTTCTCCGCGCCGCGGCGTTGCGGGTGGATGGACAGCCGCAACGCGTGCGGGTGGTGCTCGGCGACCAGGTCGCTCCAGGCCCGGCTGCGCTGGATGACGCCGTACGCGCGGGCGCGGCAGTCGCGTTGCAGCGCGGAGCGGGTGCCGGGGAAGTCGACGGCGTCCTCGAAGAGGAACCGGGTGATGCCCCGGTACAGGCGCAGGGTGTCCTCGTCGGCGCGCACCTGGGCCCGCAGTTGCGCGACGGTGGGCGCGTGGCGCGCGTGCAGCCAGGCGCGCTTGTCGTCGTGCGAGTCCGCGCCGCGCACGTCGCGCAGGTCGAAGACGCTCAGGTGGTGCAGGTCCTCGCGGACGATGATCGCGCGCAGTTCGTCGGCATAGGCGTCGATGTGCCTGTCGGGCACGTGGATCAGGTCGGCGAAGACGTGGCCGTCGGAGCAGATCACCATCCGCGCGCCGGGCGGGTGTACGGCGGCGATCGCCGCGCACAGGCGGTGCAGGAAGGCCAGGCTCAGGCGTTCGCCCTCGTCGGGCAGCGGGCCCAGGACCTTGGCGGGGTTGGGCGACTTGCACGGGAAGCCGGGGAGGGTGAACACGACGGGTTCCGCGCGCCCGACGAAGCGGGCGAGTCGGTCGAGTTGGATGGGGAAGTCCGCGACCGATTCGCCGAGCGTCCCGCCCGGGTCCGCGTCGCCGGCGTCGGGCGCGGTCTCGGTCGCGCTGCGGCGTTCCTCCTCCGTCGCGCGGCGGTGCGGCAGCAGGAGGTTCAGGATCGCGGCGCAGGTCGCGGACGTGTTCGCGCGGTCCGCGGGATCGCGGGGGTGGGTGGCGTGCATGGGGCGGCTTCTCCACGGGGGCAGGGCGGCCGGGCGCCTCGGCGCGGGCGGCGGGCGGTGTGGGGCGGCGCGGGCGGGACGACCCGGGCTGCGCGTGGCGGTTCGCGGCCTCGGTCAGACGCGTTCGGTGTACGTGACCGGGAGGGAGTCGACACCGCGGGCGAGGACGGCGGGAATCCACGCGATGTCCTCGACCGGTACCGCCGGCGCCAGGCCGGGCAGGCGCGCGAGGAGGGTGCCGAGGGCGACCTGGAGTTCGACCCGGGCCAGGGCGGCGGCCGGGCAGAAGTGGATGCCGTGCCCGAACGCCAGATGCGGGTTGGGGCTGCGGTCGAAGTCGAGGGTGTCCGCGTCCGGGAAACGTGCGGGATCGCGGTTGGCCGCGCACAGCGAGACGATCACCGAGTCGCCGGCGGGCACCGTCGTGCCGTGCAGGTCGTCGTCCGCGCCGAGGAAGCGCCACGTGGTGAGCTCGAACGCGTTGTCGTAACGCAGCAGTTCCTCGACCGCGGCGGGGAGCAGGGTGGGGTCCTCGCGGAGCCGGGCCAGGTGTCCGGGGTGGCGCAGCAGGGTCATCAGCGCGGTGCTGATCTGATTGGTGACCGGTTCCTGCCCGGCGACCAGGAGTTGGAAGACCATCGAGTCCAGCTCGTGGTCGGTGAGCTCGCCGGCGGTGTGCGCGGCGACCAAGCGCGCGAGCAGCCCGTCGTCCGGGTGCGCGCGCCGGTCGGCGACCACGTCGGCGATGTAGGCCTGCAGCGCCCGCAACCGGCCCTCGTAGTCGGCGCGTCCGGGGTCCTTGGGACCCACCGGCTGGACCACCTTGCACCACTCGCGGCGAAATCCGGCGGCCGACTCGGCCGGAAGACCTATGACTTCGGCCAGCACCAGGAAGGGGAAGCGGGCGGCGAAGCACGCGACGACGTCCGCTCCCCGGTCGGCGGGCATGGCGTCGACCAGGGTGTCGGCCAGTTCCTGGATGCGCGGTCGCAGCGCGTCGATCCGACGCGGCGCGAACGCGTCGGTGACCAGGCGCCGCATCGCGGTGTGCTTGGGCGGATCCTGGTGCAGCAAGTGCACCTGCAGTTGGGCGTGTTGCGGCTCGGGCATGATCGAGGCCAGCGCCCGCCACCGGTCGTTGCCCAGGTCGTGGTTCTTGCCCAGGCGCGGGTCGTTGAGCGTCGCGTGCGCCGCGTCGTACCCGGTGACCAGCCAGGCCCCGACCCCGCTCGGGAACCGCACCCGATGAACGGGTCCGGCGTCGCGGAGCTTGGTGTACAGGGGGTAGGGGTCACGCTTGTACTCGGGCCCGTACAGTTCCACGGGTTCCACGGGTTCCACGGGTTCCACGGGCTCCACGGGCTCCACGGGCTCCACGGGTTCGAGGCTGTACGCGCCGGAATCGGCCTGGGTCACGGGTGTTCGCCTTCCTGACGAGGTCGCGGGGCGGGTCGGGTGGGCGGGGCGCGGCGGGTGCGGGGTACGCGCGGGGCGCGGCGGGGTCGGTCAGAGCGTGACGCGCGGGTTGTACTCGTCGAGCCACAGGGCCAAGTCGACGACACGTTCCAGGCGCAGCCGATGGCCCCACGGGAGCCGGTCGGCGGGGGCGTCGAGGCAGGCTTTGATCGCCGTCTCGTCGGCGGTGCCGCGTATCTCGCCGCCGCGCGCGTCGAGCGCCTCGCGGGCCAGGTCCTGGAGGCCGCGGTTGTAGTCCGGGTGGTGGGTGGCCGGGTAGTGGTTCTTGGCCCGGCGCAGCACCGAGGGTGGGGCCAGGGTGTCGCCGGCCGCGGCCCGCAGCAGGCTCTTCTCCCGGCCGTCGAAGCTGTGCAGCGACCACGGCGCGTTGTAGGCGTACTCGACGAGGCGGTGGTCGCAGTACGGCACCCGCACCTCCAATCCCTGGGCCATGCTCAACCGGTCCTTGCGGTGCAGGAGTTGGCGCAGCCAGCGGGTCAGCGACAGGTGCCGAAGTTCGCGCAGCCGATGTTCGCCGGCGTCCTCGTGGTCCGTGTGCGGGACGGCGGCCAGGGCGCTGCGGTAGGTGTCCGCCCGGAACTCGCCGATCCGCAGGGCCCGGGACAGATCCGGGTGCAGCGGCATGGCGGCCTCGTCGCCGGTCACCGACAACCAGGGGAAGGTGTCGGCGGCGAGCGCGGCCGGATCGTGGAACCACGGGTAGCCGCCGAACACTTCGTCCGCCGCCTCGCCGGAGAGCGCGACGGTGGAGTGCCGACGGATCTCGCCGAACAGCAGGTACAGCGAGGTGTCCATGTCGCCCACGCCGATCGGTGAGTCGCGGCAGGCGACGACCGCACGGCGGTGGTCGAGGTCGAGCAGGGCGAGCGGGTCCAGGACGACGGTGTCGTGGTCGGTGCCGATGAACCGGCCGGCCTCCGCCGCGTACGGGGTGTCGTGCCCGGTGCGCAGCACGTCGGCGGTGAACGAGCGGGCCTGGTCGGTGTAGTCGACCGCGTAGGAGCGGATGCGCGCGTCGGGGCTTTCCCGCAGGCGCAGTTCGTCGGCGACCAGCGCGGTGACGACGGTGGAGTCCAGGCCGCCGGAGAGCAGGCTGCACACCGGTACGTCCGCCTCCAGTTGGCCGCGGCAGGCGTGTTCGACCAGGTCGCGCACCCGCTCGACGGTGCTGTCGCGGTCGTCGTGGTGGGGTTGTACCGCCAGTTGCCAGTAGGCGCGCTCGCGGATGCCGTCGCGGTCGAGGGTCAACATCGAGCCGGGTGCGAGCTCGCGGATCCCGGTCCAGACGGTGGGCCCGGTGTCGAACAGCAGGCCGTACGCGGCGCGCAGCCCGTCCGCGTCCACGCACGGGTCGATCTCGGGGTGTGCGAACAGCGCCTTGGGCTCGGAGGCGAAGGCGATCCCGCCCTCGACCTTCGCCCAGTACAGCGGTTTCACGCCGAGCCGGTCGCGAACCAGCACCAGCCGTGCCCGGCGGACGTCCCAGATCGCGAACGCGTACATGCCCTCCAGGTGCTCGACGCAGCCCTCGCCCCACTCCCGGTAGGCGCGCAGTACCGTCTCGGTGTCGCTGCGGGTGCGGAACTCGTGTCCGGCGCACCGGAGTTCGGCACGCAGTTCGTGATGGTTGTACACCTCGCCGCTGTAGTCGAGGACCACTTCGGGATCGTCGCGCCGGTCGGCCATGGGCTGCCGGCCACCCGCGATGTCGAGTACGGCCAACCGCCGGTGTCCCAGGGCCGCGTGGGCGTCCAGCCACGCACCGCCGGCGTCAGGTCCGCGCCGGGCGAGCGTCGCGGTCATCGCGTCGAGGATCGGGCGCCGCGGTCGCGCGTCGTGCAGGAAGGACACCCAGCCGGTGATACCGCACATACGTGGTCTGTCCTTCGGTCGGGAGGCGGGCGAAGCCTTCACGTCGGTTCGGGGTGGGGCGGGCGGGCCCGTGTCGTGGACCTCGGTCTCGATCTCGGCGGCGATCCGCCCGCACGGGCGGCGGAAAGGGTGCCACCCCGTCACCGACACGCACACACGTCCGCACACGCATCCGAGTAGTCGGGCGGCGATCGCCTTCGGTTCCGGACTCGGCGCCGTTTTCGCGAGCGGTTCGATCCGGCCCGGCGGCGACGACGGCGCGAAGGCGCACGTCTCGGCACACCACGTGCCGGCAAGGGGCGACGCCGGAAAAGGGACCGCATCGGGCAGATCGGCCGGCGCGGCGCCGGCACGGCACTTCGGGCACGGCACTGGAGCACGGCGTTGGGGCACGGCACTGGGGCGACCGGGCCGGTCCGGCCCGCCGGAACGTGCGGTGTCGGAGGTGGCCGCTACATTCTTCTGGCCGCCGGAGACTTGCCCCCCAACCAGGTCCGGCGGCGAGACGAACGGCCCGCCGCCCCCAGGCGCACCCCTCGCGGGGCGGCGGACCGTTCAAGCCCGCAGGCATCGACCGTGCGCGCCACAGGACCGCGCCGAACACCGCGAGGCGATCCGGACGCGATCCGAGCGCGAGCCCGGTGCAAGCCGGACGCGATCCGAGCGCGAGCCCGGTGCGAGCCGAGCGCGACCCGTCAGCGACCCCGGCGGGAGTTGAGCCGGGCGGCCTGGCGTGTCAGATGGTCGCGTTCGGCGAGGTTGGGTGCCTTGTGGGCGGCCTCGGCGTACAGCCGTGCCGCCGTCGCCGGGTCGCCGTCGCGCTCGTGCAGGTACGCCGCCACGGCGGTGTGGCGGGGCAGCGAGTCGTCCAGCGCCGCGAGCGCCGCCAGACCCGCGCGCGGTCCGTCGGCCTCGCCGACGGCGACCGCGCGGTTGAGCCGGACGACGGGGCTGTCGGTCAGGCGCACGAGTTCGTCGTACCACTCGAGGATCTGCACCCAGTCGGTCTCCTCGGCGGTGGGCGCGTCGGCGTGCAGGGCCGCGATCGCGGCCTGGGCCTGGAACTCGCCCAGCCGGTCCCGGGCGAGCGCCGCCTGGAGGATCCCGACGCCCTCGGCGATCGACGCGGTGTCCCAGCGGCCGCGGTCCTGCTCGGCGAGCGGCACCAGGCTGCCGTCCGGCGCGGTCCGGCCGGCGCGCCGGGCGTGGTGGAGCAGCATCAGGGCGAGCAGCCCCGCGACCTCGGGATGGTCGATCGCGGCGGCGAGTTGCCGGGTGATCCGGATGGCCTCGGCGGCGAGGTCGACGTCGCCGGAGTAGCCCTCGTTGAAGACCAGGTAGAGCACGCGCAGCACGGTGGCGACGTCGCCGGGCCGGTCGAACCGCACGCCGGAGACGGTGCGCTTGGCCCGGCTGATGCGCTGCGCCATGGTCGCCTCGGGCACCAGGTAGGCCCGGGCGATCTGGCGCGTGGTCAGCCCGCCGACCGCGCGCAGCGTGAGCGCGACCGCGGAGGAGGGCGTCAGCGAGGGGTGGGCGCACAGGAAGTAGAGCCGGAGGGTGTCGTCCGCCGCGGGCGCCGGCCCGGGTGCCGGCTCCTCGTCGACGAGGTCCTCGCGCCGACGGCGGGCGGCATCCGAGCGGGTGGCGTCCAGGAACTTGCGCCAGGCCACGGTGACCAACCAGCCCTTCGCATCCCGCGGCCGCTCGGCCGGCCAGACGCGCAGTGCCTCGACCAGGGCGTCCTGGACGGCGTCCTCGGCCGCCGCGAAGTCGGCTCCGCGGCGGACGAGGACGGCGAGCACAGCCGGTGTCAGGCTCCGGAGCAGGGCTTCGTCCATCGGTGGGTCACTCCGTGACGGTGGGGTGCGGGCCCAGGAGCGGGCGCAGTTCGAGCCACTCGTGGATCGGCCGCCCGCCCGCCCCGGGTGCCGCCGACAACTCCCCGGCCAGCTCCACGGCGCGCTCGTAGGTGTCGACGTCGATCACCATCCACCCGGCGATCAGGTCCTTGGTCTCGGCGAACGGACCGTCGGTGACCGGCGGGCGCCCCTCGCCGTCGTACCGCACGAAGGTCCCCTCCGGGGCGAGCGCCCGACTGTCCACGAACTCGCCGGACTCCTCCAGCCGAGCCGCGAAGTCGTTCATGTACCGCACGTGCGCCGAGATCTCCTCCGGCGTCCACCGGTCCATCGGCACGTCGTTGACCGAAGCCGGAGCGCCGCGGTAGTGCTTGAGCAACAGGTACTTGGCCATCGTGACTCTCCTCGGTGCGGTGCGACCCATTGTGGTCGCCTGCACACCGGGGACGGAGCCGGGCACGCGTTCTCGACGTCATCGGCCGAACTTTTTTGGCCGAACTTTCTTCGGCCCTTCGGGAGAGCCGCGCCGTCCGGGGCGTGCCTTCGAGTCGTCGGGGGGTCGAAGACACGCCCAGGAGGCGCCGTGCGACTAGATCGACGCCTTGATCCGCCTCGGGGCGTCCAGGATGCGGCTGATGATCTGGATCATGAGCGGCGGCTGTTCACTGTCGTTCCGGCCGTTGCCCAGGATGTAGTAGACCTGTTCGACCGAAGGCGGTCCGACCGCCAGCGCCTGGCGCGCGGCCTGCCCGGACGTGGCCTCGCCGGTCCGCACCGAGTAGGCCGCCGTCATCGCGCCGGTCCGGCCGACGCCCGCGCCGCAGTGCACGAACACCGGTCCGTCGGAGGTCCGCACGATCCGCAGGAACTCGTCGACCTGGGCCTGGGTGGGCGTCTGACCGTCCCGGATCGGCAGCCGCTCCAGCTTCAGTCCGGCCTGCACCGGGCGCTCGAGGTCGGCCTGGCTCATCTTCTCCGCGCGCAGGTCCACGACGGTCCGCACGCCCCGGTCGGCGAGTTCCCGGTATCCGGGGACACCCGGAGCGGAGCCGCGCCACACCTTGTCGTCCACCTGCTTGACGTGGTTCATCCCGGCGACCGAACTGCCCGAGGACTCGCCCTGCTGGGCGACCGCGTGCGCCCCCAGCATGCCCAACACCGACACCAGCCAGATCACGCCGTAACCGAGCACGGCGGCGAGTACGTACTTCAGAACCCGTCGGCTCACGCGCCGCCGGGGACCGGCGGGCGCGGTGGAAGGGGCTCCAGTGGCAGGTGTGACAGGCGTGGGGGAGAAGGCGGAACGCGTGAGGACCTTGGGTCCGGACAAGTGGAATCACCGTCGATGTTGGCGGGCGGCGGGCAACGTCCCGGGCCCTGGGGAACCGACGGGTCGTACTTCAAGGTTAACCGATCGATCTCAAGATATTAGTAGCAATATTGATTTAATGGTAAAAAGCCTCAAATCAACTGTTTTCACCGCTGCGGTGGCACCTGTCCCTCGCCGACGATCTCGGCGCGCGCGTGGAAGGCCCTCGTGTCCTGGAGACACCCGCGCAGCCGCATCATGTCGTGGTCGTTGAGCGCCGGCCGCACCACGCCCACCCACACCTCGGTGTCGAAACGGCCGAGCACGGCGTACTCGGGTCGGGCCCCGGTGGAGCTGCGGCAGCCCTCCCACAGCTCGCGCGCGGCCACCTCGCGGGCGATGTCGCGCTCCTCACGGGAGATCACCCGGAAGACCACGGTGCTGGCGACGGACTCGGGCGGACCCTGGGGCCGGCTCTCGGTGGCGTCCGCCAAGCGGTCGACCGCCAGGGCGAGCAGGAATGCCGCGAGCACGGCTCCGGCGACCACCGCGGCCGCGCGCACCCGGCGGGCGGGCGCGACGGCTGGTCGATCCTCCAGTTGCGGCTCGACGCCGAGGGCGTCGTCGGCCGGTGCGTTCAGGGCCACCAACCGCCGGGCGAGCAACCCGGTCGAGACCGGATGCGAGGTCAGTCGCGCGATCCGCTGGATCACCCAGGCGACCCCGGAGAGCACGACGCCCGCGGCCAGCAGGACGGGCACGAACACGTGGTGTGTGTCACGACTGTCCAACCGGTCGGCGTCCAGCCAACGGAATCTGCCCTTCCCGGTCTCGTCGTGCGCCTGCTCCAACCGCCGTCGGGCCTCCTCGGTACGGTCGTCCGCCTCGCCCAGGTGCCGCTCCAGCCGGGCGATCCGACCGAGCAGCACGGTCGCGACGACCAGGATCTCCACGATCACGAAGATCAACAGGCAGAAGACCGCCCGGTTCCACTCCCAGCGGTACAGGTAGACCACCGCGTAGCAGGCCGACGCCGCTCCGGCGATGCCGCCGAACAGAAACGTCAGGTACCTCACGCGCCCGCTCCCTTCCCGGACCCCGCCCCCACCCCGCGCTCCCCGTCGCCGGCGTCCGCGACGTCCGCGTCCGCTCCGTCCGCGACCGGTCGCGCCGCGTCCGCGAGGACGGTCACCAGGCCGGTGCCGCCGTCCACCGTGAGTGTCGTACCGGGTACGAGCCGGTCCACCGCGCCGACCACGCCCACGGCGGTGGGAACGCGGCGTTCGCGGGCCAGGACGGCCAGGTGGGAGAGCGGACTCCCGGTCTCGGACACCAGTCCGGCCAGGCCCGGCAGCAGCGCGGCCAGTGCCGGGTCGAGGACGCGCACCACCAGCACCGCGTGCTCGGGCCGCGTCCCGCCGCCGTCCCAGACCGTGCCCGTACCGGTACCGCCGCCCGCGCCCCGCCCGCCGCCGCCGCGATCGGTCCGGGTCGGCGCCGCGACGGGCCTGCCCTCGACCAGGCGGAACGCGGCGGGCAGCGCCGGCCGGTCCGGCCTGGGCACACGGGCGGGCAGGTCGGCCGGGAGGTCGGCGCCGTCGGCCGCCGCGACGAGTTCGCTCCAGCGCAGCCGCGCCACCTGGGCCGGATCCTCGATCAGTCCGGTCGTCGCGAGCCTGGCGGCGAACTCGCGCACCATGCCCACCTGCATCTCCTGCACCCACCGGATCCGCAGCCGCAGCCCCTCCCGGAACGGCAGCGTGCCCACTCCCCTGGGCGCGCCCGTCCAGCCGATGCGCCCCGGCAGCCGACGCACGCGGTCCAGCGACGGCGGAAACAGCGCCAGCAGGACCGGGTGATCCGCCACCAGTTCCGCGTCGGATCTGCCCGCCGTACGCCCCTCGGACAGCACGGCCAGGGCCTCGCCGGCGAGCGTGATGCCCGCGCCGCCGCCCAGGAGCGCCCCGGCCAGCGCCTCCTGCGCGTGCAACGCCGACAGGGCCCGGCGACCCCACGAAGCGGCGGACACCAGCCGCCCGCCGAGCATCTCGCCGGGCACCGGGAACTCGGCGAGCCGGCGATCGACGTCGGCCATCAGGTCCAGCGCGAGCAGGGGCAGCGCGGACCGCAGGCGTCCCACCCGCCACGCCGCGCCGGCCGCACGGGCACCGGGTGCGGGGTTGAGGATGTCGAGGACGGGGTGCGGCGAGGGGACCGCGCCCAGCAGGCGCAGGTCGGCCACCGCCAGGCCGTCGACGGTGCGCACGACCGGGACGGTGCGCAGCCGGCGCCTGGGAGCGGTGCCCGTGACGTCGAGGGCGACGGCCAGGCCGTGGGCCATCGGCGCGACCCACAGGTCCTCCTCCAGCGGTTGCAGGACGTCCGGCAGGGTCTCGGCCACCGGCCCGGGTCCGAGCAGCCGCGCGCCCCGCGCGGGCCGCGCGCTCATCGCGGTGATCGGACGGGACTGGAACAGCCACAGGCGGTCCTCGGCGTCGAAGCCGAACTCCATGTCCTGCGGCGCGCCGAACAGGCGCCGGGTCTGCCCGGCGAGCACGACGAGCCGATGCAGCCGGCGCCGACCCAGTACGTGCCGACCCGGAGGCTCGACGGGACGGGTGGGCAGCCGCCGGCCCCGGCGGGTGAGCCGGTAGTGCACGCCGTCGGTGCGCCCGTCCACGAGTCGGGCGGGGCTGCCCGGCACCGCGCTGATCAGGATGTGCTCCTCGCGCCCCTCGACGGGATCGGCCCCGAACATCACCCCGCCCGCCACCGGGTACGACATCGGCTGGACCAGTACGGCCATGCCCTCGGCCCCGGCGTCGTCCCCGGACGGGTCCGGGTCGGCGGCGCGCGCCGAATCGAGGACCGTGTCCACCGCCGCGGTGAAGGCGTCCCAGCCGCTCACGTCCGCGACCGTCGCGAAGCGCCCGGCCATGGAGGAGGTCGCGGTGTCCTCGTGTACCGAGGACGACCGCACGATCAGCGACCGGGATCCGCCCTCGGCGAGCGTGTGCCAGGCGCGACGCAACGGTTCCTCGCCGTGCGGGGCATCGGGGGCGCGGGTGGCCGGGACGAGCACGAATCCCGGCAGGACGGGCAGGCCGGCGGCCCCGGCACGGGCCAGTTGGGCGGCCTTGCCACCGGTCAGACGCGGATCGTGGGCCCGCTCGACGTCCAACGGCACGACGACCAGCCGGTTCGCCTCGACCGCCATGGCGGGCTCCTTCCGCCGCCGGTGTCCGTACCGAGTTCCGCTTCCGGTGCTCGTCACCTACCCGATTCGGTGCCCCGAGCGGAAGGGGGGCGTCCCGGGCACACGGCCGACGGGTCGTACCGACATCTCGACATTCAAGCTTCCCTCCCCGCCCGCACACGGGCAATCCGACGGATGGAAACCGGCCGGCCCGCCGAGCGCGCGACGACACGGCGGAACCGTCACCGCGTCGGCGTCCGAGCCGACGTCGGCGTCGGGCTCAGGGGCGGCGGGCCGCCCAGACCGTACGGCTGCTCCGCATCGTCAGGTCGCGGCGGTTCGCGAGCGCCTCGGGGCGGTCGTCCGACAACAGTCGGTCGAGGACATCCAGGTCGTCGGCGGCCGACCGGCCCTCGACGGCGACCCGGAAGGCACCGAACTGGCGCCGCGCGTACCGCCGCGCGGCGGGCGGCGCCGGGCTCGCCTCGACGATGAAGGTGCGCTGGACGACCGGCTCGAAGCCGGCCCGTTCCAGGTGGGGCCGCCAATCGGGATGCGCGTTCCAGCCCGCCCGCGCCGCCGCCTCGTGGCAGCGGGTCTCCAACCCCGGGCGGCCGAGGCCGATGTCGTCGGGCAGGAAACGCGGCAGCGCGTCCATCTCGACGACCGCGAGCACGCCGCCGGGGTTCAACGCGCCGTGGATGTCGCGGAGCACCCGGTCCGGGTCGGCGACGTGGTGCATCGAGGAGGCCGCCCACGCGACGTCGACGGCGTCGAGAGACGGCCAGGCGATGTCCAGGTCGGCCGACACCACGCGCAGCCGGTCCGCGAGTCCCGCGCCGTGTGCCGCCGTGCGCAGGCGGTCGAGCAGCGCGGGCGACCGGTCGATCGCGACGATCTCCGCCGCCTCGAATCGCCGGGCCAGCGCCAGGGTCCCGGTACCGGTGCCGGCGCCCACGTCGGCGACCCGCTTCGTCGCGTCGGGGCCATGGCGCCGGACCCAGTCGGTCATCTCGTCGAGCAGCGACCCGAGCATCTCGGCGTCCAGGTCCAACATGTCCGCCGACGCCGACTCGTCGTGCCCCGTGGACCCGTCACCGTGACCGTGCTCGTGGTGCTCGTGGTGCTTGTGCTGCTTGTGCTGCTTGTGCTGGTGGTGCTCGTGCTCGTGGTGCTCGTGGTGCCCGTGGTGGCCGTGCCGATCCGAGTGCGTTCCCATGGCCACACGATAGGCACACTCATGCGTGTGACACATATACTCTTGCCTATGGCGCAAGAAGAGGTAGGACTGGACAACATCGTCCGCCACCGCATTCGCGGTCTGCGACTCGCCCGCGGCTGGTCGCTGGACGCGCTCGCCGCCCGCTGTCACCTGAGCCCGTCCAACCTGAGCCGGATCGAGACCGGGCACCGCCGGATCGCCCTGGACCAATTGGTGAGCATCGCCCGCGCGCTGGACACCACGCTCGACCAACTCGTCGAATCCGCCGACGACGAGGACGTGGTGATCCGCCCGGAGCCGTGTCACTCGCAGGGCATGACCAGTTGGCTGTTGTCCAACGAGCGCTCGCTGCACGGGGTCACCGTGGCCAAGCTGCGGATCACCCCCGACCGGCCGACCGGAACCGAACACCTGAAGGTGCATCCGGGCCGCGAGTGGTTCACCGTCCTGTCCGGTAC
Organism: Embleya sp. NPDC001921; assembly: GCF_053594475.1. Classification (NCBI taxonomy): domain Bacteria; kingdom Bacillati; phylum Actinomycetota; class Actinomycetes; order Kitasatosporales; family Streptomycetaceae; genus Embleya; species Embleya sp. NPDC001921. The sequence continues at coordinate 140,302 of NZ_JBSFEO010000014.1, forward strand.
GGCACGGCTGCAACTGGGCGAGCGCACCATCATGATCCAGACCGGCAACGCGGCCGAGTTCTCCACCATGACGCCGCACTCCGTCGGCGCGCACGACGGTCCCGTCGAGTTGCTGATCATCCTCGACCACAACGGGGAACGCACCCACCTGCCGTCCGCCGGCCGCACACCGAGACCCTGACACCGGCCGCCCGACACCTCGACGCGCCCGCGACCGGGCGCCGTCCGCCGCCGGATCCCACCCGCCCGCCGGCACCCCAGCGACCTGTCGCGTGGTCGCTCGTTCACCGGACATGAGCAACCACGCGCCACCACCCGGCGACTCCCCCATCACCGCCGACGCCCGTGTCTCGCCCGAGCAGCACGCCGCCCTGGAGCGGGTCACCGCCGCCGGCGACCGGGCCGGCGCCTGGCTGTGCGCGCACGGTCGCCCGGGCGGCCCCGCCTGGGCACTCGCCGGCGCGATCGAGCACGTCCTGCGCAGCCTGCACGTCGGCGCGCCCACCGGCGCCGGGCCGGACCGGCCGCCGCGCCCCGGCGTCGACGCCGACGCCGACCTGCTCCTGTACCTGGACCCCTACACGAGCCCGGCCGGCCCCGTGATCGGCGCCCTCCCGCTGACCGCCGCCGAGACCGTCGCCGTCATCACCGCGGCCGGTTGCGCCCGGATCGCCCTCCAGGCGATGTCCCGCGCCGACTGGGCGGCCCAACTGCACGTCCTGGCCGACGCGATCGACGACGCCCTGGAGCACGCCGACCGGCCCACCCACCCGTCGGCCCCCGGGCCTCGACACGCGGAGTGAACACGCCGGCGGCGCGGGCGCGGGCCGCCGACTCCCGTGCCCCGCACGTCCCGGCGGCGGTCGCGACACCGCCCCGCCGACCGCCCCGCCCACCGCACCGGAACCCGAGGACGACATGAACCGCGCCACCATGCCCCATCACCTGTCCAGCCACATGCCCGGTCGGATGTCCGACGCCGCCCGGGCCGGCACCGTGCCGACCGAGCCCGCGCGCGAGGATCCGCCCCCGCGTATCGGGCGCCGGTTCCGGATCCCGGACGTGCTCGCCATCGCCCCGCCCGTGCTGGTGCCGGCGGTGATGGGGTGGCACCGGCGGTGGATCACCGACGACGGGCTGATCTACGTGCGCGCGGCCCGGAGATCGCGGCCGGCAACGGCCCCGTGTACAGCCCCGGCGAGCGGGTGGAGACCTCGACGGGCACGCTGTGGCAGTGGCTGCCGGCGCTGCAGGCCCTGCTCACGCCGGGCGACCCGGCCCAAACCGCCGTGTACGCCGGGCTCGTGTTGTCCATCGCCGGGATCTGGCTCGCCCTCGCGGGCATCCACCGGTTTCTGCGCGCCGAGACCGGGCGGTACCTGGTCCCGGCCGGTGCGCTGGTGTTCGTCGCGCTGCCCCCGGTCTGGGACTTCGCCACCTCGGGGCTGGAAACCGGACTGGCGACGGCCTGGATCGGACTGTCCTGGCGGTTGCTCGTCACGTGCGGCCCGCGCTCCGCGAGGACCGCGCGTGTCCTGGGGATCGCGGCGGTGTTCGGACTCGGCCCGCTGATCCGCCCCGAACTGGCGGCGACCTCACTCGTGTTCCTGGTCGCCATGGCGATGGCGGCACGGTTGCCCCGGCGGTCCACCCTCGCGGTGTTCGCCTGCGCCGGCCTGCTGCCCGGTCTGTACCAGGTCTTCCGGATGGGCTACTACGGCCTGCCCTACCCGATGCCCGCCGTCACCAAGAGCGCGACCCGGCAGTTGTGGGGGCGCGGCTTCGACTACCTCGTCGACTTCGCCGATCGCTACCGGCTGTGGATTCCGGCCGTGCTGGTGCTGTTGCTCGTCCCGGCGCTCCTGGTCCGGCGCGGCCCGCGGGAGCGGCGCGCCTGGATCCTCGGCGCCACACCGGTCGTCGCCGCGGCGGTGCCGTGCCTGTACGTGCTCCGGGTCGGCGGGGACTTCATGCACGGGCCGATGTGGTTGCCGGTGCTGATGCTTGCCCTGCTGCCGATCCTGCTCGTTCCCGTCGACCGGCGCGTGTCGGCCCTGGTCGTCCTGGTAACGGTCTGGGCCGCGTGGTGCGGCTTCGGTCTGCGCTCCGGTCTGGTGACCACGAACGGTCCCCGGCCCGGGGTGTGCCAGACCTGGAACGAACGTATGGTGTAAGTGAATTGGCCCCGAACCGCCAACCCGACCACGGCGCGGGCGCACAGCGCGACGCTGCCGGGCCTGCGTGCGGAACTCTTCCGGATGGACGCCGAGGGCAGGCGCATGCTCGTGCCGGACGGCAACCACCTCGCCGACCCGACCGCGTTGCCGCCACTACCCCTGCGCGCCGACCTGCCGGCGACGGAGGGGGTGATCATGGGGCGACTCGGCGTCGGCGGCGCGGTCACCCCGCTGCGCGGGATCGTGGTCGACGTGTGGGGCCTGGGCAACACGGTGGGCGCGCACATCGAACCGACCGAGCACGTCGCCGCCGGGCACGAGAAACTCCTCCCGCTCGCCTGGAACATCGCCCTGTACGTCGATCCCGCCGCGTGGGCCCGGATCCCCGCGCACGTGGTCCCGATCGAGGACGTGCGCGCCGCCCGGGCGGCGCTGGACTGCGGCGACCTGAAGGAACTGCCGCGATCGAGCACCGAGCCCATGTCGCCCGGCCGCTTCCTGCGCAACCTCACCGGATCCTTCGACCGCGCCGCCCTGACCATCCCGCCCGACCCGAAGGCCGCCGAACGCGAGTTCTGCGGCCGATGAGCACCCGCTCCGGCCGGCGACCCGGGCGGCGGCCGCACGACGCCGCCGCCCGGGTCCGGTTCACGAGTCGCCGAGCAGCGCCGCCAGCGCCGTCGCCGTGTCCGGGTGACGCTCGACCAACACCGCACCCGGCGAGCCGGGTTCCGCCGCTTCCCACGGATCGTCGCAGCCCAGCAACCGTGCCACCGCGTCGCACGTGGCGGGGTGCGCGGTGAGCAGCGCCAGGCCACCGGCGCCGCCCCGACGCCGCGCCGAGGACAGGGCCGCCGGCGCCGCCACCGGCGCCGACCACGGCGGCACCCACTCGTCCAACGCCCGCAGCCGACCCGGGAAGATCCGCCCCGCCTCGCGGATCAGCAGCGGCGCGAACTCGGCGCCGCCGGACCGCAACGTGCCGATCAGCGTCGGCAACCACGGCAGCAGCAGCGGGTCCGGCAGTCGGGCGAAGGCGTTCGACACCGCCTCCACCACGAAGTCGGTCAGCCCGGGCACCGGCTCCAGCGCGTGCACGAACCCGCTGAGGTAGTGCGGATAGGCGGGCAGGACCATCGGGTTGTCGAGCATGTCGTCGCACCGCGCCCGCAGGTCCGCGCGCGAGAGCCCGCCCAACTGCACCTGCGCCGCCCACAGCAGCGCCACCTTCGCCGGCTCCTCGGGGTGCGACTGCCCCACCGCCAGCTCCAGTTGGGTGCGGTCGCAGCCCAGCGACAGCGCCAGGGTCTCCATGCTGAACAGGAAGCCCAGCATCGCCGCGACCTGGCGCACGCCGGCGTCCTCGTCGGTGAACGCCGTCGGCAACAGGGTGCAGTAGTGCGCGTACCCGGTCTTGACGAACGACTCGATCCACGCCGGGAGCACCGGTTCGCTGGTCCGGTAGTAGGCGAGCAACCGCCGCACCCGGCGCAGTACCTCCGGTGCGCCGTCGACGCTGCGCTCGGTCGCCAGGACCTCCAGCGCGCGGGTGCCCAGCTCGTCGGCCAGGCGGCGGCCGCGCAGGTACAACGTGGCGTCCTCGACCGCCTCCAGGACGGTCGCCGCGGTCGCGTGCGGGCCGTACGCCGCCCGGCGCAGCCGCTGCTCCAGCACCTGTTCGATGCTGACGCCCTCGTAGCCGAGTTCGATCAGGGCGCGCTGGTGGGTACCCAGCGACAGGTCCCACGACTCCTGGATCGGCCGTTCGCCGAGTCGCCGTTCGCCCATGATCGGGCGCGCCGCGCCCGGTGGCATCAGGTAGCGGAGCATCCACAACACATCGGCGCACCGCTCCAGTTCCGGCCGCGCCGCGATGTCCAGCAACGCCCTTCGTACGCCCCGCTGTTCCAGGTTCAGTTGCAGCGGTGCGAGCCGGTCGTGCACGTCGCGGGCCAGCGGCGGCAGCGCGTCGTAGCCGACCTTGCCGATCCGGTCGCCGCCCATCATGATCTCGACGATGCGGCGCACGTCGCGGCGGCCCGGCACGGTGTCCTTCTCGATGCAGGTGACCGCCGCGTCCTGGAAGTCGTACGGCGTGGGCTTGGCCCGGTCACGCATCCCGGCGAGCAGGATCGAGGTCTCGAACACCGAGATGGCGTCGGCGGTCGAGGCGAGGTAGCCGTTGCGCCGTGCGGCGCGGACCACGTCCACCGACCAGCCGAGCAGTTCGCTCTCGTCCAGGCGGTCCAGCACGGGCGGCCGGCCGAGGAAGCCGGTCAGCCGGTCGGCCGCCGGGAGCACATCGCCGGGCCCGGAGGCCGGCGGGGCGACCGCCGTCGACGCGGTCGCCCGGGCGGCGCTCTTCTTGGGCTTCGCGGTCTTCTTCGCGCCCGCCTGTCCGGTGAGCCGGAACGGTGCCACGCCGGTGCGCGAGAGGTTCTTCGCCCACACCGTCGCCGCGATCGACACGGACCCCGCCGCGAGGCCGAACTGTGCCTCGATCGCGGCGTGGCTGGACGGGATCAGGCCGTGTTGCCACGTGGTCGCGGTGCGCGGGGTGATCTCGAACGTGTCGGCGCCGTGCACACCGAACTCGGCGACCCGCGAGGCCGCGTGGAACGCGCCGCAGACGTAGAGGCAGTCCGCCGGATCCGTGCCGGTCGCGGCGAGGTGTTCGCGGGTCCGGGTCCACATGTAGCGCTCGCGGTCCTCGTCCACCCGCACCCGTTGCGGATCGCCGGGGGCCAGCCGCCGGAACAGGCTGCCGATCAGCAGCATGACCTGCCGGTAGGTGTCGTGGTCGCAGTCGCCGAGCGGCAGTTCGACGTACTGGTGCCACCATTCCGACCAGTGCCGCACCCGGCCGTGGCGCAGCAGGTGCTCCTCCAGTTCGGCGAAGCGCGGACGCAGGTCGCCGATCTCCAGGCCGACGGCGTCGCCGTGCAGCGCGCTCTCCTCGTCGGCCGGCGCCGCGTCCGGGTCGGCCGGTTCGGCGGACTTGGTGCCGCGTGGTTCCCACTGGAACACGTGGTCCGAGGAGCGGTCGACCAGGACCAGTTCCGTGCCGGGGGTGTCCAACGTGTAGGCGATCGCCTGGTATTCGGCGGACGCCTCGGTGATCGGCGCGACCACCGACAGTGGTGCCCACTCGGCCGGGAAGCCCTCGATCTCGGCGGCGAAGGACTGCACCGCCACCGGAAGAGTGCAGTTGCGCAGCTCGGTCAACAGCGGCGCCATGTCCTCGCACAGTTCCAGGTACACCACCTTCGGCCGCTTCTCGCGCAGCCGGCGCGCCATGGCGATCGCCGAGGCGGGCGAGTGGTGGCAGACCGGGAAGATCTCCAGTGGTTCGCGCACCGCGCGGTCCACGTCGTCGACGATGCCCAGCAGGATGTCCTTGAGCGCGTCCGGCCCGTCGGCGAACGTCGCTGCCGCTTCCTCGAGTTGGCCGCGCAAAGCGTCGAACGCGCCCTCGTTCGGGCCGCTCATGACAGGCCGGCGATCGCGTGGCGACCGCCCTCCAGGAACTCCGGCCAGAGCCCGCCCTCTTCCTTCCCGCGCGGCTCGACCACGCCGTGCAGGTACTTGTTCATGATGGCCAGGTCCTCCGGCTCGCGCCGGGCCAGCGAGCCGACGAGCGAGGAGGCGAGGGTGTGCGCGGTCAGCGCGCGCTCGCCGAAGAAGTTGCTGTGCAGGATCGCGTCCTCCAGGACGCCGATCTGTTCGGCGGTGGACAACGACGACTCCAGCTTCTCGTCGTCGCTGCCGGCCGCGGCCGCCGCGGCGCGCAGGTCGGCGAAGCTCTGGAGCAGCACGTCCAGCAGCGTGGGCGGCACGTCCAGTTCGATCCGGTGCCGGCGCAGCAGTTCCTCGGTGCGGAAGCGGACGATCTCCGCCTCGCTCTTCTTGTTGGTCACCACCGGGATGCGCACGAAGTTGAACCGGCGCTTGAGCGCGGAGGAGAGGTCGTTGACGCCCCGGTCGCGGCTGTTGGCGGTGGCGATGACGGAGAATCCGGGCTTGGCGAAGACGATGCTGTCGCTGTCGAGTTCGGGAACGGAGACGTACTTCTCCGACAGGATGGAGATGAGCGCGTCCTGCACGTCGCTGGTGGAGCGGGTCAGTTCCTCGAAGCGGCCGATCGCACCGGTTTCCATCGCGGTCATGATCGGCGAGGGGATCATCGATTCCCGGGACTGGCCCTTGGCGATCACCATGGACACGTTCCACGAGTACTTGATGTGGTCCTCGGTGGTGCCGGCCGTGCCCTGGACGACCAGGGTGGAGTTGCGGCAGATCGCGGCGGCGAGCAGTTCGGCCAGCCAGCTCTTGCCGGTGCCGGGGTCGCCGATGAGCAGCAGACCTCGGTCGGAGGCCAGGGTGACGATGGCTCGCTCCACGATGGAGCGGTCACCGAACCACTTCTGCGCGATCTCGCGATCCAGGCCGTCGGAGCGCTCGGAGCCCAGGACGAACAGGCGCACCATCTTGGGCGACAGCCGCCAGCTGAAGGGCTTGGGGCCGTCGTCGATCGACTCGAGCCAGTCCAGTTCCTCGGTGTACTTGAGTTCGGCGGGGGCGCGCAACAGGTCGGACATGTGTGGGCCTTTCTAGGCGAGGAAGGTCTTGAGTTCGTGGACGAGCTTGCGGATGTGGCCGGAGATCACCGGGGTGCCGAGGTCCTTGAAGCGCTCGCGGAACCAGGGGTTCACGCTGCCGCGGCCGGAGCTGGTCACCGAGCCGACCGGGATGAACTTGGCCCCGGAGCGGTGCACGGCGGCCATGCTCTCGAACAGCCGATCGGTGTGCCATTCGTAGAAGTCGGAGATCCACACCACCACGGTGTTGCGCGGTTCGGCGATCTTGGGTTGGGCCAGTGCCATGGCCACCGTGCCGTCGGTGCCGCCGCCGAGTTGGGTGCGCAGCAGCGTCTCGAAGGGGTCGTGCACCCACGGCGTCAGGTCGACCGCGCGCGTGTCGTACGCGATCAGGTGCACGTCCACCTTGGGCAGTCCGGCGAAGATGGAGGCCAGGATGGTGCAGTTGACCATCGAGTCGACCATCGAGCCGGACTGGTCCACGACCACGATCAGGCGGGTGGGCGTGGTCTTGCGGACGGTGTGCCGGTAGAAGAGCCGGTCGACGTAGAGCCGTTCCTCCTCCGGGCTCCAGTTCGTGAGGTTCTTCCAGATGGTGCGGTCGATGTCGAGGTTGCGGAACACCCGCTTGGGCGGGATCGAGCGGTCCAGGGTGCCCACGCTGGCCTTGGCCACCTGCGTACGCAGCACCTCGGCGACCTCGTCGACGAAGCGCCGGATCAGGTCCTTGGCGTTGGCCAGCGCGACGCCGGACAGGTTGTTCTTGTCCCGGAGCAACTGCTCGATCAGCGACATGCTGGGCGTCAGTCGGGCCGCGAGCCTGGAGTCGGCGAGCACCTCGCGCAGGTGCATGCGCTTGACCATGTCCGCCTCGATGGCCGCGAGTTCGGGGCCGATGGCGGGGATCAGGTTGCCGAGGTCGGGGGTGCCGCTCCGGCCGCCGGTCCCGGTCGGGGACACACCTCCACCGGCACCCGTGCCGCCGGTGCCCGCGCCGGGGCGACCGCCGCGCAACTCGCCGGGCCTGCAGCCCAGCGCGCGCTCCAGCCACCCCGCGTCGGACTGCCAGCGGGTCAGTTGTTCGGCGCTGACCGTGCCGGATCCGGTGCCCAGGACGTTGAGCAGCACCTTGGACACCAGCGCCGCGCGCCGCACCTCGGCGGCGCGATCACGCTCGTCCTCGTCGGGCTCGGGCACCATCAGGCCCTCGAACTCGGCGGCCAGCTCCGGATGGCGCTGCACGACGGCGTCCACGGACGCCTGCGGGTCCAGCAGCGCGCTCGGCAGGCCGATGTCCTCGACGACGGCCAGGCTCGCCGATTCCAGCGAAGCCTGCTCCTCGTGGTCGAACAGACGCGCCAGCAGTCGCCAGTACAGGACTTGGCGGCGGTTCTCGTCCGGGTCCGACGCGGGGGTGGGTCCGGTCCGCGGGTCGCTCATGTGCGCAGCAGCTTTCCGGCGCGCTCGCGCAGCACCGCCACGGCCTCGGTAGCCGCCTTCTCGGCCTTGGCCGCCGACTTGTCGTCGGTGCCGCCGGCCCAGGCTCCGGCGTGCACGACCGAGGTCTTCTTCTTGATCGTGGTCTCCACGGCGAGCGGTTGCACGCGGAAGCCGCCGGCGTCCCAGCGCAGCAGCCCGATGCACGCACCGGAGGCCGCGAACGCCTCGGGGGTGAGCGGGCCGGCCGTCGGGACGCGGTCGACGTCGACCGCGAGGCGGTGTCCCGCGAGGGTCAACGCCGGTGCCTCCGCGTCCCGGTCGACGGTGTAGTTCTCCAGGAACACCGGGATCGCGATGCCCGCCGGGTGCCTGGCCGGCGGCGCGCCGGCCGCGGCTTCGGCGGTGGGCAGGGCGACCCGGGCGGTGGCGAAGGCGTCGGCGGGTTCGCCGGCGCGGGCGTGCTCGTCGGCCCAGATCAGGTCGCCGTCGACGGTGATCGGCATGTTCTCCAGGTGCATCGAGCGGCCTTCGCCGGCGACCGCCAGCAGGGACAGGTGCGGGCGCAGCAGTTGCCACACGCCGACTCCCACGACCGTGTCCGGCTTGGGAACCGAGACGCTCGCCCGCACCAGGCGTGCGGGGCCGCCGTCGGCGGGCTCGAACACCGCGTGGACCTGGGCCTGCGCGGCGGTCGCGTGCTCGTGCAGGTCGACGCCCAGCGGCAGCAGCCGGCCGGTGGCGGTGTCGGGCGCGGGCGCGGCGGCGGCGCCGGGCACGGTCAGCAACATCGCCCGGGCCCACAGGTCGGCCCAGCGGCGCACCGGGAAGCGGTCCAGGGCCGCGCCCGGGCAGGAGGCGGCGAGTTCGGCGGCGAAGCCGTCCAGGAGCGTGGCCAGGCGTCGCAGCGAGGGGTCCGGGAGCATCGCGAAGACGACCTGTGCCGACCCGGAGACCAGGTCATGGTCGATGCCCTGCCATCCGGCGCGGGCGAGGTCGGCGAGCCAGGAGCGGGCGGCGGCGAGCAGGTTGACCGCGGCCGGCTCGTCCGGCACCGCGCCGGCGTCCCGGGTACGGCTGCGGCCGGTCGCCTCGTCGACGCGGGTGGTGAGCGCGTCGTGGATCGCTCCGAGCAGCGCGGCGCGGGCGGCGGCGAGGGCGACGAGGTGGTCCTCGCTCGCGGCGCCGGCGAGCGCCTTCTCGGCCGCTTCGGCGACCCGGGAGGCCAGGGGTGTCCCGGCGACGGCGGCGGCCAGATCGCTCAGCGCGCCGGCGTGGGCGGGCTGCGGTCGCAGCAGGCCGCCGACGAGGGTGCGGTCGAAGGCCTCGACGACCGCGAGCGCCTCGTCGAGCCCGGCGATGGGTTCGGCGAGCAGGTCGACGCGCATCAGGCCACCGCCCTGGTCGGCGGGAACCACTGCATCTCGGGCAACGGCGTTGTGATCGCCGCGAGTTCGAGGTAGGTCAGGTGGCGCAGGAAGCGGCTGAAGACGGGTGCGGCGGCCGTGGCGGCGGCCTGCGCCGGGCGGGTGGCGCGCATGTCGGCCAGGATGCCCTGCACGGTCGGCGTGCCGTTCGCCGGCTCGACCCGCAGGTAGCGGGCCACCCGCTCGGCGCCGTACTGCACCACCGATTCGACGACCAGCGCCTCGATGTGCTTGCAGAACGAGCCCCGCGCGCCGCCGCACGGCCGGTTGTTGTTGGTACTGCACGCGAAGGCGTACGTGCCGGCCGCGATCGACGAGACGTAGACGCGTCCGATGTCCGAGCCGCTGGACACCACACCCTGCAGGCGTCCGTCGGCCAGTTCGACGAACGGGACCTTGGCGAGCCTGCGCGGCCGGGCGGGTGGTATCACCCGGGCCGCGCTCGCGCCCTCCCACACTTCCGTGGCTGAGGACACACCATCTCCTTTACACCGAGGGGGATTCCGCACCGAGAGATCGGCGGGACGGGGATGAAGGTACTAACGATCTCCGACAGGCGCGGCGCCGCCCCGGTGGCCACGCGTCGACGGCGTGGGCGGTTCTTCGTCCGGTCGGACGGCCTGCCGGGACGCGCGCGGATGTCCGAGGAGCGTGGTAGGCAGGGCGTCCCGGCCGCGGCCGCGCACGTCGCGGCGGGCCGGTCGAGGTCGCGATGGCGGTGGACGGAGGAGCCGTGCGGGGGAACCGGAGGAACGTGGCTCGGCGTGCCGTGCTGGACCACCTGTTGCGGTTGATCGCGGACGCCCCGTGGAGCGAGCGCCTGGTCCTGCGCGGCAGCATGGTGATGCCGGCGTGGGTGGGCGACAGGGCGCGGGAGCCGGCCGACCTGGACTTCGTGGTGCCGTCGGGGTCGCCCGCCCGGGTGGATCCGCTGGACCCGTATCCCTTCGTGGCGCGCACCGACGTCGTCCAGCAGTGGCCGGAGGCGGCGGACGGTGCGGCCGGGTACGAGATCTGGACGGACGGTGAGCAGGAGTTCGAGACGCGCGGACTGCGGCCGAGGGTTCCCCCCGACGGGCTGTGCTGGGCCCTGGACCCGGACCCGCCGGATGTCGTTCCCGACTACGGTGACCTCGTCGACCGGGTGCGGCGCCGGCCGATGGCGGCGCCGGGAATCGCCCTGGACGCGAGCGGCGTCCACCGGGACAGCAGTTGGTCGTACGCCTATGACGGATCCGAGTCCGGCGGGATCCGCGTGCTGGTCCCGTGGCGGGCGAAGGGACTGGGCCGCGGTGCGGCGCAGTTGGATTTCGCCTTCGACGAAACGCTCCACCGGCCTCCGGTGTGGACCCTGGTGCCGCGCGCGGACGGTGCCGCGCCGACGCTGGTGCGCACGGCGAGTCGGGAGTTGTCCCTGGCCTGGAAACTGCTGTGGCTGTACGTCGATGGCGCCGACGGCCACGGGTCCCGGTGCAAGGATCTCCACGATGCCGTGCTCTTGGCCGAGGACGCCCGCACCGCGCTGTCCGTGCAGCTCCTGCGCCAGGTGCTGCACGGACACGGGTTGGCTACCGCGACCGCGAGCGGTGGGTTCGGGGTGCACGCGGCCCGGGTCGCGGAGGCCGATTGGGCGGCGTTTCGCGCGGAGCACCCCGGTGTGCGCGGCAGTGCGCGGGAGTGGCTCCGTCGCCTCGACGCGGCCCTGGCGGGGGTGTTCGCGGGGCTCGAAGGCGCGACCGGGTGAGCGTCCGGTGCGGGTCGGTGCGCGGTTCGGCCTCGGCCCGGGGCCGTTGGCTCACCCGCCGCCGGTCCCGCTTTCGCCCGTGCGCCCTCGCGCACGATCCCACGCCGGAGCGGCGCCGTCCGGGGGTCAGCCCGCGACGATGTTGCCGTCGGCGTCGAAGACGGTCGTGGACCAGTGCTTGTCCCACTTGTCGCCGAGGTACCGGGGCACCTTGCCCTCGGGGTAGCGGACCCAGCCCGGCTCCGGCTCCCGACCGTTGCTCACGCAGGTTCGACCGGTGCTGCTGCCGACCGCCTTCACCGGATACTCGCCGGACCTACAGACGCGCTCCCGCGTCGAGCACGCGGCCGACAGGAGACCCGCGACCACCGCCACCGCGACGACCGCGACCGTCGCACCGCGAAAGCCGCGCCCCGCGACGGTGGTGATCCGCGTCCTTCGACGATTCGTCCACACGATCCGCCGACCCCCTTCTTCCTCGGTTCGATGGGTGTCTGCCCGCAGGACTGCGACTCGCACATGTCGCGACCCACGAACTCCGGTCGACACGAGAGCGGGGTCGGCCGCCGGGTCGTCGGGGAATCGGGCGTACTCCATGCCGAGGAGTCCAACACACGGCCGGCGGCTCGCGCAGCCGGTCGGGCGATGAATCGCGGGCGTGGCGCGGCCCGCGGTCGGCTTCCCCGAGAAGCGCGCGCCGTCCCGGCTCGCGCGGCCGGCGTCGCGGTGAACCCGACGTCGTCGTGGGTGATTCCGTCGCGCGCACGCGGTTGTGGCATCGTGGCGGGTCCAGTGCGCGACGGCGCCCCGACGAACGCGAGAGGCCTTGACGTGCCCGAAGACGTATTCGCCCTTCCCGTCGTCCGGCGGCTGGACCCCCACCTCACGCTGCGTCGGGTCGGTGCGCTCCCGGTGGTCGTGGTGACCCATCCGCAGGTACGCGCCGCGGTCACCCTCCAGGGCGCCCAACTCCTGTCCTGGCAACCGACGGGCGAGGAACCGGTGTTGTGGCTGAGTGAGGCCGCCGAGTTCGTGGAGGGGCGTGCGGTGCGCGGCGGGGTGCCGATCTGCTGGCCGTGGTTCGGCCCGGCCGGTCGGCCGAACCACGGCTTCGCCCGCGTACTGCCGTGGACGCTGCTCGACACGCACGAGGACGACGACGGGGTGCGGCTGACCCTGGTGCTGCGCGCGAGCGAGGAGTCGCGGGCGTACTGGCCGCACGAGTTCGAGGTGTTCGCCCGGTTCACGCTGGGTCGCGAGTGCCGGATCGAACTGGAGGCCCGGGGCGACTTCGAGAGCACCGCCGCACTGCACACCTACCTGCGGGTCGGCGACCTCGACGAGGTGCGGGTCACCGGCGTGGACGGCCCGTACGTCGACAAGGTGGCGGACCCGCCGGCGGACTCGAACCCGGCCCCGGAACCGGACGGGATCGCCTTCCACGAACGCGTCGACCGCGTCTACACCCGACCCGGCGACGTGAGCCTGGTCCGGGACGCGGCCGGCAAGCGCGTCGTCGAGGTGCGCCACGACGGACACAGCGACGTGGTCGTGTGGAACCCCGGCGCCGCCCTCGCGCGCACCATGGCCGACGTACCCGACGACGGCTACCGGGAGTTCGTCTGCGTGGAGACCGCCCGCGTCTCCCGGCCCCTGGTGAGCGATCCGGCGGCACCCACACGGCTGAGCGGCACCCTGCGCGTCGTGCCCGACGCGTAGCGGCTCCGCGCGGCCGGACCTGGCGTTCCGGTCCGGGCGAACGGGATCGCCACGCTACGGGTAGTGCGGCGACGCGGTCGTGTAGGCGAGCTGGAAGCCGTTGTCGGCCGGTGCCCCGGTCGACGTGTAGCAGGCCAGGTACATGAGGACGTCGTCCTTGGCGCCGTAGTCGTTGCGCAGCACCGTGGTGCAGTATCCACCGCCGGTGGCCGTCAGGTGGGCGTAGCTGGTCAGGTAGCCGACCGACAGGTGCAGCGTGTAGCGGCCGGTCGCGGTGCGCGTCACGGTCGCCGACCCCGGCCGGGACATCCACGACCGGGTGATCGTCGGCGCGCCCGCGCCGGGTGCGTCGGCGACGGTCAGTTGCACCGCGTGCGGGACCCGTCCGTCGTCGAGCATGCTCTGTCGGCCGGTGTGGCTCAGTACGAAGGCGGTGTCGGCCGGCGCGCCGGTGTGCGTGGTGCAGGCCACCGACGCGGTGCCGGCGGACAGGCCGGCGACCGCGCAGTGCCGGGGCGCCGTGCCGATCGGCGAGACCTGCACGGACTCCGTGTCCGCCGCGACCGCCACCGCGTAGCGGCCGGTGCCGGTACGGGTCACCGGGCCGGTGTTCTGCCGGGACGCGGCGGCGGGGAGTTGGCGCGCGGCGGTCGGGTCGCCGGCGTGCACGTAGCCGCGCGAACCCGTCTGGCCGTATGGGCCGTTGCGGTCGCCGGCGAGGAACAGTCCGGTGAACGGGACGTCGGCGGGGTTGCCGGCGCGGTTGAAGCAGGCGACCTCGATCCTCTCGTCGGTACCGTCCGGCCACCACCGGACGGGCTGGCAGGACACGCCGTTCGCGGCGTAGTCGGACGCCCCGACCTGGGCGATGCCGCCGGGGGCGCCGCTGTCGGGCAGGATCACCACATGCCGGCCGACACCGGTGTGCGTGACCCGTACCGTCTTGACGGCGGGCGGGTTGCCGAGCCGCCACGCGCCGTAGGTCCAGTTCGGCTCGTGGCTGTCCGGGCGTTGCGGGGACGGCGACAGTTCGCGCGTGCTGCCGATCGCGTCGTCGGCGTAGCGAACCTGCCAAAAGCCCCAGGCCGCCGGAACCGGGGCGCTGCTCGCGCCGTCGCCACCGCCGCCCGGTGCGGTGCCGCCGGTGCCCGGTGTGCTGCCCGCCCGGCCCTGGTCGGGGCCGGGGCCGGAACCGGGGCCGGAACCGGAACCGGTTTCGCCGGGAACCGCGCCCGGCCGACCGGCGCCGGTGTCCGCATCGCCCGGGGGCGTCGCGCCGCCGGGCGCGGAGGTGTCGCCGGGAAGCGGTGGCCCCGAGGCGTCCGTCGGGGCGAGGCTCGCGGGCGGAATGCCGTCCGCCGCCGGGTTCGCCGCCGGATCCGGAGCCGCGCCGCCGGGGGCCGCCGAAGAGCCGGGGGACGGCCGGGCGGACGGCGTGTGCGCGGAGTCGGGCGCCACGGCCAACAACGTCAGTGCGGCCGCCGCGACCAGGGCGACGACCGTGCCGCCGACGCGGACCGCCATGGGGTTGTCGGTGGCGAGCCGGGAGGCGGTGCTCACCGCCGGGGCGACGCCGGGAACGCGCAACAACTGCTGCAGCACCGCGTCGCGTACGGCGCGCGTGCCGGTGACCAGCGGCCGGGCGACGGCCTCCAGGCCCGGGCGTACGATCCGCGCGATCTCGCCGAACCGGCCCGGATCGGCCGGTGCGGGCGCCGCGGCGACCGCGGACGCGACCACCTCCGGAGTGACGCCGGACGCCGGCGAGGCCGCCCCGGCCATGGTCGCGGGCGCGGCTTCGGCCGCGGCGGGGCGACCCGTCCACCAGGCCACGGCCGCGCGGCGCCGCTCGTCCTCGTCCGTGCCCTGTCGGGCCGCCGCCAACGCCAGGCCCGGGCCGAGCACCCAGGTGCGTTCCAGGACGGCGTCCTTGGCCACGGCGGAGCACCGCTCACACGTCTTCGCGTGCGTCCCGAGCGCGCGATACTCCGCGCGGGTCGGAACCAGTGCGGAGCCGGCCTGTTCGGCGACGAACAACCGTGCGAGCCCGGGGACTTGGGCGGCCTCGGAGCAGGCGCGCACCGAGCGGGCCGCCGCCAACAGCCCCACCCGCTCGCGCACCTTCTTCAGACCGCGGCTGAGTTCGCGGTCGACCTTGACCCGTGGCCACCCCAGATGGGCGGCGAGTTCCGCGCCCCGGACCAGGCGCATCTCGGCGAGCGTGTGATCCAGGTGCGCGCTCACCACGGCGCGTTGGGTCTTCGACAGCGCGTCGGTGGCGGTGTAGAGCGCGGCGAACGCCTGGGTCTTGCCGTACGCGTGGCCGAGATCGGTGCCGACCGTGACCGCCCCCGAGGCGACCGCGTTCCGCACGTCCGGCGCGGCGTCCTCCTCGACGGGTCGGCCGGCGGCACGTCGCCGCGCCGTCAGCTCCGCCTTCCACAGGTTTCTGGCGATGCCCCACAACCACCGGTCGACGCCCCGGCGCGGCTTCAGGTCGCGGGCGATGCCGTCGAGCGCGCGGACGAACACCTCGCTGACGAAGTCGTCGGCCTCGGCCGCCGAGGGCAGATTCGCCCGGAACCAGCGGACCAGCACGTCGTGGTGACGCTCGTACAACGCGATCCGGGCGTCCTCGTCCCCGTCACGCAACCGCTGCCACATGTCGTCCGCACCCGGATCCGCACCCGAACCCGCATCCGCATCCGCATCCGCATCCGCATCCGCATCCGCATCCGAGCCTGGGTCCCAATCCGAACCCGCCATCGAACCCGCGCCCGAACCCGGGCTCGGATCCGCTGTCGGACTCGGAACCGGGACCGAACTCCAGGCCGAACCAGGCTCCGTGCCGAGCGACTCGGTGTTCTCGGCCGGCGGCGCGGCCGGTTCGTCGGGGACCTCCGGCGACCGCCGATCCGACGGCAGGTCTCCGGGCAGGTCCGATCGGGTCTGTGTCATGGCACCCTCCGCAACGGCAACGCGGCTCTGTCACCCGGAACGTGGGCCGAGGGGCGCGGATCTCTCCACTTTCCGCGCGACCAATTATCCAACAACGAACGGGCGTTGGTCCGGGAAAGCGCGTATCGGCGCACAGCGCAGGAAATCGGCGCTCGAAAAATGGAGAGATCTCGCCGCTCCCGGCCACATCCCCGGTGATCGGCCACACCCGTGGCCGCGCACCGGCCCGCACCGGCCCGCACCGGCCCGCACCGGCCCGCACTGGTGCACACCGGTGCACACCAGCACGCACCGAAGGACTCCCGTCATGCGCGAGCACTCGCACCACTTCCTCGTGGCGAGGCAACTCGTCCTGTTCGTCGGCCCGTTCGTCGTCGCTCTGATCGCCCTGCGGGTCCGCTACCTGCGCAGGTCGGGCATCCGTACGACCGGCACCTCGGTATCCACCCGACTTGAGTGCCGCACCCGGCCAAGCTCCGACCCCGACCGCACCCGCGACGACGTCTACTACGTGCACGTGACCACCGTCGCCTACACCGACCACAACCGTGTTCCGCACCGCTGCACGGTCGAGGGCCGCCACCGCCCCGGCTCCCCGGTTCCGCTGATCTACCCTCCCCGCAGGCCGCACCGCGCCCAAGCCGCGTCCGCGGCCTCCTACGGCCGAGTCGTCGTCGCGATCCTGACCTACGCGATCCTGTTGGCAGGTCTCACCTACGCGGCGCACCAAGTCGGCGACCAAATCGACGACTTCTGCACACCCCTCACCCCCGAGGCCCGCTCATTCCACGACTGCCCCTGAAAGCGTCGCCGAGGCGTCCGCCACGGAACACCGGCCCCACGCGACGGCCTCGATGTCGGTGGGCATCACGTGATGGCCGGCGCGACGCGCCGAGGACCGACCCCGGTCGCGACTCGATGGGGCGCGTTCGCTTCCGGGCCGGCGCTCGGGAGCCGCCCGACCGACACTCGACACATGGACATCCTGCGGACACACGGCTCGCTGTCGCTGCCGGGCCGAGGCGAGATCGAGGTCACCCTCGACCTGTACGACCCACCGCTCACCGACGACGTGCTCCCGCGCGGGTGGACCGCGACCATCGCCGACGGTCCCCCGCTCACCGTCGGCGAGCACGGCCTGCTGTACCTCGACGCCCAACGCTCGGCCATCGCCAACCCGTTCGTCGTGGCCATGAGCACCGCCGGGATCAGCCGGATCCGGGGAGTCACGGACGCTTGACGGCTCCCGCCGACTCGTGGGGTCGTGAACCTTTTCGCCCGCACCGCCGACTTACCCGGCACAACGGTGCGGCAAGGAGGTGCGGTGGCCGGGGACAAGCACAGCGAACTGCTGGTGGTGCGATGCCAACTCGGGGAACGAGAGGCATTCACCGAACTGGTGGAGACATGGCACGGCCCGCTGTGGCGATATCTGCGGGGCATGGTCGAGTCGGCGCCGGTCGCGGACGATCTCGCCCAGGAGGCCTGGGTCGGTGTCGTCCGAGGACTGCCCCGCCTGAGACAGCCCGATCGTTTCGCCCCGTGGCTGTTCACCATCGGGCGCCGCGTCGTGGCGAACCACCTGCGGCAGACGTACTCCGCGCGGGAGACGACCGCGCCCGAAGCCGACGAAGCGACCGGGTGCAAGGACGACGACTTTCCGGCGGGCGTCCTGGACCGGATCGAGATCCGCGGCGGCCTGGAGCGGATGCCGCCGATCGAGCGCGAAGTACTGATCATGTTCCACCTCCAGGACCTGCCCCTGGCCGCGTGCGCCGCCGTACTCGACGTCCCGCTCGGCACGGTCAAGAGCCGACTCTCCCGCGCACGTCGCATGTTGCGGGACATCCTCACCGAGAGGGGATTCCAGGCGTGAACAAGAATCCGAACGAGAGCCCGAACGAGCACGAGCACGACGGGCAGGACCGGTACGCCTCCCACGACCGCCCCCCGGCGATCCCCGTCCCGGAAGCCCTCGAACGCACCATCACCGCCGAGACCTCGCTGCGCGCCCGGATGCTCCACGTCGCCGTGGGCCTGGCGGGCGGCTGCGGGGCCGCGTTCGTCGCCCTGCTGTGGGCCACCGAGCCGGGCACCCTCCCGGTCCGTACCCGGATCGCCTTCGGCGCACTGATCGCGGTGGGCTCCGCGTGGGCCGCCTTCGCCGCCTGGGCGCTCGCCGAACGCCGTCCGCTCTACGGCCGCGACCAAGTACTCGCGGCCTCGATCGCCCTCGCCGCGACCACCGCGACCACCGCCCTGGGCACCGCGGTCGCCGCCGCACGCGGCACCGCGACCGCGACCGCCGCGACGGCGCTGACCGGCGCCACCCTGGTCGTCGCGTCGGCGCTACTGCTGGCCAGAGCGCGAGGCCGACGCCGACGGCTCCTGCGGCTACGCGACGAACTGCGCGCGAAGAGCGCGTGACCGGTCCCTCGGCCGCGTGGCGCCCGGGCACCTGCGGAAGGCGGGGCGCGGGCGTCCGTCAGCCGGCGGCGTCGGTCGTCGCGAGTTCGGTGATCGCCTTGTGCAGCCGACTCTCGCGGGTCGCGGCGGTGCGCGCGGTGATCAGCTTCAGGATCACCGCGTACCGCTGCGTCCGGCCCAGTTCCTCGAACGCCCGTGCGGCCCGCGGGTTCTCCGCCAGGGCGGCGGCCAGATCGGGCGGGACGACGGCGTCGCGCTGCGACTCGTACGCCGCCTCCCACCGTCCGTCGGCCTTCGCCGCCTCGACCTCGGCCAGCCCGGCGGGCCGCATCCGCCCGGCCGCGCTCAGCTCCTCGACCTTGGCCACATTGACCTGCGACCACCGGCTGCGCGGTCGGCGCGGGACGTACTTCTGCAGGTAGTAGTCGTCGTCGTAGGACTTGCGCTGCCCCGAGATCCAGCCGTAGCAAAGGCCGACGTCGACCGCCTCGTCACTGGTCAGCGACGGGATGCCGGAACCCTTCTTCGCCATCTTCAGCCACACCCCGACCGCCAGTTCGACGTGCGTGTCCAACCAGGCCTCGAACTCCGCGACATCACGGAACACGATCACCTCGGCTTCCTCGAAAGCGGGTCCCGTGGACACACGCGGCTCCTCCGTCCGGCGAGGATCGCCCAGTGCGCTCCCCCGAGACGGCCCAAGATAGCGAGGCGGCGGCATCCGTACGTGCCGCCCGACACCCGATTTCGCCCGGCGCGGCGAAGGCGAGCCCCGGCGCGGCTCCCGCGATCGGGGCGCCCGGTCAGCGGACGTCGGTGCGCGACGCGGTCACCGCCACCGCGGTGTAGCGCATCGTGAAGCCCTCTCCCGACGCGTCGACGACGGCTCCGACAGCCGCCGACAACGCCTCCATCTCGGCCGCCGGGAGCCGGGTGTGGTCGCCGGTGGTGGGCAGTTGGTCCAGCCACTCGGTCCGGGTGTAGCGCCGTTCCCAGTCGAAGTGCCACTGCTCCGGCTCGTCGTAACCGCCCGCCGCGCGTATCCCGGCCTCGGCCCCGGCGCACAGCGCCGTGTGTCCGACCGATCCGCTCGCCCATCGCCGTGCCGCGAGCGAGTCGGGCAACATCCGGCGATAGACCTCGGCGAAGGCTTCCGCGATCTCGGGGGGCGGTTGTTCCACGTTCCAGAACAGGGCGAGCCGCCCGCCGGGCCGCAGCGCCTCGGCCGCCTTCACCGCTCCCGCCACCGGGTCCACCCAGTGCCAGGTCTGCGCGGCGACGACCGCGTCGAACGCTCGCCCGGCCGGGTCCCAGTCCTCGAACGCGGCCACCTCGACGTCGAGTCCGCGCCCGCGCGCCCACGCGGCCATCCGCGCGTCGACCTCGACACCGAGCACATCGCAGCCGGCCGCCCGGAACTGCCGGGCCGCGATGCCGGTGCCGATGCCGACATCGAGGACGGCGGGCCCGGGCGCGGCGGCCACGATCCGCGCCACGAGGGCGTCCGGGTAGCGGGGCCGGGCCCGGTCGTAGCGTTCGGGATCCACGCCGAACGACTCGGCCATCCGGCGGTGCCGGTGGGGCGGGGCTTCGGAACCGGGGGCTCGCTCGGGCCCCGATGGCATAGTGGGCATGCGCCCACTATGAATGGGCAAATGCCCACTCGTCAACGCAGGCGGCCCGCGCGCGAGAGAATCGGCGGAATCGACACGGCACGAAGAGACGGCGCGAAAAGCCCGCGCGGGAGCACGCGAACAGAGCGCGCGAGGGAACCGCGCGAACAGACCGCGACGGCACGAACAGACGGCAACGGAAAGAGGCGATGCACGGTGCCCACCGGAACGGCCATCCGCGACGCGCGCGAGCAGTTGTTCGACGCCGCCGAGCGCGTCCTGCTCCGCGCCGGCCCCAGCGCGCTGACCAGCCGCGCGGTCACCACCGAGGCGGGCTGCGCCAAGGGCGTCCTGCACCGGCACTTCACCGACTTCGACGCCTTCCTGGCCGACCTGGTACTGGACCGCATCGCCCGCATCGACGGCCGAGCCGACGTCCTGCGCGAGGGGGCCGGTACCGGGACCGTCGCCGACAACGTCACCGGCGCGCTGACCGGCCTGTTCGAATCGGTGGCCGTCGCCATCGTCGGCCTCGTCACCTCCCGCGACGACCTGCGCACCCGCCTCCGCCGCAGCACCCCGACCGGCATCCCGGTCCTGACGGAGGCCACCGCCATGCTCGCCTCGTACCTCACCGCCGAACGCGACCTCGGCCGCATCGCCGCCGACGCCGACATCGACACGCTCGCCCCCACCCTGATCGGCACCGGCCACATGCTCTTCGCCGACCGCAACGGCACCCCGCCGACACCCGAAGCCGTCCACAGGATCGTCACCTCTCTCCTCGCCCCCACCCTCCGGGAGCCCCGGGCCTGAGCCGTCCCTCCGTATCCGAATCCGAACCGGTACCGTCGGTGTTCGGTGGATCGGCCTCGGTGTGTCGTCCGCGACGCGTGGGCACCACACCGGCAGCAGCACACCGGCGTCGGCGGGGCCATGCGCCGGCGGGGATCCAGGACACGGAGTCGCCGTTGTTGTTCACACACGACGTACTGGTCAAGATCGCGTCCGGCGACGTCGACCTCGCCTTCCGCCGTTGGCGCACGCCCGCCGTGCGCCTCGGCAGCACGCTGCGCACCGAGGTCGGCGTGCTGGAGGTCGACGAGGTCGCGGCCGTATCGGAGGCGAGTGTCACCGACCGGGACGCGCAACGCGCCGGCTACGCCACCAGAGCGGAAGTGCTGGCCCACCAGCGCCCCGGCGAGGACCGGCAGTTGTACCGGATCGGCCTGCGCTTCGTCGGCGCCGACCCACGGGTGAGCCTGCGCTCGGACACCGACCTGTCGGCGAAGGACCTCGACGAGATCGTCGAGGGACTGCGCCGCCTGGACGCCCGAAGCGGCCACGGGCCGTGGACCACCGCGATGTTGGAACTGATCGACGCGAACCCCGCGGTACGCGCCGCCGACCTGGCCGCCGGCGTCGACCGGGAGAAGCTCCCCTTCAAGGTGGATGTCCGCAAACTCAAGGAACGCGGCCTCACCGAAAGCCTGGACGTCGGCTACCGACTCTCGCCACGCGGCCGCCTGGTCCTCGACCACATCCGCCGAAGCAACCCGGCCTGACCCGGGAAGCCCCCGAGCCGACCACTCGGACGACAGCGCGCGAACACCGCCGCCCCGAGGCCGAAGCGCCCGCAACTCCGCCTGCGCGCGATTGCCGCGTCCACCGCCGGGTCGACGGGCCGGACACCGTCCACCGGCGGGGAGCCGGCCGTCCTCGGCGCGAGCACGACCGGTAGTCGGTGCCCTCACGTGCACGCCGCACGCTCCGTACCCGTACCCGTACCCGTACGCGTGACGCGCGTCGGCACGCCCGGGGTCGACGAGACGGAGCGGGCCATCGCGGGCGGGAGACCGAACCGAGCCTCCGAACCGCGCACATCGCAGCCCACGACAGGTCACCCGTCGCCCGCCGCGGGTGGCAGGGCGCACCACGTCCGCGCCACGTCCCGCATCCCGCATCCCACGGAACCCGTTCACCTCCGGATCCGTCCCAACTGCGTTGCCTCGCCCGTCCGTTCCTCTCGTCCCGGCCAAGGAGCGTTCATGACCATCCTGGGCACCCGCCTCCACCGCACCGTCGGCGTCGGCGTCGGCGTCGGCGTCGAAGAGCCGCCGGTCGATCCGTGCACACCGGATGAGGATCCACACGCGCATGGGGTGCGCCGTCTGTTGGGTCGACTCGTGGGAGTCGTCCTCGTGTCGGGCGCCCTGGTCGTCGGGACGTTCACGATCGTGCGGGTGATGCCGGGGGACCCGGCCGTGCTCGTCGCGGGGCGGAACGCGGATTCCGCGCGAACCGAACAGGTACGGCACGAGCTGGGGTTGGACAAGTCGCCGGTCGCGCAGTTCGGCGACTACGTGTCCGGGCTGCCGTCCGGCGATCTGGGCACCTCGTTCCGCACTGGCGAGCCGGTGACCGATGTGCTCACACAACGGCTGCCGCGTGCCGTCGAGTCGGCGCTGCCCGTGGTGTCGGTACTGCCCGTGGTCGCCGTGCCACTCGGGATCGCGGTGGCGGCCCGCCGCCGGAGTGGGCGCCGACGCGGCCTGGACCGCGCCCTCACCGCCGGCATCGCGGTGTCGGGCGGCGCGGTGATCGCGGAGAGCGTGTCCGCGTGGCCCGGGCTCGGCTCGTGCCTGGTCGAGGCGATCCTCGACCGCGACTATCCGGTGGTCCAGGGCGCGGTGTTGGCGCTCGGCCTCCTGGCCTGCCTGGCCGCCCTCGCGATCGAGCTGCTGCTCGCGTCGACGGCCCCGCGCACACCCGCCTGAAGGTGCTCGGGCCCGCTCGCCGGCGTCGCGGCGACCGCGTACCGCGTACCGCGTACCGCGTACCGCACGTCGAACGCGCGAAGGCGGTGGCGGTGAAGGATGTGGATCCCTCACCGCCACCGCCGGCCGACCGACCGGTGCGCTCGACGCCCCGCGGGTCAGTCGTGTTCGAGAGCGATCCGCGGCAGTGCGCGGTCCAACGGGCGCGGGAGCCACCACGCCCGGGCGCCGAACAGGCGCATCACCGCGGGCACGATCAGGCAGCGGATCACCAGCGCGTCGAGCAGGATCGCGACCGCCAGGCCGAGGCCGAACTGCTGCAGCATGCGGTCCTCGCTCAGGACGAAGGCGCCGAAGACCACGATCATGATGGCCGCCGCCGCGGTGATCACCTTGCCGGTGGTAGCCAGACCCTCGCGGACCGCGTGCCCGGCGTCCCGGGTGCGCTGCCACTCCTCGTGGACCCGGGCGAGCAGGAAGACCTCGTAGTCCATCGAGAGTCCGAACACGATCGCGAAGATCATCACCGGGATGAACGCCTCGATCGGGCCCTCCTGCACACCGAACATGCCGTGTTGGAACACCAGCGTGATCACGCCCATCGCGGCACCGATGCTGAGCAGGTTGAGCAGCGCGGCCTTCAGCGGCACCAGGATCGACCGGAAGACCAGCAGGAGCAGCACGAACGACAGACCCACCACGATCGCCACGAACAGCGGCAGTCGGTCGGCGACCTTGGCCGCGAAGTCCTCGACGGCGGCCGTACCGCCGCCGACCAGGACGGTGGCGCCGGTGCCGCGTTCCACGCCCGGCATGACGTCCTCGCGCAGGTGCTCGACCAGCCTGGTGGTCGCCTCGTCCTGGGGTGCGGACTTCGGATAGGCGATCACCGTGGACACGCGCGGGTCGCCCGACGGCAGGACCGGGCTCACCGCCGCGATCCCGGGAGTGCCTTCGAGCGTGCTCCTGGCCTGCTCCGCCGCGCCGGCCTCACCCTCGACGACCACGAACAGCGGCCCGTTGAAGCCGGGCCCGAACCCGTCCGCGAGCAGGTCGTACGCCTGCCGACTGGTCTTGGCGGCCGCGTCGTTGCCGGCGTCGGCGAAACCCAGGCGCATGTCGACCGCGGGTGCGGCCAGGCCGACCAGCGCGACGACCGGGACGATCAGCGCGAGCCACGGACGGCGCTGGACCAGGGCGGCCCAGGAGCGCCACCGGGTGCCCTCGACAACCTTGCTCTTGGCCGCGCGGCGCTCGACGTTGCGCCGGATGCGCTTGCCGAACAGGCCGAGCAGCGCGGGCAGCAGGGTCAGCGACGCGAGCATGGTCATCAGTACGGTCAGCGCGACGGCGAGCGCCACGCCGCGCAGCGAGCCCAGGCCCAGCGTGACCAGGCCCAGCAGTGCGATGATCACCGTGCAGGCGGCGAAGAACACGGTGCGACCCGCGGTGTCCAGGGCGCGTCGGGTGGCCTGTTCGGCGTCCGCGCCGCGCAGCAGTTCGGCGCGGTAGCGGGAGAAGATGAGCAGTGCGTAGTCCACCCCGACGCCCAGGCCCACCAGCATCATCACCGGCGGCGTGAAGTCGGCGATGTTGGCCAGGTGCGAGGCGAGCACGACCAGGCCGAGCGTGCTGCCCACCGCGAAGATGGCGGTCAGCAGCGGTACGGCGGCGGCCACGAGCGAACCGAACAGGAACACCAGGATCACCAGCGCGCCCAGCATGCCCGCGCCCTCGGCCGCACCGCCGCCGCCCTCCTGGGCGCCGCGGATCTGATCACCGCCGAGTTCGACCCGCAGCGTCGCCTCGCGCGTCTCGGCGGCCCGCGCGGTATCGATGATCCCGGTCACCGCGTCCTTGGGCACGTCCGTGCCGACGCCGTCCAGGGTGACCGTGGCGTACGCGGTCAGTCCGTCCCGCGAGACGGCGTTCACGTCGTCGTACGGACTGCGCACCTCCGCCACGTGTGGGAGGTCGCGCACCGCGCCGAGCATGCGCTCGACCCGCTCCCGGGTGGCGGGCGTCGACACCGGCACCTTGTCGTGCAGGACGATCTGTACGCTGTCGCCGGCCTGGGTGGCGCCGTGCCGCTTCAGGGTGTCGGACGCCTGTTGCGACTCGGTGCCCGGGAGCGAGAAGTCGTTGTGGTAGTCGCTGCCGATCGCCATCGCGATGCCGCTGACCGCGATCAGCACCGCGACCCACGCCAGCAGGGCCGCCTTGCGACGCCGGTGGGCCCAGCCCGCGATGCGCTCGAACACGCTCGGGCGGTCGGTGCGTCGCGCTGACGGGGGGCCGGCGTCGACGCCGGGCGGGGGGTAGGAAATCGGGGTCTCGGGCATTGCTTCCTCGATCCGCAGGAGAGGCTTGGGGACGTGGTGTCTCTTGTCCACAAGCCTCTCGGCGGGACGGCCGCCGGGCGTCCTGCGCAGGCACGGTACGGTCGGACGCCCCCGGTGGGCCCGCCGCGCCGGCGGATACCCCCACGGTTGCGTCCGGTGTACACCCCCGGTTGTGGGTCGTTCCGGAGCCGCCCCCGACCGACCCTCGATCGACCCCGACCCCGACCCCCCCGAGCACTCCCGCACCGACCCGGATCCGGGTCAGCCCAGCCAGCCGGGCGTCACCATCCCCGACTCGTAGGCCAGCACCACGAGTTGGGCCCGGTCGCGGACCGCGGCCTTGGTCATGATCCGACTGACGTGCGTCTTGGCCGTCGCGGGGCTCAGCACCAGCCGGGCCGCGATCTCGTCGTTGGACAGCCCGGCCGCCACCAGGGCCATCACCTCACGTTCACGATCGGTCAACGCCTGGACCCGCGGGTCCGGTTCCGGCGGCGCGACCCGGCCCGCGAACTCGGCGATCAGTCTGCGGGTGATCGTCGGCGAGATCAGCGCGTCGCCGCGGGCGACCACCCGTACGCCGTGGATCAGTTCGACCGGTTCGGTGTCCTTGACCAGGAAGCCGCTCGCGCCCGCGCGCAGCGCACCGTACACGTATTCGTCCAGGTCGAAGGTGGTCAGGATGACCACCCGCACGTCGGCGAG
Organism: Embleya sp. NPDC001921; assembly: GCF_053594475.1. Lineage (NCBI taxonomy): Bacteria > Bacillati > Actinomycetota > Actinomycetes > Kitasatosporales > Streptomycetaceae > Embleya > Embleya sp. NPDC001921. Next base: position 166,226 of record NZ_JBSFEO010000014.1, read on the forward strand.
GAGTTCGTCGGCGATGATCCGTCGGGCCGCCTCCAGGCCGTCCAGTCGCGGCATCCGGATGTCCATCAACACGATGTCCGGTCGTAGTTCACCCGCGAGCGCGACCGCCTCCGTGCCGTCGACGGCCTCGCCGACCACCGTGATGTCGTCCTCGTTGTCCAGGATCCAGCGCAGGCCGGCCCGGACCAGGGCCTGGTCGTCCGCGAGCAACACCCGGATCACGCGGCGCCCTCCCGGCGCAGCGGCAGCGAGGCGCTGACCCGGTACCCGCCGCCCGGCCGTGCGCCGGCCTCGAACTCGCCGCCCAACGCCCGGGCCCGTTCACCCATGCCCGCGACCCCGCTCCCGCCGCCCGGTCCGCCCGGCCCGGCCGCCGCACCGGGGGTGCCCTCCGGACGCACCGCGTCGCGGCCGTCCCGGGAACCCTCCGCGCCGGCCCGGCCGTCGTCGTCGATCCGCACTCGTACCCGCCTCTCCTCGAACTCGATCCGCACCACGGCCGACGCCGCCCCCGAGTGCCGGGTCACGTTCGTCAGCGCCTCCTGCACGATCCGATACGCGGCCAGATCCACCGCCGGCGGCAAGGGGCGTGAGCCGCCCGGCAGTTCCAGGCGCACCTCGATGCCGGCCCGGCCCATGTGCGCGATCAGCTCGTCGAGCGCGGCCAGACCGGGCGCCGGCGCCGTCGGCGCCTCCTCGTCCACCTGCCGCAACACGCCGAGCGTCTCGCGCAGTTCGCGCAGCGCGTCGCGGCTGGTCCGCTTGATCGCGTCGAGCGCCTGCTCGGCCCGGTCCGGGGCACGCGCGAAACCGTGCAACGCGGCCCCGGACTGCACGTTGATCAGTGACAGGTGGTGGCCCAGCACGTCGTGCAACTCCCGTGCGATCCTCAGCCGTTCCTCCACCGCACGGCGCCGGGCCTCCGCCTCCAGGGTGTGCGCCGCCTCTTCCGCGCGGCGATCCGCCTCGGCCAGGTACGCGTTGCGGTTGTGCAGCATCCCGCCGATCGCGATCACCGCGACGATCCAGCCGAACATGAGGAACAGCGCGGCATCCGCGAGATGGTTCTCGCCGCTGCGCTGTTCGGAGGCGCCGACGGCGGTCGCGAAACCGGCGCCGACGACCATGGTGATCACGAGGTGCCCGTGCGCCGCCGCGCTGTACAGGGCCACGGCGAAGGTCAGGAACAACGGTCCGTCCGCCACCACGAACGGGTAGTACACCGCCGACGCCAGCAGGGTCAGCAGCAGCACCGTGACGGGGTACTCCCGGCGGACGAACAACGCGGCGCACGCGGCGAAGACCGGCACCAGGCCCAGCGCGTCCGTATTGTCCATCGGCACCATGTCCACGATCGTGAACACCACCACGAGCACGCCGACGGCCGCCGTGCACACCGTCCCGATGGCCGGACCGCGCGGCACCCGCGCGGATATTCGCGAAAGACTCCCCATGATCGGCAGCATAGGGGCAGCCCGCGCACGAGACCCGCCTCGCCGGCGCACCCGGGACCTCGCCCGATGGGTCCGCCGCCGAGGTCCCGGGCCGACCGGTTCGGCCTTTGCCCGGCCGGCCGGCACATGCCGAGCGCCGCCGTCAGGCTCCCCCGCCCGGTGCGATCAGCCCGGTCTCGTACGCCAGCACCACCGCCTGCACCCGGTCCCGGAGGTTCAGCTTCGACAGGATGCGGCCGATGTGGGTCTTGACCGTGGTCGGGCTCAGCGACAACCGCTCGGCGAGTTCGGCGTTGCTCAGGCCCGTCGCGAGCAGCCGGAGCACCTCCAGCTCGCGCGGGGTCAACTCGGACAGGTCGCGGTGCGGCGTGCCGCGCGGTTCGTCGTGCTGCGCGAAGCGCTCGATCAGCCGGCGGGTGATGGTCGGCGCGAGCAGCGCGTCGCCGGCTTGGACCAGGCATACGGCCGCGACCAGTTGCTCGGGGGTGACGTCCTTGAGCAGGAAGCCGCTGGCCCCGGCGGTGAGCGCGGCGTAGACGTAGTGGTCCAGGTCGTACGTGGTCAGGATGATCACCCGGGTGCCGGCCGAGCCGCCGTCGGCGAGGATCCGGCGGGTGGCCTCGATGCCGTCCATCTGCGGCATCCGGATGTCCATGAGCACCACGTCGGGTCGGGTGCGCCGCACCGCGGCGATCGCCTCGACCCCGTTGGCCGCCTCGGCCGCCACCTCGATGCCGTCCGAGGCCAGGATCATCCCGAAACCGGTACGCACCAGAGCCTGGTCGTCGGCGATGACCACCCGCAGCGCCGGTCGGTTCACGCCGTCCGCCACGGGACCGCGGCCCGGATCCGGTATCCGCCGACCAGGGTCGGCCCGGCGGTCAACTCGCCGCCGTAGACCGCCAACCGCTCGCGCAGCCCGATCAGCCCCCGGCCGTTGCCGTCCATCGCCCGGCCGCCGTGCGTGCCCCCGGTGTCGACTACCTCGATCTCCAAGCTGTCCCCCGTGTAACCGATGACGACATTGGCCGCCGCTCCGGGCGCGTGCTTGATCGTATTGGTCAGCGCCTCCTGGACCACCCGATACGACGCGAGATCCACCCCGGGCGGCAACGGCTCCGGCGGCAGCGACATCGCGACGCGCACCGGCGTACCGGCCGCGCGCACCCGCTCGATCAGCTCGTCCAGGCGGTCGAGTCCGGGCTGGGGTTCGAGGTCGTCGGGGCGCTCGTGGTCCGCGGCGGCGAGCAGTCCCATCACATGGCGCAGTTCGGCCATCGCGGCCCGCCCGCCGGCCTCGACCGCGAGCAGCGCCTCCTTCGAGCGTTCCGGCGCCGCGTCCATCACCTTGCGCGCGGCCCCCGCCTGGATCACCATCACGCTGACATTGTGCGTCACCACGTCGTGCAGTTCGGCGGCGATCCGGGACCGCTCCTCCTCGACCGCCCGGCGGGTGGCCTCCTGTTGGTCCTGCTGGAGCCGGGTGTAGCGATCCCGGCTCGCCGCCAACTGCCGTCGCCAGAACAGCACCAGGCCGGCCAGCCCGCCCGCGACCAGCAGCACCACGCCCGGGCTCGACCAGCCCGGCAGGATCGGCGCCGAGTCCCGGAACGCCGCACCGGCCAACACCGCGGCACCCACGAGCACGGATACCGCGCGCACCCGGTAGCGGCTGTAGACGACGGCGCTGTAGGCGCCGATCACGCAGGTCAGCACGTTGATCCAGGACGCGTCGTCCTCGCCGATGGCCACCCCCGCGCTCAGCACCGCGGCGAACGCGGCCAGCGGGTACCGGCGTCGCACGGCCAGCGGCAGCGCGGAGAGCACCACGAACGGCCAGGGCACGGAGGACAGTCCCCGTTCGTCGGGCGGCCAGCCCTCCGGCGGTATCGGCGGTCGCGGTGGGGAGGGATGCCCGGCGGACTCGTACGGGACCTGCCACGCGTCCTGGACCGGACCGCTGACGGAGGACGGCCTCCGTTCCTCGGGTGGCCGGACCCCCGGCGGCACCGGCTGTACCGGCGGGACCGGCTGAACGGGCTGAACGGGCTGAACGGGCTGAACCGGCGGTATCCGTGGGGCCGGATGCTCGGCGGACTCGTACGGGACGTGCCGCGCGTCCTGGACCGGACCGCTGTCGGGATACCGAGCCGCCACCACCAGCGCGAGCACGGTCAGCACGACGGCCAACACCACGTCGACGGATATCGCCCGCCGCGAGAGCGGGGCCGTACCCGCCTCCGAGCGCAGCGTGAACGCCAGTTGCGCCCGCCATCCACGCCGGGCCCCCGGCTCGTCTTCCGTATCCACCGGCTCATTGTGCGGCCCGCCCACGCCGGGCCGCATCCGCCCGTGCGACCAGGGCACGGTCCGCGCGGAGTACTCCGCAGGGATGACCCCGTGCCCGGGTCCTCCGCGCGGAGGGTCGGATGTCGGTTGGGCGGCCGACGCGCCGGATCGCTGCCCGCCCCTACGTTCGCTGAGCCGGCAAGGACACCTCCCCCTCTCGACGTCAAGGACGGACGACTCCCATGACTCATGTGATCGAACTGGCGGGCGTGGCCAAGCGCTACGACAGCGCCGGCGCACCCGCGCTCGGACCGCTCGACCTCGGCGTCGCCCAGGGCGAGGCGCTCGCGGTGACCGGCCCCTCGGGCAGCGGCAAGTCCACGCTGCTGAACCTGATCGCCGGGCTGGACAAGCCGACCGAGGGCGCGGTGACGGTGGCCGGCCGGCGGATCGACGGGCTGAGCGAGCACGCGCTGGCCCGCTTTCGCCGCGAACACATCGGCATGGTCTTCCAGTTCTTCAACCTGCTCGACGACCTCACCGTCTCCGACAACATCCAGCTTCCGGCCCAACTCACCGGTTCCTCCCGGCGCAAGGCTGCTGCCCGCGCCGCCGAGTTGATGGAGGTGCTGGGCATCCAACGGCACGCCCACGCCTACCCGGGCCGGCTCTCCGGCGGTGAGCGCCAGCGCGTCGCGGTGGCCCGGGCGCTGGTCAATCGGCCCGCCCTGCTGCTCGCCGACGAGCCGACCGGCGCGTTGGACACCGCGTCGGGGCACGACGTACGGGAGTTGCTGGTGGACCTGCACCGGGACGGGCAGACCATCGTGCTGGTCACCCACGACCTGGCGCTGGCCCGGGCGTGCGCGAGCCGCACGATCCATCTGGTCGACGGGCACCTCGCGCTCGACACGCGTGCGGAGGTCGTCCGATGATCGGCCGCGGCGGCTCCGCACTGGGCCGGGTGGTGGGTTCCGGCGTGGGTCGACGCCGGGTGCAGACCCTGGTGATCGCGCTGGCCACGATGATGGCGGTGGCCTCGGCCGTGGTCGCCGGGTCGCTCATGGTCGCCGCGAACGCGCCCTTCGACCACGCCTTCGCACACCAGCACGGCGCGCACCTGAGCGTGCAGTACGACCCGGGCGCGGCGAGCGCGGCGCAACTGGACGCCACCCGGAGGCAATCCGGCGTCACCGCGACCGCGGGGCCGTTCCCGTCCACGACGTTGCGCCCGGTCAGCGGCGGCGGTGGGCAACTGCCGCCGCTGACCCTGGTCGGGCGGCCCGGTCCCGACGCCGACGTGGACGACCTGGACCTGAGGTCCGGCCGATGGGCGGCCGGTCCGGGCGAGATCGTCGTGTCCGCCTCCTTCGGCGGCCCCGACATCCGACTCGGCTCCACCCTGCGCGCGTCCGACGCCGCGGACGCCCCGTCCCTGACCATCGTGGGCATCGCCATGTCGGCGAGCAAGACCGCCGACATGTGGGCCACACCCGAGCAGGTCACCGCGATCGCGTCGTCGGCCGGGCCGCTCACCACCCAGATGCTCTACCGCTTCGCCGCGGCGGGCGGCAACGACGACATCACCGCGGCCCGGGCCCGACTCGCCGCGGCCGTGCCGCCCGACGCACTGCTGGGCAGCCAGTCGTACCTGGACACCAAACGCGCCGCCGATCAGAACGCCGCGCCGACCATCCCGTTCCTCTTGGCGTTCGGCGCGCTGGGCATCGCGATGTCGGTGATCATCGTCGGCAGCGTGGTCAGCGGCGCGGTCGGCACCGGGCTGCGCCGGATCGGCATCCTCAAGGCCATCGGCTTCACCCCGCGCGAGGTGGTCCGGGCCTATGTGGCCCAGGCGTTGATCCCGGCCTCCGTCGGCATCGGGGTGGGTGTCGTACTGGGCAACCTGATGGCGCTGCCCCTGTTGTCGGACACCGAGGAGATCTACGGCGACACGTCGCTGGCGGTGGCCTGGTGGGTGGACGTCCTGGTGCCGGCCGCGGCCCTGCTCGTGGTCGTGCTCGCGGCGCCGGTGCCGGCGCTGCGGGCCGGGCGGCTGCGTACGGTCGAGGCCATCGCGATCGGCCGCGCGCCGCGCACCGGACGGGGCCAGTGGGCGCACCGCGCGGCGGGACGACTGCCGCTGCCGCGCGCGCTGACGTACGGCCTCGCGAGTCCGTTCGCGCACCCGGTGCGGATGCTCGCGATGTTGCTCGCGGTCGCCTTCGGTACGGTCGCGGCAACCTTCGCGATGGGGCTGACCTCGTCCCTGAACGCGGTCGGCGAGGCGCAGGATCCGGAGAGCCGCGCCGCGATCACCGTCATCGGCGGCGGGCTGTCCGAGGGGCCGGGCGGGCCGGTCGGACCACGCCCCAAGGGGGGCGACACCGCCGTCGACCCGGCCCGGGTGCGCGCCGCGATCGAGGCGCAGCGGGGCACCGCGTCGTACTACGGCCTGGCCCAGGCGGACGTCACCGTGGCCGGGGTGGCCGGCTCGCTCCGGGCGACGCTGTACCAGGGCGATTCCCGGCCGGGCAGCTACGAGATGATCTCCGGGCACTGGATCGCCGGCCCCGGCGAGGTCGCGGTGCCCACGCGTTTCCTGGAACGCACCGGAACCAGGATCGGCGACCCGGTACGGGTGACCTATCGGGGCGACACGCAGACCCTGCGGATCGTCGGCGAGGCCTTCGACACCTCGGACGACGGCATGCGCCTGCACGCGGACCTCGCCGCCTTCGCCGAAGCGCGCCCCGAGGTCTTCCTCGTCGAGGTCGGGTCGGGTCTGTCGTCCGCCGAGTACGCCCGCCAACTCGAGGCGGTGGTAAAGCCGTTGGGCGGCGAGGTGCTGGTCAACTCCCCCACCGAGTCGGAGGGCATGATCCTGATCCTGAACACGATGGCCGTCCTGCTCACTCTCATGCTGGTGGCCGTGGCCTCGCTCGGGGTGCTCAACTCGGTCGTCCTGGACACCAGGGAGCGGGTGCACGACATCGGCGTGTGCAAGGCCCTGGGCATGACGCCGAGGCAGACGTTGAGCCTGGTCCTCGCCTCGGTCGCGGGCATCGGTCTGCTGGGCGGCCTGGTCGGCGTACCGGCCGGATTCGCGCTGCACGCCTATGTGGTGCCGGTGATGGGGCACGCGGCGGGGACCAACCTGCCGCCGAGCATCCTCGAGGTGTACGACGCGTGGCAACTGGTCCTGCTCGGTCTCGCGGGCGTGCTGATCGCGGTCCTGGGCGCGGCCCTGCCCGCGAGTTGGGCGGCCAAGGCGCGCACGGCGACGGCGCTGCGGACGGAGTAGGGCGCGCCGCCGATCCGGGCGGGCGGAGCCGGGCGGGCGGGCGGGCCGAGCGAGCCGGGCGGGGCTGGGGCCGCCCCCGGGTTTCGCCGCGGCGTGCGGCTCAGGCCTGGGACCTGACCTCCCACAGGTCGGGGAAGACCGGCGAGAACAACGTCGCGCGCAGGTACTCGGCGCCGGCGGAGCCGCCCGTGCCGATCTTGGCACCGATGGTGCGCTCGACCATCTTCATGTGCCGGTAGCGCCATTCCTGGAGGCCCTCGTCGATGTCGACGAGGGCCTCGCAGACCTGTGCCGCGTGCGCGGTCTCGTCGCGGTACACGGCCGTGAGGACCTCCTGGACCTCCGGGTCCGGTCGCCACGCCAGGCTCGTGTCCCGTTCCAGGGCCCGTTCGGGGACCGCGTAGCCCAGGCCGGCGAGGTGGCGCAGCAGCGAGTCGAACACCGACGGGCGGTGCGCGGCGGCCTTGAGCCGCTCTTCGTGACCGGTCTCGAAGGACCCGAACTCCCGGCGTCCGAGCACGGCTTCCAACTCGCGGAACTGCGCCGACTGGAACCCGCTGGAGGTGCCGAGCGCGTCGCGGAAGGACGCGAACTGCCGCGGCGTCATGGTCTCGAGGATGTCGAGTTGGCCGACGACCGTCTTCAGGATCTTGGCGACCCGACGTGCGGTGTGCAGGGCGCCGGCGCTGTTGCCGCCCTCCAACTGGCGCTGGAGCAGCGCGACCTCGTGCAGGATCTGCTTGAACCACAGTTCGTAGACCTGGTGGATGACCACGAACAACATCTCGTCGTGCGCTTCGGTCCGCGGCTCCTGACAGGACAGCAGCGCGTCCAGGCGCAGATAGCTTCCGTACGTGACGACCGGGGCGTCGCTCATCGTCGTTTCCTCTCCTTGCGGGCTTTTCCACCGTTCCGACCAGCCGGAAACGACGGGCACCATCCTGTGCCGGTCGAGGCCTTTCGGGAATGGTCGACACACGGAAGCAGGCCGGGTGGATGTGATGATCGCAAGGCGTTTTTGATGATGAGTTTATGGTCGTAAACCCCGACCGGGTGACCGCCTCGGGCCCGTCGTCCGTGGTGCGCTACGCGCCGGGCGGGGGAGCGTCGGGAGGCATGCCCGGGAGGTCGTCCGGATCCGGGTCGAGGTCGGGAACGACGTCGCCGGCCGATCCACCCGACTGCCTGCGCAGGCCGACCCGGACCGCGCCCAGGATGACTCGTGCGATCACGCCCAGCGCGACCAGGTCCACCAGCATCTGGATCGTCGCCACCACCCGCGCGGTCTCGGTCTGCGGCGCGATGTCGCCGAAGCCGACGGTCGAGAAGACGGTGACGGTGAAGTACAGCGCGTCGGTACGGGTCATCGGCTCGGTGAAGGAGTCCGCCTGGTCCGAGTCGATCAGGAAGTACGTCGCGGCGAAGAGCACCAGCAGGAAGGGCAGCGAGACGGCGACGGCCTCGAAGGCACGCAGGCGCGGCCGCTCGGAGCGCGCGATGGCGTCGACCTGCCAGACCACGATCGCGACGAACGCGACGAGTCCGACGACGAGTCCGATGGCGGCCTCGATGTCGAGCCGACGATCCAGGGGGATGAAGTAGTACATCACCAGCATCAGGGCCGACATCAGCGCGCCGCGGAGCAGGCCCCACAACACCATCCGCCGACCGGCCGGGTCCGTGCCGACCGACAGCGTGGGCTTCATGGCGTGTCCGACGTCAAGATCCGCCTCCTCGGAGGTCAATGTAGCCGAGGGTGCGACATGTCGGGATGAATCAGTCGGCGTGGCGCGTGGGTTCACACCCGCGCGGGTCCCGATGCCTTCGCGCACAGGCACGTCGCCGCCCGGACCGCCGATCGCCCGCCCGCGGTCCCGACGGTTGCCTCGATCCGGCCCGGGCACTAACGTCGGTCGGGTGACTGCCGGGTCGGCCATGGGCCATACACGAGTAGGGCACCCGGCCTCGGCGTGAGTCCGAGGCGGGCCAGAGCCCCGCCTTCTCCTCTCCTTCTCTTCCCCTCCGGTGCCCGCGCGGCGCCGAATCCCAGCGGAAATCGAGACCTGGAGAGGCTCCACGGATGTCGCACGACCGGCAGCGAGAGCAGCAAGTAGAGCAACAGCCGCAGCAACGGGAACACGGACAGGACCGGGACGGACTTCCGGTGGACACGGTCCTGTTGAACCACACCGCCGTCTACGCCAAGGATCGGCAACAGGCGGCCGAGTTCCTCGCCTCGATCCTGGGCCTGGAAGTCGGTACCCCCCTCGGGCCGTTCCTGCCCGTCGACCTCGGCAACGGCGTGACGCTCGACTACTACGAGAAGAACGACGAACCGATCCAGTCCCAGCACTACGCGTTCCTGGTCCCCGACGACCGGTTCGACGCCATGATCGCGCGGCTGGAGGCACTCGGGGTCACCTACTACGCCGACCCCAGTCACACCCGACCCGGCGGAACCAACGACTGGTTCGGCGGGCGCGGCGCGTACTTCGCGGACCCGAACGGCCACAACATGGAGATCCTGACCCGGCCGTACACCCGTCCGTAACCGGCAGCCGGGGGCGGGTTTCGCACCCGCCCCCGGCTGTCCGTCACCTCCGGAGCGTCCGCTCCCCGGCACCCGCGCCCCGCTGCGCGCGCTCCCGTGTTCGCGTTTCGGCATTCGGTTTCGGGTCTCCGCGTCTCGGCGCTCGGCCTGCGGCGTCCGTTCCCCGGCGTTCCTTGCCCGGCGTTCGCGTTTCGGCGTTCGCGTTTCGGCTACAGGACCTTCAGCAGCCCGCCGTCGATGACGTAGTCGCTACCGGTGACGTAGGAGGCGGCCGGGGAGCTCAGGAAGGCGATCACGTTGGCGACCTCCTGCGGGGTGCCCCAACGTCCCAGCGTGACGTTGATCTTGTCGGGCAGGTCCGTCATCAGTTCCCGGTAGTCGCCGCCGGCGGCCACGCGCGGACCGTACTCGTCCCACAGCGGGGTACGGATGAGCGCCGGCGAGACCGTGTTGACGCGGATCCCGCGAGGGCCCAGCTCGTCGGCGAGACCCTTGCCGAAGGCCGTCAACGCGGCCTTGGACGACGCGTACCAATACGGTCCCGACGCGGGCCAATGCGCCACGCTCGTGGAGATGTTGACCACCGACTCCCGCAACATCGGCGCCAGCGCCCGGGTGATCCGCACCGTCCCGAAGAAGTTCAACTCGAACGCCCGGTACCAGGTCTCGTCGTCGAGATCCGGCAGCCCGCCCAGATCCAGACCCGCCAGCCCGCCCACACCGTTCACGAGCAGGTCCACACCGCCGAGTTCGCTCTCCGCGACCCGGCGCAGTTCCTCGACACCCTCGGGGGTGAGCAGATCCGCCTCCACCGTGACGGCACCCGTCTCCTTCAGCGCGGCCGACACCGTTCGGTCCGCGCCGAGTACGGTGACCCCCTCGGCGAGCAGGGTACGCACCACCGCGCCCCCGATCCCGCCACTGGCGGCCGTCACGACAGCGGTCCTGCCCGCAAGCTGCAGATCCATGATCTCTCCTCGTATTCTCTGAAATCGGTGTATCGACATGGCGATGGCCATGGCGAGGTAGGGGACGCCGGACCGGACCTCACCGAGGCAGGTCGCGTGGCGAATCGGGCGGTACCGGCCGCCAGGGAATGCTCACGGGCCGCTCCGGACCCGGGACGTCGGACACTCGACTGTTCGCGTGTCGGGGTGCTCGGGACCTCGGGACCTCCGGGTTCCGGTACTTCGGGACCCCGTCCCATGGGCCGCAGCCCTCGGACGCGCTCAAGCGGCGGCGTCGAGCGTCGGGTAATCGGTGTAGCCGCGGTGGTCGCCGCCGAGGAAGGTGGCCTTGTCGAGCACGTTGTACGGACCGCCCGCGCGGATGCGCGCCGGCAAGTCCGGGTTGGCCACCCACAGTTCCCCGAACGCGACCGCGTCGGCGACTCCCTCGCGCAGCGCCTCCGCCGCGACCTCCGGCGTGCTCGGGAAGGACTCCGGCGTGGGATGCGCACACAGGATCAGCGTCCCCGGCCACTCGGCGCGAATCAGCCGGGTCGTCCCGCGCGTCAGGATCTCCAGCACGTGCAGATACGCCAACGGCAACGGCGCGAGCCCGCGCACGAGTTCCCGGTACAGGTCGGCCGTGTCGGTCTCCGCGATCCCGTTGTACGTGGTTCCCGGCGAGATCCTGACGCCCACCCGCCGCGGCCCGATCGCCTCGGCCACCGCCTCGACGACCTCCAGGGTGAAGCGGATCCGCCGCGCGATGGACCCGCCGTAGGCGTCGGTCCGACGATTGGCGCCGTCCGCGAGGAACTGGTGCAGCAGGAGCCCGTTGGCCGCGTGCACCTCCACGCCGTCGAACCCCGCCTCGACCGCGTTCCGTGCGGCGGTCGCGAACTGCGCGACCGTCTCGCGGATGTCGTCCAGGGTCATCTCCCGGGGCGTCGGATGCTCGAACACTCCTTCGGAGGCCACAAGTTGCCCGCCGGACGCGATCGCCGACGGCGCCATCGGCAGGGCACCGTCCGCGTTCAGCAACGGATGGCCGACCCGGCCGCCGTGCGCCAACTGCGCGACGATGCGCCCACCGGCCGCGTGCACCGCGTCGGTCACCCTTCGCCAGGCCGCCACCTGCTCCGCCGTGTGCAGACCCGGCGTCAGGGCGTACCCCCGCCCGAGCTCGCTGACCTGCGCCGCCTCGCCGATGAGCAGGCCCGCCCCGGCCCGCTGCGCGTAGAACTCGGCGGCCGGCTCCGAGAGCACGCCCGCGGGGTCGGCGCGGCTGCGCATCATCGGCGCCATGACCAGACGATTCGGCACGTCCAGGGCACCGATGGTCATGGGTTCGAAGAATTCGGTCACGTGTCACTCCTCCGTGGGGACCCCACCCCGCGAGCGCGAGGGAGGCACCACCAACACTCGTCCAACGGCAGAGCCGGAACAACGACGGATTCGGCGAGGATCGTGCACCACCACTAAACGATCCGAACCCCGTGGCCGGCGTCCCGACGCCGTCGGGGCACGAAGTCGGGTTCACCGGATCGAGTGAACTCACCTACCGGATGGTTGCCATCGGAGAGGTGCGTCGTTGTACTCGTCGTGCGTCGCAATCGGGTGACGCGGGTGGGTGATACGGAGAATGCAGTGAACACGTTCAAGAAGGCCGGCGTGATGGTCGCGGGCAGTGCCGCACTCGTGATGGCCGGAGCCGGCGCGGCGAGCGCGGGCTCCGAGGCGGACGGCGCCGCGGTCGGTTCCCCCGGCGTCCTGTCCGGCAACAACCTCCAGGTGCCGATCCACATCCCGGTGAACCTGTGCGGAAACAGCCTCGACATCGTCGGCATCCTGAACCCCACGTTCGGGAACTTCTGCGCCAACATCGACGGTGACGACGACAAGCACGGTGGCGCGCACCACGAGGCGCCCCAGCACCAGGCTCCGCAGCACGGTGGTGGCGGCCACAACGGCTGACCGAACACGCTCACCGATCTCGGCCGCTCCTCCGCGTCCGACACCCGGGGCCCCGCGAGTGCACCTGCACTCACGGGGCCCCGGCCTTTGCCCGCCGGGTCCCGCCGACGGGCGCTTCGCGGCCGAGGCACCCTTGGGCGGTCGGTGCCCGCGGACGATGCCCACCGAGCAGTCGGCAACGGTGGGTGTTCGCGCGGTGACCAATGGTGTGCGCGCCGGGTGAACCCGTGGTTGCGGAAGGTCGGCACCGGCCGGCGGACCGGGACACCGGCGCCGATCCCGGGCGCCGCTCGGCGTGCCGCGCGTCGTCGGGTCCGGGGACACGATCGGCGGACTTAGGGCCGTTCGGCCCTGTTTCCGATCGTGCCCGGATTCCAGGGTTGAGCAATGAGCGAACACGCCGGGACGCGACGTCCCCTCGGCCGCCGCGAGGCGCTGGAGCTGATGGCGAGTGCGCCCCTGGGGCGCGTCGTCGTCAGCGAGGGCGCCCTTCCCGCCGTCTACCTCGTGCCCTTCGCGCTGGACCGCGACCACGTCGTCTTCCGGGCCCCGCTCGACTCGCGGCTGGCCAAGGCGGCGCGCGACGCCGTGGTCGCGTTCCAGGCCGACCGCGTGGACCCGTCCGCCCGAACCGGCTGGACCGCGACCGTCACCGGTCAGGCCTCCCTGGTCCGCGACCCGGCGGCCGTCGCCCGCTTGGACGGCCTGGTGCCGACCAGCGGTGCGCGGGAGGAGGGGCAGGCGTGGTTCCGCGTCACCACCGAGCTGGTCACCGGGCACCTCATCCCGGAGCCCCCGGGCCCGCGTACCCACGCGGAGGCCGACGCGGCGCCGCGGTCGGCCCCGCCGTCGGCCCGGTCATCGCCTCCGCCGCCGCGACGCGAAGCGTGACCCGTACGCCCCATCCCCTTCGCGACCCCGCGCACCCTGTCGGCGGCCGGCGGGCGTACGCCCGCGGCAACCCGCGTCACCCGCTCGGCGGCACCGATGCCTCCGCGACCCGTCGGTGGCCTCGTGCCCGGCTCGCGCCGGCGCGCCGCCCGATGGATCGTGGCACTTGGCGCGCCCGGCGGACGACCACCCGCCGCCGAGCGGCGTCCGCAGGGCCCACCGGCTCACCCGAGACGGGACCTCCGGCCCTGTGTTCCATCCCCTCGACACCCGAGACTGGGCCCAGGTCGGCCCACCCGGGCCCACCCGCGCGTACCGAAGGGATCCGCCGTGAACCAGGCTCCGACATCAACCGGTTCGACTTCCGCCGCCACTCCCTTGCACGGGCATGTCGTCGTCGGCTTCGACGGCTCGCCCGGCGCGGAACGCGCCGTCGACCTGGCTGCCGACGAGGCCGTCCGCCGGAACACCACCCTGGAAGTGCTGTACGCGCTCGAATGGGTCGAACTCGGCGGCGCCGACGACCACTTCGGGCAGCAGTTGCGCGCGGACGCCCGCGCCGTCGTCGACCGGGGCGCGGAACGCGCCCGCCTGCGCCGGCCCGGCCTGTCCGTCCTGGCCACCGTGGAACTCGCCAACGCCATCGACGCGTTGGAGGCCGCGAGCGACCGGGCCGCCCTGCTCGCCGTCGGCAGCCGGGGCCTGGGCGGCTTCGCCGGCCTGCTGATGGGCTCGGTCAGCCTCCCGGTGTCCGCCACCACCCGCTGCCCGCTCCTGGTCGTGCACCCCGACCAGGACACGGCCGGCGGCGATACCCCCAAGCCCGTCCTGGTCGGCGTCTCCGACGTCGACTGCGCCCCCGCCCTGGATGCCGCCTTCCGCCAGGCGCAGGCCCGGGCCCTCCCGCTGCACGCCCTGCACGTGTGGCGCTACCCGGCGATGGCGGCCGGCAGCGCGGGCTACGCCCCGGCCATGTACGACTGGCGCGAGGTCGCGCAGACCACCCTGACCGCCGCGCTGGAGCCCGTGCGCGCGAAGTACCCCGACGTCGTCGTGACCGAGGAGGTCGTGATCGACAGCCCCGCGCACGCCCTGACCAAGGCGAGCTCCGACGCCGAGCTGGTGGTACTGGCCGCCCATCGCAACACCGGCCGCTTCGGCCCCAACCTGGGCCGGGTCACCCACGCCGTGCTCCACCACGCCAAGGCCCCCGTTCTCCTGGTGCCCGTCGGCAAGTAGCCGCTCCGTCGGCCCGCCCCCGCGCCCGCCGGGCGAAGGCGCGGTGGGCGAACCCCGGACGCGCCGAGCCGTGCCGCCGGCGCGCGTGGGCGATGCCGAGGTCGACGCCGTGGGCGTGTCAGGCCGGTTCCGCCCACGGGCTCGGCGGTCCCGAGGCGAAGAAGCGCAGGAGGCCCAGCAGCCGACCGGCCGGAGGCACGGTCCAGTGGCGTCGACCCGGTTGTGGTGTGCGATCCGGCACGCGGTACAGGGCCCAGGTGAGGTGCACCGGGAGCACCCGAGCCTCCCAGGACCGCGAGCCGGAGTCCGCCGGCGTCTCCTCGCCGGTCTCCTCGTCCATGACCGAGCATCATGACATCGCCGCGCGTGGACGTCCGCTGCTTTCGACCTGCCCCGCTGCGGCGCGCGGACCAGGGTGAATGCCGCGAAGACAGTTTTCCGAAGCCGTCCCGGCTGTGTGCGGAACCGGTAACAGCGAGACGGATGACGGCCGATGACGGCTAGCTTCCAGTGACGACGGGCCGCCACAGGGCGTTTCGTACGTGGACCGCTCCGGGGGGACGGGGTCCGCGGCTCGTCTTCGCCACGACACCGAATCCGGGGGGAACACGGTGCGAAACTCCGTCATGTCCAAGCACGCGGTGCGTCGACGCGTTCGTCGGGCCGCACTGCCGCTGTCCGCGCTCGTCTTGGTCGCGGGCCTCAGCGCCTGCGAGTTCGGGTCCGAGGACGCCAAGACAGCCGAGCCGAAAGCGACTTCGGCACAGCCGGGCAAGCCCGGCGACACCACACCCAGTGCCGGCGGCTCCTCCGATCCCAAGCCGGTCGACGACAAGTCCACCGCTCCGAAGCCACCGCGGTCCGGGACACCCGCGGGCGATACGCCGGCGACCAAGGCCCAACTGGCGGCCGCGCTCCTGACCGCCCAGGAGCTCCCGGCGGGCATGAGCGTCAAGGACACGACCGAACCGCGGAACCGCGACGTGCCGACCGTCTCGGACCCCAAGTGCCAACCGCTGCTGGGCCAGGGCAAGACCAGCGTCGCCACGATCGAACACAAGCTCATCGGTGGCACCGGTCCGCGGGGAGTCGTGTACCCCGACACCGACATCGTGCTGAGCAGCTACCCGACCGAGCAGCTCGACCGTCAGTGGTCCGCCTACCTCACCGCCGCCAAGACCTGTAAGCGGTTCACCTTCCGGGTCGACGGCGGCACGGCCGAGTACTCGGTGCTCGGCGCGCGGCCGGACGCCTACGGCCCGGGCAGCATCGAGATCTCCTCGATGTTGCGGCTCGGGCAGGACACCGCGCCGATGACCCAGGCCGTCGCCCGGGTCGGCACGACCGTGGTGCAACTGCGCGCGACCGGCGAGGACAACACCACGACCGTGCCGACGTTCGCCGATCACCTCGTCCAGGGCCAGATCGACAAGGTCCGGTCCGAACTCCGCGGCTGATCCGCCCGCGGCCACGCCGTACGACCACCTCCCGCGTCACCGCGCCCGCACGGCCGACGCGCGGGGGTGGTCGTACGCGCGCCCGTCGCCCGCTCCCACCGGCGCCCAACCTGCTCTCCCAGGCGCCTGATTCGACGACCGACCAGGGACGGCACCACCCACCCGCGGCCCTCGAACATCTGCCCCATCCGTCGCACCAAAGAGTGACCGAGGCTGGGCCGTTCGAGTGACCCACGACCGAATGGCTGGTTGACGGCCGGATCGGCGGTGGGAGGCTGGGCCATCAAGGGCGGCGGTCCGTGCCGGATCGACGAAAGCCCTTCCGTGGCAGCCCGATCGAGAGCTGGTGGAAGCCCGTGGGGTCGAGGGTCAACAGGCATCTGGGTTCCGTACTGCCGGAACTCTTCACCGCGGAACCGCCCGCCACGATCGCCCTGTCGGTGGCCGGGACACTGCCTCTGGGCGAACGCGCGGAAGGCGGTGTCGAGTACGCGGCGGGCGGACGGCCGGTGCTGCCACCCGAGTTCAATTGGCGCGACTACACCGTCATGCTCCTGCACACGGCCGCCGAGATCGAGCACTCGCTCATGGTCCAGTACCTGTTCGCCGCCTACTCGCTCGGCGGACCCGATGTGCCGACGAACCTGCGTGAACCGGTGCGGCGTTGGCAGGAGATCATCCTGGGCATCGCGAAGGAGGAGATGGGCCACCTCGTCACCGTGCAGAACCTGCTGACCGCACTCGGCGCGCCGCTGAACCTCGACCGCGAGGACTACCCGTGGGGTTCGGCGTTCTACCCCTTCCCGTTCGCCCTGCGCCGCCTCACCGCGGGATCCCTGGCCGGCTACATCTGCGCGGAGAGCCCGGCCGACTGGGCGGGCGAGGAGGCCGACGCGATCCGCGAGGCGGCCGCCGCCCAGTCCCCCGACGGCACCCCGGTGAACCGGGTCGGCGCGCTCTACGAACGACTGGACGCGATCCTGGCCGACCGGGACCGGATGCCGGACGCCCTCTTCCAGGAGCGGACGTTGCCGTACCAGGCGTCCTGGGACGAGTGGGGCCGCGGCTACACCCGCGGCGAACGCGGTCGGGACGCGGGCAACGTACCCGCCGTCGCGTCGCCGCAACTGCTCGTGCGCGGCGTCTTCTCCCGCGACTCGGCCCGCAAGGCCCTGCACGACATCGGCGAACAGGGCGAGGCGTTCGGGGTCGGACCGCTCGACACCACCTCCCTGATCCCCACCCCGCACGACGTCTCGCACTTCGAGCGCTTCCTGGCCGTCTACCGGGAGTTGCGCACGCTCACCGGCGGCGACACCACCCGGGTGGTGCGCCCGGTGGCCGACAATCCCCGATCCGGCCTGCATCTGAACGAGAACGAAGCCGCGACCCTGGGCATGACGGGCACCCAAGCGAACGTGATCACCCACCCCGTGGCATCGCTGTGGGGCCACCTGTTCAACCTGCGCTACCGCATGCTCCTGGTCGACCTGGCACACGCCTTCCGGCTGGCCGGCCCGCTCGACGACGGCACCACCCTCACCGCCCGCGGCGCGCTCATCCACCGCGCCTTCGCCGAGATGTACAACCTGCGCGCCGTCGCCGGAAAACTGGTCGGCCTCCCGTTGACCGCGGACGACCCGACCGGCCCGGAACGCACGCACGCGGGACCGCCGTTCGAGATGCCGTACACGCTCGACCTGCCGGCCCGCGAGTACGACCGATGGCTGCTGCAACGCGACCTCGTGGAGGCCTCGCAACTGCTCGTGGCCCAACTGCGGCACAGCGGCGCCGTCCCCACCGATCCCTATCTGGTGGCACTGGAACAGACCGACGAGCTGGCCCTCGATCTGATCCAGGGCATCCTGTCGACCAACCGGGAGTGAGCATGGAGATCCGAGAACTGCGCATCCTGCCACCGCTCGCCATCGGGCGCCTGGGTGCCGCCGCCTCGCCGATGGACAACTACTCGATCTCTATCGACCCGCAACACCCGCTCGCACCACGCACGTTGCGGCCCGCACCGACCGTGGCCGTGGACCCGGGCAGCGGCGAACTCGTCGACGCCGGCACACCGGACACGCTGCACTTCACCCACGACGGCAGCGTGCGTCCGGTCGCACCCTTCCTGGAGGTCTGGGCGCTGACGGACAACGGCCTCGAACCGCTGACCCCCGCGCTGCTCAGCCGAAACGGCGGCCGCACCCCCACGGACGTGCATTGGCGGGTCCGGGTGGCCAACCACAAGATCTACCGGCGCACCGGCGACGTGAAGGACCGGATCGAGGCCGACACGGGCACCGTCTTCGACCACCGACCGGTCACCCTCGACGGCGAATGCGAACACTTCTGGCCGGGCAAACTGCTGCCCCTGGGCACCGTGCGCTACATCCGGCCGAACGCCGCCTACCCCGGGATCAGGCTGCGCTTCACCCCGGCGGCGGGCCACGTGTACGGGTCCGGCGACACGCTGACCCCCACCCGGCCGGACGAGAACATCCGCGAGATCCTCTACGACGCGCGCGTGGGCAGTTGGCAGGGGTACGTCGACCGGCCCGGCCCCAGACTGACCGTGCCCGCCGAGATCTACGCCGGTCGGCAAGCCCCGGACGGCAGTTGGGTCAGCCTCGGCTACCTCGACGACGAGTGCGACGGCCTCGTGTACGTGGACCTGGCCCTACCCGACCGCCACCTCTCCGCCTACGCCCGGATCGGCGCCGGGCCGCCCACATACGCACCCGACAGCTTCCCGGTCCGCACCGTCGCCGACGAACTCGAACAGGCCATGTTCGGCCCGCGCCCGCGGCCCGGCGAGGGCACCATGGAGCACGCGGAGGAGATCGTCCGCCGGGCCGCGGAATCGGTACGCCTGATGAACACGGCCGTGATGAACGGCAATACCACCGACGGCCGGATCGACGCGGCGAGCACGATGGTGCGCCAGGACACCGCCGACACCGGCCGCCTGTTCGAGCCGATCATGGCGCCGTCCCTGGTGGACCGCACCGCGCTGTTGCACCTGCACCAGAACGTGCTGACCGCGCTGCGCGGGGGCACCGCGCCGTGGTTCGCGGACGTGTTGCGCGACCACGACGAGATCGGCGACCTCTCCGCGAAGGGACGCCGCAAGATGCCGGCGCTGATGCGCGGGGCGGACAGCCGGGCCCTGGCGCTGACCCGCCGTCAGGTGGCCCTGCTGCGGCAGGTCGCGCAACGGGACATCTTCGCCCCGGACGAACCACCGCCCGCGGAGGGCGTGATCGGCGACGGCACCGGATCCGGCGACGCCGACACCGCTCCCCGGCACGAGCGACAGGAGCAGGAATGAGCAGCGGCTCGGAGTACATCGACCCGATGAACCTCTCCGCCCAGTTGCGCCACCAGGCCGTGGGCAATCCGCCCAGTACACTGCCGGATTCGGCCAGTTCCAATTCCGCGCCCGGGCTGGAATTCGACATCCGGAACCTGTGGCGGCGGCTGTTCGAGGGCATCGAACTGCACGAGGCGGACAACTACGTGACCGGCGCCGACGCCGAACACCGGGAGTTGATCGGTCACCGCCTGTTGAAGGTGGCCGGCGCACCCGTGATCACGTCGCTGATCGGTCCGCAGCGACCGGGCGCCAAGCCCACGCTGTTGACCACCGGCGCCAATCCGGACGGCGTGACCATGCTGGAGTGGTCCAACTCCCTGGCCGACGTGCTGGACCGCCATGCCGGGTCGCCCGTGGAGTGCGTCTTCACCGCGGCCGAGGCGCCCAACCCCGTGGGCCTTCCCGCGGACCCGATCGACCCGAGCCAGGTCAAGATCGTGTTGCTGACCGTACGGCCGCTGTTCGCCAAGCACCCGGAGTCCGGCGTCCGGCTTCCGGTGATCGAGGAATCCATGGTGGAGCCGGGCGAGTTGACGTGGGGCCTGTGCTCGCCCTGGCAGAACGACTACCGCGAATGCGCGTGCTACTACTGGGCCGCCAGCCGTCCGGACTACGTCAACGTCGAAGAGGACGAACGCGGCGTCAGCACGGGCAACCACTGGTTCGCCGTGCGCCGCGAACCGAGGGAGTACGTCCTGGACGACCGCGACGACAGCCGACTGCTCTCCTACACCGACCTGTTCCGCGACTGGCAGGGCACCCTGCGCTTCGTCGTCGGCGGCAACGACTACGAGCCCCGGTGACCCCGGGCACCGGCGCGGGTCCGCGGACCACCGATTCCCCGGGCGGCTGCGCTCCGACCGGTCGGGCCGAGCGCCTCTTCGAACTGTCCGCGCCCGTACACCCCGACATCCACCTCCTGGAGACCTCCGCCGGCCGGCACGTCCTGCTGGTCAACGGGAACCGCATGTTCACCGTCGGCCCCGAGACGCACCGTCGACTCGATCTGGCCCGGCGTGCCGCCGACCCCACCGCGCTGCGCGAACTCCTGGACGGACTGCATCTGTCGGCCCCGCCGTTCGTCGACGACACCCCACTGGAGGCGCCCCCGGTCCGGGCCCTGTCGCTGGCCGTGGCACAAAAGTGCAACCTCGGCTGTACCTACTGCTACGCGCAGCAGGGCAGTTTCGGCGGGCTCGCCAAGAACATGCCCGCGGACACCGCCCTGGCCGCCGTGGATCTGCTCTTTCGCGAGGCAGCGCCCGGCGAGCGGGTGAACCTGTCCTTCCTCGGCGGCGAGCCGCTGATGAACCGGCCGGTCATCCACGCCGCCACCGAACGGGCCGTGGAGTTGTCGGCGCGCGAGGGCGTACCGGTCACCTTCTCCATCACCACCAACGGCACCATGGTCACCCCCGACGACGGCGCGTTCTTCGAGCGGCACGGATTCGCGGTCACCGTCAGCCTCGACGGCGAACAGGAGACACACGACCTGCTGCGGCCCTACCGAAGCGGGCGGGGCAGCTTCGCGAAGGTGCTCGCCAACGTGACACCGCTGCTGGCCGCACAACGTGCGATGCAGGTGTCCGCGCGGGTGACCGTCACCCCGAACAACCTCGACCTCAGGGCCACCCTGGACGCCTTCGTCGACCTCGGGTTCCACGGTGTCGGCTTCTCGCCGCTGCTCAACTCCCCCACCGGGAAAGGCGAGATGGCCGCCGCCGACCTGGAGCTGATGCTCGACCGCATGGTCGCGTGCGGGGCCGAGTTCGAGCGCCGGGTCGCAACCGGTGGGCGCTACCCGTTCACCAACCTGGTCAACTCGCTGCGCGAGATCCACAAGGGCACCCATCGGCCCTACCCGTGCGGCGCCGGCGCCGGCTACCTCGGCGTCTCCGCCGACGGCGAACTCGCCGCGTGCCACCGCTTCGTGGGCGACGACGAGGGCGCCATGGGCGACCTGACCCGCGGCATCGACCCCGCGCGTCGGCTGCGATGGTTGTCCGACCGGCACGTGCACCGCCAGGAGCCGTGCCGGGACTGCTGGGCGCGCTACATGTGCGCCGGCGGCTGCCACCACGAGGTGATCGAACGCGGCCGACCGGCCTGCGGCTACATCCGGGGCTGGCTGCACTACTGTCTGGGCGCCTACGCCCGGCTGCTCGCCGAACGACCGGACTGGTTCGGTGCCGTACCGGCCGCCCGGGGTCGCACGTGAACGGCGCCACCCTCGACACCGAGGTCTGCGTCGTGGGCGGCGGGCCGGCGGGAGCGGTGTGTGCCAAGCGGCTCGCCGAACTCGGCCACGACGTCCTGGTCGTCGAGCGCGACGTGTTCCCGCGCCCGCACGTGGGCGAGGCGCTCACCCCCGCCGTGTGGCCACTGCTCGACGCCCTCGGAATGCGCGAGGCGGTCGAGGCGGCGGGCTTCCCGCAGCCCGTCGAGGCCCGGGTGCGCTGGATCGACGCGCGGGAGAACCGGGTCCGGCTGCGGCCGGAGGCACCCGGACTGACGGTCGACCGGGGGCACTTCGACCACCTGCTCCTGGCCGCGGCCCGGATCGCCGGCGCGCGCGTGTTGCAACCCGCCCGGGCCGGCCGACCCAGGCGGACCGCGCCGGGATGGGAGATCCCGCTCACCGACGCCGGACTGCCCGGACGCCGCGCCGAACGCGTTCGGGCCCGGTTCGTGGTCGACGCCGGCGGCCGCGCCTCCGCCTCGGGCGGGCGCAAGATGCCCACCGGTGCCCGCACCCTGGCACTGCACGCCACCTGGCGGGCGGCATCGCCCCTCGACCCGAACCCACGCGTGGAGGCGGGACCCGACGGCTGGTTCTGGGGCGCGCCGCTGGCCGACGGCACGTTCCGCGCGATGGCGTTCATCGACCCCGACCTGCTGCGCCGACACGCGGTGCGGCGGGCCGGGCTGGGCCGCTTCTACCGCGAGCTCCTGGCCGCGTCGACCCTGTCGACGCACCTCGCGGACGCCCGCCTCACCGGCGAGGTCGCGGTGTGCGACGCGGGCAGCTACGCCGATCCGCTGCCGGTCGCCGAGGATCTGATCAGGCTCGGCGAGGCCGCCTTCGCGATCGATCCGCTCTCCTCCTGCGGTGTGGACACCGCGATGCAGACCGCCATGGCCGGCGCCGTCACCGTGCACACCCTGTTGTCCGCACATGGTGATCGCACGGCGGCGCTCGCGTTCTACCGGGACAACCAACAGCGCGCCGTGGACCGGCACGCCACCTGGGCGGCCAACCACTACCACGACCACCGCACACATCGCGAGCGCCCGTTCTGGCAGCGCCGTGCGCGACCCACGGTCTCGGTCCCGGCCCCGCGGACCGGCCCCGACCTGTCCGAACTCCTGACCCGCCGGGTCCGGTTGAGCACCGACGCCGCACTGGTGGAGACGCCGTGCGTGGTCGGCGACCGGGTGGAACCGCGTCGCGCGCTGGCCCACCCCGACCTGCCGCGCCCGGCGGTGTACGTGGGCGACGTCGAACTCGCCCCGCTGCTGGACGTCCTGGCCACCCCGGACCGGGGCTGCCTGGTGGACGTCGTCCGGACCTGGAGCCGACACCTCCCGAGCGACCACGCCCGCGCGGTCGCCGCCTGGCTGCATCGCCGGGGGCTCCTGGAGTTCGACTGAAGGATCGGCCCGGGCCCGGGCCCGGGCCTCCCGGTCGGGGGCGATCGTCGGCGGTGGCCTTGTCCGCCCCCGTGGTGGACAGGGCCACCGCCGACGTCGCGTACGCGGACGGGCTATCGCTCGTCCCGTTCCGCCGTCTCGGCGATCCGCTTGATGGTCGCCAGGCGCCGATCCCAGTCGGCCGCGAGCGAGGCCATCCAGCGCGCCGTCGCGTCCAACGCCTGGGGCCGTACCGCGTACCGCACCTCGCGGCCCACTCGGCCGCCGGAGACCAGCCCGGCCGCGTCCAGCACGGCCAGGTGCTTGACCACCGCCTGCCGCGAAACGGGCAGTCCTTCGGCGAGCGTGGTCGCGGTGGCCTCGCCCCGCGCCGCGAGCAGGTCGAGCAACAGGCGGCGGGTCGGATCGGCCAGCGCGACCAGGACGCCGTCCACCGCCCGGTCGTCGCCGTGCCGTTCCTCGGTCACGCGGATGGCTGTTCGGCGCGCGTCTTGAGGGCGTCGAGCTCCTGGGGCCAGCCGCCGCTGTTGTCCCGCAGCGCCTTGCCGCGCAGTTCCTCGGAACCGCCCAGGGACGCGAACCCGCTCTCGACCACGCGCAGCCGCGTCTTGTCGCCCTCCGTGCTCAGCGTGAACTCCACGAGGGTGCTGTTGTCCTCGCGCAGTTCCTCGCCGGGGAAGGCACTTGCCCACCGATACGCAAGATAGGTCGGCGGGCGGACCTTCTCCACCCGCACCGGGAAGTCGCCGTACTCGGGGTTCTTCGCCACCATCGACTCGCCCTCCCTGGCCACCGTCCCGGGCAGACTCGCCTTGTCCGCCACCCAGAACCCGGGCTCGGCCACCAGCGCCCAGACCCGCTCCAGGGACGCCTCGATCAGGGTCTCGCGCTCGATCCGGTCCTCGCTCATGAGGTACTCCTTCATCGTTGATCACCGCAGTTCAATGCAACCCCAGAGTTGCACCTCATCGTACGAGACGCAACCCGTGAATTGCACATCGCGTCCACGAGGAGACGACACCGAGACCGCCCCGGCGGGGCTCGGCCCGCCGTTGCCGATCCGGTTGGGGTGTCGCATCGGGCCGATGGCGCGGGCCCGGTTCCCGCGCACTCGTCGGTCATCGTCGGTGAGAGCCGCGTCCCCGTCGGGCGTCGTCGGGCCGGCAGGGCATTCGATGCGCCTATCCCCGTGGGCGCGCGCGCATCGCGCGGGCGTGGGCCTGTTCGAAGTAGACGCGGCCTCCGCCGTAGGACCATGGCAGGTGGGAGCCCTGATGGGCGGTTGCCTCGAAGCGCACGCCCAGTTCGGACCAGCGTTGCGCCTTGTCCAGGGCATAGGCGAGCGCGCTGTGGTCGGAGAGGGCGCTCGGATGGCGCGGCGAGGCGTCGACGGGGTAGCGGTCCAGGGCGGTGTCCAGGTCCGTCTGCTGTGCGGCGGCGAGCCAGAAGGCGGTGTCCTCGGTGTCGCCGGTCCAATTCATCCGCAGCGCGTACTCGATGTGCGCCTCGACGACCAACACCACCAGCGGTGAGCCGTCCGGAGCGTCGGCCGCCGCCTTGCGGGCGAAGGCGTACATGTCGTCGTGTGATCCGTGCCATTTCTCGCACAGGTACTGCAAGGCCGCGTCGTGCCCGGCGCGGTGTTGCGGGTCGCGCTCGCACAGCGCCTGCCAACGGGCCTCGAACACGTCCCGGGGAACGCCGAGTCCACGGCACACGCGCAGCCAGGACACCCATGGGGTGGGATCGTCCCGAGCGGCCTCGGTCGCGAGCAGACACGCGTGGTCCGCCTCGACCAGCAGCTCCCGGAAGTCGGCGAACTGTTGGCCACTCGTGAGAGTGGCCCGGGCCGCGCCGCGCGCGTCCCACGCGGCGCGCACCATCGCCGCGGCCGTGACCACCAGCGGGTCCGCCGACTCGGGTTGTTCGGCCTGCCAGGTCCGCAACCACTCGGGCCGCGCGGCGGCGACGTCCCCCAGCGCGGTCACCGCGACCGCGCGCCGGGCCCAGTCCGGCCCTATTCGACTCAGCAATTCCGCCGCGGGTGCGAAGTCACCGCCGAGGGTGAGGTTTTGCCCGATCTCGCGAATCTCGACGTCGTCGAGCGCGGCATCGGTCACGAGCACGGGCGTGGGCAAGCGCGAAGACGTGAAACGACCCCAAAGCGACATGGTCCACGATCCTAGAGCCTGGGCTTCGAGTCGTCTCGGCTCGCCGGGTGGGCAGCCGCCGAGGCGTCGGCGGACCGACCGGCCGGGCGAGCCGAATCCGCCGGCTCGCCCCACGACCGGCCCGGCCCGCGCTTCCGTCCGCCGTGCGGCCGGGCCGCCGCACCGCCGTCGCCGCGCGGCCGGGCCGTCGGCCGGTCCGTGCTACGGCTTCGAGGGGCGGCGCGGTCGCGCGCGGCCGGAGCGTTTGATGTCCAGGGCCAGGAAGGAACTCAACGGCGTGCCCTTCTGCCAGAACCCCAGCAGGTCGCGGTCGATCAGGGTCAGCGCGTGCTTCGCGGCGAACTCGCGGGCGGGCGTGGTGAACACGGTCGCGGTCACGATCACCGGCACGTCGGCGCCGTGTTCGAGACGGGCGGTGCCGTTGAAGCGCTGCACGTCGCCGCTGCCGACGGATCGATGCGTCGCGTACCGCTTGCACTGGATCACCAGGCGGCGGCCGTCCGGCAGACGGCCCACCACATCGGCGCCCAAGTCCCCGCCGCCGCCCACCCGGGCCACCTCGGTACAACCGTCGCGCCGACACAGGGCCGCGACGTGGTCCTCGAACCCGGTCCCGCTCATCGCGTCCACCGACGTCAACGACCGCTCCCGGTCCAGCCGTTGCTCGTCGGCCACCCGCGCCCGTTCGCCGTCGCGCTCGCGGCGTCCGGCCTTGACCACCGCGGCTCCCACCACGCCCAGCGCCACCACCGACACCACGAGCGCCGCCACGATCAACCCCGTACCCATCCCGTCACCCCCGTCCGCCCGACCGCCACGCCCGAACCGTTCCCCACCACGCGCCGCGCCATCGATTCCCTTCCGCGACGGTCCGCCCCGAACGGACCATCCGGCCAGTGTGGGAAACCCGCTCCGGGCCCGGCAACCCGAACGCCGATTCCGACCCGAAATCGCCCCTGGAACGCACCGACCGGCCACCGCCGCCGTACCCGCCCCCGACTCGAACTCGCCCGATCCACCGCCCTGTTACCCCGCCTGGCAGTGGGTTTCGACGAGCCGACCACCGGCTTCGCCGCGCGCGCGAAAGCCCCGGCCGTCGCCTCCGCCGCGCCCGAACGCGCCGGGCCCGACACCTCGACGACCCCCGCGCCGGGCCCGATGGGCCGGATCCGGACCGGCCGGTGATCGCCGCGCAGGTCACCGAACGACGCGACCACGGCCTCGACCTCGATCGATTCCATGCAATCGCAAGTCGGCGCGGGTACAGTCGCAACCCACGCGTCGGCCGACCGAATCACTCGTGGGATGGGTTCGGGGGTACGACGGGCGGCAGAGTCGCATGCGACGATCCGGTGCCGACGGAAAGAGGTGCGGGTGAGCGGGAGAGTGGATGGCGGACGCGGCCGGAGACATGTGCGTCGACGCAGCTCGGCGCCGGCCGCGGGCACTCGCACCCGCGCCACCCGCGATCAGCTCAACTGGCTCAACGAGGCGGGACTTCGGATCGGTACCACGCTGGACCTGAAGACCACCGCCCAGGAGTTCGCCGACTTCGCCGTCCCCCGATTGGCCGACGGTGCCGCCGTGGATCTCCTGGAATCGGTGATCCAGGGTGAGGAGGGACTCCGCCCCAGCGGGCGAGGCCGACCTGTCCGGCGGGCGATGGCCGTGGCGGCGATAGACCGACTGGCCGATCTGGAACCCGACGAAGTGGGCGAGTTGTCCACGTCCTCCCCGGACCGGGACTCGCGCTTCACCCGGGCCCTGGCCGACGGCCGGCCGCTGCTGATCTCCAGCTTCGGGCCGGACGACTACGAGGAGTTGGCGCCCACCCCCAGCGCCGCCGCCAAGCTCCGCCAGGCGGGCGTGCACACCTACATGATGGTGCCGCTGATCGCCCGCGGCGTGCTTTTGGGCTCGGCCGACTTCATCCGCGCGGGCGGTCGGCCCGGCTTCTCCGAGGCCGACCTCGCGCTGGCCCTGCAACTCGCCTCCAAGGCCGCGGTGGACGTGGACAACGCGCGGCTGTACAGCCGCGAGCGCGAGCACGTGGCCCGACTCCAGCGCAACCTGCTCCCCCGAGTCACCCCGCGCACCCCTGGACTGGCGGCGACCTCCCGGTACATCCCGACCGCCGACCCGCTCGGCGTCGGCGGCGACTGGTACGACGTGGCCCCGCTGCCGGGCGGGCGCACCGCCCTCGTGGTCGGCGACGTGATGAGCCACGGCCTGTCCGCCGCGGCCACCACCGGTGTGCTGCGCGCCGTCGCCCGCACCCTGATGGCCCTGGACCTGACGCCGGAGCGCATGCTCGCCCGGCTGGACCTGGCCGCCCGCGACCTGGAGGACGACCAGGTCGCCACCTGCCTGTGTGCCGTCTACGATCCGGCCGAATCGACCTACACCCTGGTCAGCGCCGGACACCCGCCACCTCTGCTGGTCGCCCCGGACGGCAAGGCGTCCTTCGTGGACGTGCCGATCGGCGCGCCGATCGGCTCCGGGGTGATCCCGTACGACCCGCTCCGGCTGACCGTCCCGCCGGGCAGTCGGCTGGTGCTCTACACCGACGGGCTGGTCAAGTCCCGCACCGAGGACATCGACGTGCAACTGGCCCGGCTGCGGACCCGGGCCGCCTCGATGAGCCCGGCCGAACTGGACTCGGGCGCGCTCGGCGACCTCACCACCGGCGGCGCCCGCTTCGACGAGGCCGTCGTCCTCGTCGCGGCGACCCAACCGCCGCTGCTGGGCACGGACTTGTACACGTGGGACCTGCCCGGCAACGGCTCGGCCGCGGGTGTGGCCCGCAAGCTGGTCCGGGAGAAGCTCGCGGCCTGGCGGCTCGACGACCTCTCGGACGTCACCGAGTTGGTGGTCAGCGAGCTGGTCGGCAACGCCCTGCGCTACGGGATCGCCCCGGGCCAACTACGGCTGCTGCGCCACGATCGGCTGGTGGTGGAGGTGTCCGACACCGGGCCGGACCTGCCGCAGATCCAGCACTCCTCGCTCAGCGACGAGGGAGGCCGGGGCCTGCAACTGATCAACATGCTCTGCCGAGGCTGGGGTTCGTGTCGGACCCCGGAGGGCAAGATCGTCTGGGCCGAGCAGGACATCCCGTAGCGCCTCGACCGTCGGCGCACCGCCCGACGGTCGAGACCCGCGTCCTCCCCTCCGCGCGATCAGGCGGAGTCCGCCGCGGCCCCCCGCTCGGCGCCGGTGTCCCGGACCCGGCGCATCGCCCGGCCGACGTGCAGGAACTCGGCCTGGGCGCCGTCCCCGAGGAAGACGTACATCGGGTGTCGGCCGCCTTCGCACTCGGCCGTGACCAGGGTGCGCGCGTCCGCGGCCACCACTCGCGAGGTGCCGGAATCCTCGCCGACGATCTCGGCGATGGGCCCGTGCGCGCGCGAGGTCACGGTCAGGCCGTCCTCGGTCTCGGCGACGTCGACGATCAGCGCCGGCGACGCGTAGGTGCCGACGACGTAGCCGGCGTCGATCGGCACCGGTTCGGCGGGCGGCGTGGGCAGGTCCGGCACCTCGACGCCGCCGAGCGAACCGAGCAGTTCGCGGACCAGGTCGTAGGCGAGATACAGGGCACCGCCGTTGGTCAGCAACGCGATGGAGAACTCGCGCGAGGGCACCACCCGCAACATCGCGCCGTGGCCGATCGTGCCGCCGTCGTGGCCGACGACCGCCTCGCCCGGCCAGTCGTAGAGGTTCCAGCCCAGCCCCCACGACCTGCCGAGCCGGCCGTCGCCGATGATCTCGACCTGCGGCTCGCGCATCGCCAGCGCGGACGCCTCCGACAGCAGGCGCGTCCCGTCCGGGAGCAGCCCTCGGCGGATGTGCGCGGCGGCGAACTCCAACAGGTCGCTCGCGCTCATCGCGAGCATGCCCCCGGAGGGGCCGCCGGAGCGGGACATGTGGTGGATCGGCGCCTTGACCGGGCCGTCGGGTCCGCCCAGGTGGCCGATCGCGGTACGGTGCAGGATCGATTCGGCCGCGTCGTTGGCCACCTGGGCGAGTCCCAGCGGTGCCACGACGCGCTCGCGCAGCGCCGTCTCCCAGGTTCGGCCCGTCAGCACCTCGACGACCCGACCGAGCAGGTCGAAACCGCTGTTGCAGTAGGAGAACGTCGAACCCGGCGGGAACAACTGGTCGGCCCGGGTCGCCAGGCCGGCGGCCATCAGTTCGAGCGCGTCGTGGCCGGGACCGAAGTCGTCGTACAGCTCCCCCTCGAAACCGCCGGTGTGACACAGGAGATGACGGATCGTCACCAGAGCGCTCGCCTCCTCGTCGACCAGGCGCAGGTCGGGGAGGTAGGTGCGCACGGGCGCGTCCAGGTCGATCAGTCCCTCGTCGACGAGCTGCATCACCAGGGTCGTGGTCCACACCTTGGTGATCGAGCCGACCTGGAACAGCGAGTCGGTGGTCGCGGGCCGGCCGAACTCGGTGTCGAGCACGCCCACCGCCGCCGCTACGGTCCGATCGCCCACCCGAACGGCGATGCTCGCGCCGGGAATTCCCGCCTTCTCGGCGAGTTCCGCGAGGCGGGCCCGGAGGTATTCGGGTGTCGGCATGGAATCGGGCGGGCTCGGTACGTCCGACCGGCCGGACGCCGGGGTCGCGGCGGCCTGCGGCGGGGTGGATCGTGCCATGAACGGGCACCTCCTCGAGGGGCGGCGGGTGTACCGCGGTGGTCGATCACGGTAGGCAGCGGCCGAGACCCCTGACTCGTCGTCGTCGACGAAGAACCGTGGCCGACCCTGTTCGAATCGCCAACGACCGGCGGGGGGACCGTGCGTGATGCTCGGCAGGGCATCGCACGCCGCGCGGGACCGGCCGAACAGGGCGACGAACGGGAGCACACCCATGGACGTATACATCTCGATCGACCTGGAAGGTGTGGCGGGCATCGCCACCATCGACCAGATCGTGCCCGGAGGCGGCGGCTACGCCAACGCGCAGGAGATGATGACCGGCGAGGCAAACGCGGCCATCGAAGGCGCGTTCGCGGCGGGTGCGGACAACGTCCTGATCAACGACAGTCACGGCACCATGGACAACCTGCTCGCGCGCAGCCTGGACCGGCGCGCACGGGTGATCCAGGGCAGCCCCAAGGCGCAGTGCATGGCGCACGGGCTCGGCCCGAACCACGGCGTCGCGCTGTTCGTCGGCTACCACGCGGCGGCGGCCACCCCGGGCGTGCTCGCGCACACCTTCTCGTCCGACTTCGCGACGGTACGGCTCAACGGCAGCCCCGTGACCGAGGCTGAGGTCAACGGGCTGCTCGCGGCTCAACACGGGGTCCCGGTGGGGCTGGTCACCGGCGACAACGAGGTCTGCTCCGCGACGGCCGCGGCGTTTCCGGGCGTGATCACGGTCCCGGTCAAGACGGCCGAGGGCATCACCGCGGCGAACAGCGTGCACCCCTCCGTGGCCCAGGACCTGATCCGGGCCGGCGCGGCGGCGGCCGTGGAGAAGGCCGGGAATCTGGCGCCGTTGCCCCTGCCGGACACGTTCGTCTTCGAGGTCGGCTTCCAGATCCCGCTGGCCGCCGAGGTCGCGGCGGCGGTGCCGGGCGCGGAGCGGGTGGACCAGCTCACCGTGCGCTGCGAGGTGGCCGACCCGGGCCGGGTCGTGGACCTGGTCCAGATCTGGTACACCATCGCCGCGCACTCGGCCCGCTCGCGCCTGCCGATGCTGAGCCGTCGCTGACCCGGACGCCCGCCCGGCTCCCGGTGCCCGAAGCCGGGCACCGGGAGCCGCCGTCCGGTAGCCGGTGCCGGCCCGGGACGCCGGCGGGCGTCGCTCGGTTCAGGGGCAGAGCGGCTCGCCCGCCGCGGGTGGGACGGTGACCGCGTCCCAGGCGGCCTTGGTCTTCCTGAAGACGTCGCAGGTGGGGTCCAGGGCCTTGGCCGCGTACAGGGTCTGGCGGCGTTCCTGGCGGTAGTCGGTGCCGCCGGCGCGGGACATCAGGGCGTAGTAGACGACCTTGGCGGCCGTCTTGATGCCCACGCCGGTGACCGGCGTCGGGACGCAGGTCGGGCTGGCGGGTTTGCCGCCGCCCGGGTTGGAGCCCTCGGCGAGCAGATAGAACCAGTGGTTGAACACGCCCGCCGCCCGGTAGGGGTCCATGCTCGGGATCGCCGACGTGTAGCAGTTCGCGTCACCGCGGATCGACGGGTTGTACATGAACCGCAGCGGGCCGCCGCCGAACGGGTTGGCCATCTCGCCGATCGTGTAGTCCGGGGTGTCGAACGGCGCCGGCTCGTTGGCGTACGCCTCGGTCAGCGTGCCCATGATGTCCGCGAGTCCCTCGGCCAGGCCCGGTTCGGCGAACGGGAAGCCCTGGGTCATCCGATCGATGGCGTGCCCGTATTCGTGGCCCACCAGGTCCATCGCCGACATCCACTGGTTCTGGGTGTTGCGACCGATCACGACCTTGCTTCCGTCCCAGTACAGGTTGTAGTCGTTCAGGCCGACCTGGAGCGGCCAGGCCCCGCCGTTGCCGTTGTGCCCGTTGCGGCTCAGCCAGTTCCGGAACATGTCGAACTGCTTCTGCGCCGCCCACAGGGCGTCCACGCACCCGGTCTCGATGGTGGCGGGGTTGCCGTTGCCCCACTCGTCGACGGGCTTGGCGAACACCGCGCCGCCGTACTTCGCGCAGCTCAGATTGGCCCGGATCGGGTCGCGCAGCGTGTACGTGCTGCCGGCGCGCGTCGTGTCGATGGTGATCGGGTCCGGGCCGTTCCACTGGCTGTGGCCGATCCCGGCGCGCACCTCGTCGACGGAGTCGAGCACCGTGCCGGTCCCGGCGTCGACGAAGACGTGCAACCTGCTCGGCGCGGTGTCGGTCCGGCCGACCACGATGGTTTCCCAGGCCAGGTGCGCGGCGCCCGCGCCCACCCGCACCACCAGGCGGCTCGTGTCGACCCGGTCCACCACCGGCAGTCGGGTGCGCGCGGTGTCCTCGGCCGTCGGCCGGCCCACGCTCGGCGTGGTCGCGACGTCGATGCGCACGTCGCCGGCCGTCTGCACGGCGTGCACCCGTCCCCGGCCGTCCGCCAGCACGGCGGCGTCCGCGCCGACCACGGGCAGGCCGCGGTAGGTGCGTCCGTACGAGATCGAGTAGATGTCGCCGACCCAGGGCAGCACCGACCGGCGCAGGTAGCGCTCGCCGGGCGTCCCGGTCGAGGCACCGGTGTCGGCCATCGCCCGGTCGGCCGCGGCGATCGCCGCGGCCCGGGCGTCGGGGGCGAGAACGGGCCGTGCTCGTTCCGTGGTCGACTGCGCCGTCGTGCCGACCACCAGGCCGACCGCCAGGGCCAGGACCGACCCGAACGTCAACGTGCTGCGATGCATCGAGGCTCCTCGGGTAGAAGGCACGCCCCGACCACGAATCCGACCGCCGCCGCCCCCGCTTCCGCTTCCGCTTCCGCTTCCGCTTCCGCTTCCAGGACGAACGGACCACCCCACGCGCCGGGTTCGTCGCCCGAGCGAACAAAACGCTCACAGCGCGCCCGAACCGCCGTCAACACTCGCCCGACCATCGGCACACTCCGGCAAAGTCCCGCGCCGCGCGCGCCGTCCATGCCGCGCCGCCCGTCCCCACGCGGCGGACTCGCGGGGGGTGTGGTTTTCCGCAGGTGGGGTCGGTGCCGCGCCCCATGGTCCGGGCGTCGGCGATCTTGGAGGCTGCTCCTACCGGTGATTCGAGGCCCGTTCCGACCGGAACGAGGCCCCATCGGGTGAGCGAGGAGGTCGGCGGATGCCGAGGAGCAGGACGCGGACGGCGACAACCGCCGAGGGCGCGCGGGACACGTCGCCGTTCGCCGCGCGGGCCAGGGGACTGGTCAAGGAGTACGGGTCGGGTGCGACCCGAGTCGTGGCCCTGGCGGGGGTGGACCTGGACCTCGTCCGCGGCGGCTTCACCGCGATCATGGGGCCGTCCGGCTCCGGCAAGTCGACGCTCATGCAGTGCCTGGCCGGGCTGGACACCGCCGGCGAGGGCAGTGTGGCCGTCGGCGGTACCGAGTTGGCCGGGCTCGACGACACCGCGTTGACGCAACTGCGGCGCGACCGACTGGGGTTCGTCTTCCAGGCGTTCAACCTGCTGCCCACGCTGACCGCCCTGGAGAACATCACGCTGCCGGTCGAGATCGCCGGGCGCCGGGTGGACCGGGTCCATCTGGATCGCATCGTCGCGGCCACCGGTCTGACCGGCCGGCTGGCTCACCGACCCGCCGAGCTGTCCGGTGGTCAGCAGCAACGCGTCGCGGTGGCAAGGGCGTTGGCATCCCGGCCGGAGATCGTGTTCGCCGACGAACCGACCGGGAACCTGGACTCCCGGGCCGGGACCGAGGTGCTCGAACTGCTCCGCCGCGGTGTGCGCGAATGGGGCCAGACCGTACTCATGGTCACCCACGACCCGAACGCGGCGGCCTACGCCGATCGGGTCGTCTTCCTGGCCGACGGCCGGATCGTGGACGACCTGGCCGAACCGACGGCGGACGCCGTGTTCGCGCGGATGAGACGGTTCGACGGTCCCGGGCGAACGTATCGACCCGCGCCCGTCCCCGGGTCGGCGCATCCGATGGGCATGTCCGCCACGATCGGGAACGACGCGGACGGGGTACGACGGTGACGCTCACTCGGATCGCGCTGCGCGGCGTGGTGGCACACAAGGCGCGGATGCTTCTGGCCCTGGTGGCCATCGCGTTGGGTACCGCGTTCGTCGCCGGAACCCTGGTCTTCCGCGACTCGGTCGCGGCCTCCGCGCGCGCGTCGTTCTCGGGCTCCGCCGCGGACGTGACGGTGACGCCCCGTCAGGGCGGCGATCGGCAGGACGGCACCGGCCTGCCCGCGACCGTGCCCGGCGCGGTGCTCGACACGGTGGCCCGGACCGAGGGTGTGCGCGCCGCGTACGGCCGGGTGCACGTTCCGGACATCGTGGTCCTGGACGGCCGGGGCGAACCGCTGAGTACGCGCGGCGGCACCGTCGCCGACTGGCCGGCCGATCCCCGGTCCGCGCCGCGGGTGAGCCGAGGACGTGCCCCCGGCGGTCCGGCCGAGGTGGTCGTGGCGGCGAACACCGCCAAGGCGCACGGGATTCGGATCGGCGACCGGTTGCGGATCATGGCGATACCCGGCACCTTCGAGGCGACCGTGGTGGGCCTGGGGCAGGCGCGGGCGGATCGGGCCCACGAAGCGGACGTGTTCGTGGACTCGGCGACCGCGCAACGCCGACTCCTGGGGGCGACGGCACGGTTCACCTCCGTCGCGGTCACCGCCGCGCCCGGGGTCGCCGACGCGCGGTTGCGGCAGCAGGTGTCGGCCGCGCTGGCCGATCCCGCCCCGTTCACCGTGCGCACCCGCGATCAGGAGGCCGCCGCCCGGGGCGATGCCGCCGGCTCCTCGCTGGACGTGGTCACCTACCTGATGCTCGGCTTCGCCGGGATCTCGGTGCTCGTCGGCGTGTTCCTGATCGGCAACACGTTCTCCATGCTGGTCGCCGCGCGGACCCGACAGAGCGGGCTGCTGCGCGCCGTCGGCGCCCGGCGGGGTCAGGTCAACCGGTTGATCCTGGGCGAGGCCGGGTTGTTGGGCGTGGCCGGATCGACGCTGGGACTGGCCCTGGGCGTCGGACTCGCGGCCGGGCTGATCCGGATCGTGGGACAGGTCGGCGACGCCCCGGCGGCGAGCGGGCCGACGGTGCGCTGGTCGACGCCGGTGGCCGCGTACGCGGTGGGCGTGCTGATCACCCTGGTGGCCGCGTACCTGCCCGCGCGCCGGGCCGGCCGGGTCTCCCCCATGGCGGCGCTGCTGCGCGTGGCCGGACCCGCGACCGGGCGCTCGCTGCGGGTCCGCAACCTGGTGGCCGGCGCCGGCGGACTGCTGGGCGCCGGCG
This sequence comes from Embleya sp. NPDC001921, assembly GCF_053594475.1. Lineage (NCBI taxonomy): Bacteria > Bacillati > Actinomycetota > Actinomycetes > Kitasatosporales > Streptomycetaceae > Embleya > Embleya sp. NPDC001921. The sequence goes on from NZ_JBSFEO010000014.1 coordinate 201,434, forward strand.
CGCTGTTGCTCGCGGTACGTGCCGACGACCTCGCGGCGGCCGGGCCGTTGCTCGCGGCCGGCGTCCTGCTCACCCTGGTCGGCACCGTCGCCGGCGCGCCGATCCTGAGCGTGTGGGCCGTCCGCGGCCTGAACCGACTGATCGCGCGCCGGTCCGGACCGATCGGTCGGCTCGCGCGCGGCAACGCGATTCGCGACCCGCGACGTACCGGGGCCACCGCGTCGGCCCTGATGGTGGGCATCGCGCTGGTGAGCTTCCTGTCCCTGGTCGCCGCGTCGCTGGTGACCTCGGTCGACGGCCAACTCGAACGCACCGTGAAGGCCGACTACTTCGTGCTCTCGTCGAGCCCGATGACCGAACAGGTGGCCCGCGTGGTGCGGGAGACGCCGGGACTGGACCACGTCACCGCGCAACAGACCGTGCGCGCCGACCTGATCACCGCGCACGGCACCGACCGCGATCACGATCTCACCGCCACCACCGAGCGGTTCACCGACGACTTCCGGCTGACCTTCACCGCCGGCGACGCCCGCTCGACGCTGGCCCCGGGCGGCGACGGGATCACCGTGCCCCAGGCGTTCGCCGACGAACACCGGCTGCGGCTCGGCGATCCGGTGCGGGTGCGCTTCCACGGCGGTGGCACCGCGCGGCTCACCGTCGGCGGCATCGTCCGCGACGGCGACGTGTTCGCCTCCGGCGCGACCTACATCGGCACCCATGTCGCCCGGGCGAACCTGCCGGCGGAGCAAATGCCGTTGGACGACGTGTACTTCGCGACCACGGCGGCGGGAGCGGATCGGGACCGGGTGTACGCGGCCCTGGCCGAGCGCCTGGCCGGCTTCCCGCAGACCAAGGTGCGCGACCGGGACAGCTACCGCGAGGCGCTGCACGACACGGTCGCCCTCGCCCTGGACCTGGTGTACGCCCTGCTCGCGCTGGCGATCCTGGTGGCCGTACTGGGCGTGGTCAACACACTCGCGCTGTCCGTGGTCGAACGCACCCGGGAGATCGCGCTGTTGCGGGCCCTGGGGCTGACCCGCCGGCGGGTGCGCCGGATGATCCGCACGGAGGCGGTGCTGATCGCCGTGGTCGGCGCGGTCCTGGGTCTGCTGCCCGGCCTGGCCTGGGGCGCGGCCACCCGGCGCGTGCTGGCCACGAAGGGCCTCGACACGCTCGCCGTCCCGTGGACCACATGCGGGGCCGTCCTGGTCGGCGCGGTCGTCGTCGGCACCCTCGCGGCGTGGCTCCCCTCCCGCCGGGCGGCCCGGGTCGACCTGCGCGAGGCGATGGCGAGCGGCGGGTGAGCGGACGGCCGACCGGGGTGGGGGTCGCCCGGCCCGGCGGCGCCGAGCGAAGGCCGCCGGACGGATCGGAGCCGGGCGACCCTGGCGGTTCGGTCGGAGCCGGGCGACCCGGGCGGTTCGGCCCGAGCCGGGCGACCCGGGCGGTTCGGTCGGAGCCGAGCGACCCACCCGGGTCGGCCGGAGCCGAGCGACCCACGCGGTTCGGCCGGAGCCTAGCGACCCACCCGGGTCGGCCGGGGAACCGGATGAGAGGCTCGGGTCATCGCCGTGACGTGCGCGAACGGGGACGGGATCGAGGACGGGACAGGACGGAGCAGGAGCATTGGACGGTTCGGGTCCGGTCGACGACACACGGCGCCCGCGTGGGTTCGGGACGGTGGTGCGTACCGGGGCGACGGCTGCCCTGCGCGCCGTGCGGGTGGTCTTCGTGGGCGCCGCGACCGCGCTGCCGGAAGTGCTCTTCCTGGCCGGCACCGGGCTGTTGTACGCGGTCGTCCCCCGCTCCCGGACGCGCCCGCGCCGGGGCGTGCCGCGCCTGATCACGCGCTGCGCCCGCGCCCTGACCGACCTGGAGCGCGCACGCCTGGCCCGCCCCGGGGACCCGCTCCACCCCACCCCCACCGAGCCGAGGCGCCTGGTCCGCTACCTGGCGGCGCGGGTGCCGGTCGGACTGCTCGGCGGCGCGCTCCTGGTGCTCACCGTCGGCGGCGTGGGGTTCGCCGCGGTGATGGTGGGCGCGTGGGCGACGGGCAGTCCGAACACCACCACCTCCGATGTGGCCATCCTGCTCCCGTCCGGACTGGCCCTGCTCGCCCTGGCGTTGTACGGCCTGGTCGGGCTCGCGGACACCGAACGGGCGCTGGCCCGGCGCCTGCTCGAACCGGACCCGAGCGAGCTGCTGCGGCTTCGGGTGGACGAGTTGGCGGCGAGCCGGGCGGGCGTGGTCGAGGCGGTGCACGAGGAGCGCCGGCGGATCGAACGCGACCTGCACGACGGGGTGCAGCAGCGCCTGGTCGCCCTGGGCATGCTGATCGGCCGGGCCCGCCGCGGCAACGATCCCGCGCGCACCGACGAGTTGTTGCGTCAGGCACACGAGCAGGCCCAGCAGGCGCTGACCGATCTGCGGGACGTGGCCTGGCGGATCCATCCCACGGGGTTGGACGACGGCGGGTTGCGCGCGGTCCTGGAGACGATCGCCGAGCGGGCGCCGGTACGGGTCGGGTTGACGTACGACGTGGCGGCGGAACCCGCGCCGATCGTGGCCACCGCGGTCTACTTCGTGGTCGCCGAGGCCGTCACCAACACGGTCAAGCACGCGGGCGCCGACGCCGTCACGGTGTGCGTCTCGGGCGCCGGCGACACGGTGCGGGTACGTATCGTCGACGACGGCGTCGGCGGCGCGAATCCCGCCGGCGGCGGACTGTCCGGGCTGGCCCGTCGGGTCGCCGCCCTGGACGGAACCCTTCGGGTGGACAGCCCGCCCGGAGGTCCCACCACGATCACCGCGGAGGTACCGTGCGCATAGTCCTGGCCGACGATTCGGCCCTGCTGCGCGAGGGGTTGGCCCGACTGCTCGCCGACGAGGGGCACGAGGTGGTCGCGGGCGTCGGTGACGGCGACGCCATGGTCGAGGCGGTCCTCGAGCACGTCCCGGACGTGGTGGTGGCCGACGTGCGGATGCCGCCCACGCACACCGACGAGGGCCTGCGGGCCGCCCTGGAGGTGCGCCGCCGGTTGCCGGGGGTGGGTGTGCTGGTGCTGTCCCAGTACATCGAGAAGCGGTACGCGGTCGAGCTGTTGACCCACGACGGCGCGGCGGTGGGCTATCTGCTCAAGGACCGCGTCGCGCACGTGGACGACTTCCTGGACGCGCTGAACCGGGTCGCCGCCGGCGGCGCCGCGTTCGACCCCGAGGTGGTGCGCCAGCTCCTGGCCCGCACCAGCCACGTCGACCCGCTGGACCGGCTCACCCCGCGCGAGCGCGAGGTGTTGGCGCACATGGCCGAGGGCCGCACCAACGCCGCCATCGCACAGGCCCTGCACGTGTCGCAGAGCGCGGTGGAGAAGCACGTCAACGCGATCTTCGACCGCCTCGACCTGGCCCACGCCGCCGGCCCGGGCTACAGCCGCCGAGTCCTGGCCATCCTCCGCTACCTGGGCTCCTGACCGCCCGCTCCCACCACGAGGCCGCCTCGAACGCGGGCACGGCATCGCCGCACGGATCGGCGGCATCCACCGACTTCACCTCCCGCCCCGCGCAACTGCTCTACCCCCGCGGCCTGTTCGCCTTCGGGACACACCGCGTCACCGAGCGCCGACATACCCGGAACGGCGTGTCCGCGGCGCCGGTTCCGGGTGAACGGGGCAAATGAGTACCCGTACTCATCCCGTGCCGCCCCCCCGGTGATGAGCTGACCACATGACACACCACAAGGCTTCGCTCCGCTCCGTGCCCCACGCCGGCACGCCCGCGTCCCGGCGTGGCTCGCCGGCCGCCCCCGTCATCGCCACCGTCTTGACCGTCCCATTCGCGGGTGCGCACCTCTTCCTCTTCGGGCTGAGTGCGATGGCGTTCGACTCCTGCGACTCCGCCGCCGACTGTCCGGAGGCCACCGCGGCGGTGAACCGGGCCGCGTGGCTCGCGGTGGCGTCCGTGCCCGTCGCGTTGACATCGTGGTTGTGGCCCCATAAGCCCGGGTTCGACCGGTATCGCGCGGCGCACCTGGGCGTCTACCTGGCGCTCGCCGGAACGGCCGGGGCATTGTTCGTCACCGTGCCCGTGGGCCGCTGACGCAATCCCGCCGGAGCGTCCCCGGCCGAAGCCGCGAACGGATCAATCGGCGGACGGCCTGGTCTCGCGGTTCAGCGGCGGCAGGGCCACCGTGGCCGCCGCCGGTGGGGCGGTGATCTCCACCGGCTTGCCGGGATCGGACCAGTCGACGGTGGAGGGGCCCGGGGCGAGGAGCCGCACCGGGACCGGACTTCCGGTGGCGGGTACGTACAGGCTGATGTCGCCGTCGTCCGGGTCGGCGACGGTCAGCACGAGCATCCGCCGGCCGTCGAGCATCTCCTCCGAGCGGCGCTTCGGCGTGGATCCCCAGTCCATGACGACCGTCGCGACGCTGCCGTAGTCGGCGATCTCGGTGACGTCCTCGAATCGCGGGTTGTCGGCCTCGATCCTGACGTACTTCTCGTGCAGTCGCCCGGCGTCGCTCGGGTCGGCGAGCTTGCCGGCGGCCGTCCAGTAGTCCGCGCCGGCCTTCAGGTACAGGTCCGCGCCGATCCGACGCAGTTCGATCGTTCGCCCACCCACCGTCATCGAGCCGATGTAGCTCCTCCGGGACTGGTCGAAGCGCAGGTCGTAGCCGATCCTTCGGCGCCCGTCGGGTGATCGCACGTCGCCGATGGCACGCACGGTCGAGACACCGCGGCCCGCCGCCTGAATGCTCTTCTTCAGCGCGGCGTCGTCCAGCCTGGTGTTGTCCTCGCCGGTCTCGGCGACGACCGGGCTCGAGGCACCGAGCGTCGGCGTGGGCGTGGGCGTCCCGATCCCCACCGGCGTCGAGTCCGCCCCGCAGCCGGCCAGGAGCAGCGTGCCGGCAAGCGTCGTGGCGGCCAGGATGTGGTTGTAGGCGCGCAAGTGCGGCTCCCATTCGACCCGAATCGGCTTCGGCCCGACCGGTGTTCGGGCCCGGCACTGCGACGCACGCCGCCGGTCCGGGGTTCCGCGTCCCACGCGGATGAAATCGGCACTGCTAATTTGACCGGTCGACGGCGGTCGACGGAGGCCCCGAAGGCGCCGAGGCCGCACGCGGCTGAGGCCCATCCGGCGCCGCGTCGCCCGGCCGAGTCGCGACCACCCGATTCCGAGGATCAGGAGAGCCGGCCCATGAACCTGGAGTTGACCGACGAACAAAACGCCGTGCGGGATCTGGCCGCACGGTTCGCCGACCGCGAACTCGTCCCGCACGCCACCGAGTGGGACCGCGCCGAGTCCGTCGACCCGGGCATCGTCGCGAAGTTGGGCTGGCTGGGCTTCCTCGGCCTGACCATTCCCGAGGAGTACGGCGGATCGGCCGGCGACCACCTGGCCTACTGTCTCGTGCTGGAGGAACTGGGGCGCGGCGACTCGGCCGTGCGCGGCATCGTGTCGGTCTCGCTCGGCCTGGTCGCCAAGTCGATCGCCGCGTACGGGAGCGAGGAGCAAAGGCACGCGTGGCTGCCTCGGCTGTGCGCGGGCGAGGCGCTGGGCTGCTTCGCGCTCACCGAGCCGAACACCGGTTCCGACGCGGCTAACCTGGCCACCCGCGCGGTGTGCGACGGCGGCGACTGGCTGCTGACCGGCGCCAAGATGTTCATCACCAACGGCACCTGGGCCGACGTGGCGCTGGTGTTCGCCCGGACCGGCGAGGCGGGCCACAAGGGCGTGACCGCGTTCCTCGTGCCGACCGACGCCCCCGGTCTGCAACGCCGGGAAGTGCACGGCAAGTTGGGGCTGCGCGGACAGGCGACCGCCGAACTGGTCCTGGACGCCGTCCGAGTGCCGGACTCCGCCCGGCTGGGCGAACTCGGCAAGGGCTTCTCGGTCGCGATGGCCGCACTCGCCAAGGGCCGCATGTCGGTCGCGGCAGGCTGTGTGGGAATCGGGCAGGCGTGTCTGGACGCGGCGGTGCGCCACGCGGGCGAGCGCGAGCAGTTCGGCAAACCCATCGCCGGCCACCAGTTGGTCCAGGAACTGCTCAGCGACATCGCCGTGGACGTACGCGCGGCCCGCCTGCTGACCTGGCAGGTCGCCGACCACATCGATCGCGGCCTGCCGTTCGCCACCGAGTCCTCGGTGGCCAAGCTGTTCGCCTCCGAGGCCGCGGTGCGCGCGGCCGACAACGCGCTCCAGGTGTTCGGCGGATACGGCTACATCGACGAGTATCCGGTCGGCAAGTATCTGCGCGACGCCCGCGTGATGACGCTCTACGAAGGCACCAGCCAGATCCACAAGCTCCTCATCGGCCGCGCCCTGACCGGCGTGAACGCCTTCGCCTGAGCCCATGGGCCCGCGAGCCGCGAGCCGCGAGCCCCCGGGCCGTGAACCCCCGGCCCGGCCCCCGATTCCCGGCCCCGGCCCGACGCGCGCGGCAGGAGGCGAGCGTACGTCCGCCCGCCTCCGGCCGATCCCGAGCACGATGGAGTCCCCGCCCGTCCCCGTCGGACGGGGCCGAGATCCGGGCACGACCACCACTCGGGTCCCGACGACGTCTTCTCTCGGCCCGCGCTTCCGCCCCGTGTCGGATCTCCGGCCGAGCCCGCCGCCTCCACCCCCGTGGTCTCGCGCCCGGGCCCCTCCACCCCGGCTCGCATTCCCCGGCGGGCGGACGACGTTGTCCGCTCGCCCCGTCCCCGAAGCCTGGCCGATCGGCCGTTGTCCGGAAACGCCTTTCAGCCTGGACCGAAACCCGCTGGTCGCGGCGTCGCCGAGGACGCACACTGTCGTGGTCCTCCCGAGGACGTACGTGTACGGGAGAGCGATAGAAGGCACATTTCGGACCAAACATCCCCGACCATCCACTCGACCCCCGGAGTGCACGAGTGCTGCGAATCCACTTCACCGCGGAGGACCTGGCCAGGACCCGATTGGCCGCGACGGTCGGTGCGGCGGCCGAGACGTACCACAGCCTGGAACTGCTGCACGGTCCGCGCAGACCGCTGCCCTTCCGGGCCTGGCGCACCGAGGTGGCCGCGCGACCGGAGTCGGCGCCCGGTCCGCTCACCGCGCTGATGCCCATCCGCGGTCCGGGTCTGGATCTGCGCACGCTGGTCGGGGACTCCCCCTCCCTCGACGAAAGCATCGAGAACCTGCTCGCGGTACCCGGCGCGCGATTACGCGCGGAACTGGCGCACCTGACCTTCGCCCCCGCCTACTCGACCTGGGTGCGCGACTTCCTGGACGGTGCCCTCGAACCGCGCCGCGAGTTCGCCGAGGCGCTGCGCGCCTGCCACGACGTGACGGTCGCGCCCTTCCACGACCGGGTGCGCTCGCACCTGGAGGCGGCCCGCGGCCGCTACACCCACACGCTGCTCGACAGCGGTGTCGAGGGCCTGTTGGCCGGGCTGTGCGTACCGCTCATCCGCTGGAATCCGCCGGTCCTGGAAGTGCGGCATCGCAAGGACCACGACATCCTGCTCAATGGCCGGGGCCTGGTGATCGCACCGACGCTCTTCGTCTGGCGCGAGTCGGTGGTGCTCTGGGACGTCCAGGACGAAGCCGCGCCATACGTGTTGGCCGTCCCCACCGTGCGCGACCTCCAGGACGGCGTCGCGCTGTGGCAACCCGGCGTGGGCGACGACCGCGCGCTCGGCGCGCTCCTGGGCCGGACCCGGGCCGCCGCGCTGACCGTGATCAACGACGGTTGCACGACCACGGAGTTGGCCCGTCGCTTGAACGTCTCGGCGGCGTCGGCGAGCCAACACGCGACCGTGCTGCGGAACGCCCGGCTGATCACCACGACCCGGCGAGGTGGCGCGGTCCTGCACTCGCTGACCTCACTGGGCCTGGAACTCCTCGGCGAGAGCCCGCTACGCGCACGCCATCCGGTCCGGACCTGACCCGAGGGCACGACCGCCCGTCGAAACAACGCCGGTTGCCGAACGCCCGGGCGCGGACCGCCCGGGCGTGCCGCCGATCACGCTCCGGCGGCGGCCCGCGATCGCTCCCGCCACCACGGCGTCGTGCCGCTCGGGTCGCGCAGCGCGTTCGTCGCGCAGTGCACTTCGCCGCCGCCGACGTGGGCCCAGGAGAAGTTCTCCACCCATCGGGTACGCACCCCCTGTGCGCCGAGCGCCCGTTCGGTCTCGGCGCGAAACACGTCGACACCCGCGACCCGTGGACCGTGCGGATCCGGTGCCGCGAAGTCCCGTGCGGTCAAAGACAGTCCGTTGACGATGCCGGGAGAGAACGCGATGGCGCGTTGTGGACCGTCGGGGGTCAGCCGGCCCGGCGCGAACAGCACCGGAACCCGTACGAGTTCATCCCATCGCAGGCCCGTCTCACGCAGCAGCACCGCGAGTTGGCCGTCGATGTGACCGGCCGCCGACTCGTTCGTCCGGGCGAACCAGTCGGCGGCGAGCAGTTCGTCGACGGTGGGCCGGTTCGGCGAGGCCGTGTCGGCGAACAGGCGTTCCCCGCCCGAACCCGCCGCCCGCGCCCGGCGCAACAGGTCGACCGCGAGCCGCGGGTCGGCGACCATCAGGGTCCAGCCGCGCGCGTTGTCCGCGCGCACCACGTGCACGGTCTCGTCGGCGTGCCCGACCACCAGCCACGACGTGTCGATCGCGATCGGCGGTTGTTGCCCCTGGGCGGCGAGCATCCGGACGAACGACTGGTCCGGCATCCGGGAGGGGGCCGACCCGTAGACGATGCGGCCCTGCGGTGATCCCGGGAACGCCGGTACGGACTCGAAGTTGCCGGTGAAGTTCAGCATGTCGTCGACGGCCGCGCCGCGGTCGCTCGTGTACTGCTGTACCACCGCGACATCGGGGCCGCGCAGGTCGCGGAAGATCAACCGGCCCGCCCGGCGCAGCGATTCGGCGTCCCCGGTGGGCGAGCTCCAGTGGTTGGGCGAGCGCAGCAGGACGCGCATGACCTGGGCCTCGCCTCCCGGGGCGGGCATGCTCACCGTGCCGGCTTCGAAGATGTCCTGCCGCCAGATGTCCCGCCACCACTGGTCGGTGCCTTCGGTGAAGCGCACCGCGTCCGGTCCCAGACCGGCGCGGACGACCGCGTCCGTCAGGGACTTCGCGAACGGCTCCCAGTCGGCGGGCCACCCCGGGTCCGGGTTGGTGGGGATCTCGACCGGGGTGCCCGCGCCGGGCCCGGGTTTCGCGGCGATGATCCGCTCGGCGCGTTGCAGGTCGTTGTGCACCAGGACCGGCGCCACCCGCATCGGTACCGTGTCCGTGGCGGTCCGGCCGGCCTCGGACACCGTGAGCGTGATCGCGACGCGCCCGTCCCACCGCGCCGGGTCCCGCGGCACGTCCCGTCCCTCGACGGCGAGTTCGACGCCCGACCGCAACTCGCGCGCGGTCAGCGGCACGTTGCCCAACGGTACGAGGGAGCCGTCGCGGCGGATGAACAACCGCACCAGCTCGCGCTGTGCCGCGGGTACCTCCACCCGGCCGATCGCGCCGTGTCCCACCCGCGTGGGCGGCACCCGCAGCGGCGCGAGGTCGCCCTCGTCCGCGGGCCCGTCGACCACCTCGTTCGCCGCGTCGTTGCAGGCCGCCAGTCGTTCGTCGACCGCGATGTCGAGCCGGTCGAGGTCGCCGGGCTCGAGTCGACATCGACGACCGTCGTCGTCCAGGTTGGGCAGGAACACCGCCTCGCGGCCCGCCCGCTCGGCGGCCTCGTCGCCCGATCCGCGCAGCGCGACCCGACCGTCCCGGTCGCTGTCGGCCCGCAGGTCGGCCGTCAGGGCGGGACCGGTCGCACCGGCCGGGGCCACGCCGGTCCCGGCTCCGACCACCGCCGCCAGAGCCACCGCTCCCACTCGCCACTTCGCGCCGCGCATGTGCCCGTCCCTTCGTGAACGCCTCCTACCTCGTCCACTCTCGGGAAACCGGTCCGCCCCGGCGTCCTGCGCACGACCGAACCGTGGCTGCACCGTTCGATGTACGCCCGGCCCGGGACGGTCGCGGTGCCACCCGGGCATGTCGGGTCCCGGGCGCTGCCGTAGCGGGACAACCGCCCGGGCACAGCCACCCGCACGGCCGCGCCGGCGCTTTCACCCGATCATGTCGGCGCCGCGCGTCGACGCCGGCGCCGACTCGTCCGTCGCGCCGGCTTACGGCGCCGACTCGGTCCGTCGGCGCCGGCGCACGGCGTCGGCTCAGTCCGTCGGCGGCAGTGCCTCGATCAGGGCGATCGCCGCGGAGCAGCACAGGATCAGGCCCAGTTCGGCGACCGTGGAGGCCTCCGCTTCGGGTTCCCCGGGCCGCGTCGGCGGCGCCGGTACCACAACCACCGGTTCCCCGAGCAGTTCGCGGTTGCGCAGCAGGGCTTGGAGGGCGTCGAGCAGCCCCCACGCGCCCCAGGCCGGCTCGTGTCGACGGGCGTGGTCCGAGGCGTCGACGAGGGCGAGCGAGCGAATCGTTTCGGCATGACCGGCCGCGAGTTCCTTCGCGGTGTCCGCACCGACGCGTGCGGCGATGTGGCCGTGCACCAGCATCCGGCCGGTCATCAGGGCCGCGCTCAGCTTCAGCGCTCCGGGCCCGGTCCGGGTCAACGCACCCGGGTCCTTGGGCCGGCGCAGCGCGGCGCGGCGGCGGCGCAGTTCGTAGGCGACGGTGGGGAGCAGGTGCGGGTGGAACGCGGCCGCGGCGGCCTGTTCGTCGTCGAGTCCGGGCACCATGTCCCGTAGCAGTGCCGGTGCGGCGGATCCGATCACGGTCCGGGTCGCGTCCAACCAGCGCGGCGCGGCGCCGAGTTCGATCCGCGGCAGATCCCGCAGCACGAGCTCGGTCACCGGGCCCCGGAGCGTCGCGGAGAGTTCCACCGTGCGGTCGGCGGTCAGCCCGAGTGCTTCGAGCGCCTCGGTGGGATCTCCCGCCGGTTCGTCGGCCGGGCCGTCCGGTGCACCTCGTCGGTTCCACAGCCCCACGTCGACCTCCACCCGGTTCACGTCGCTTCGTCGCCATCGTCGCACGCCCCGTTGTCGTGCCGGCGGGCGTCCACGAGGATCCACGCACCCGTCCGCCCCTCCGCCCGACCGCCCGCGCGGGTCGCGCCGGGCGGGCCGGGTCTTCGAACGCCGCGCGTCGGCAATGTGTGGCGCCCGGCGCACACACGCCGAAGCCCCCACGCGCGGTTCGGCACGTGGGGGCTCGGGTGCCGGTTCCGATCGGAGCCGGCCTTCGGGTCGCGCGGGTCGGATGCGCGCCTCGATGCCGGCGCGGCCCGCGTACGGTCAGGACAGGCGCGTCGTGCCGTCGGCGTCGGCCGTCCGCGCCCGGCGGCGCGAGGAGGCGAGCAGCGGGACGATGTTGAGCAGCAGACCCACGATCGCCACTCCGGTGACCAGGTTGGCCCCGGGCCGGTAGGCGCCGAAGTCGGTGTCCCCGGCGGTGGCGCCGGTGGTGACGGCGGTGACCACGGCGAGCACGAGGGCCGCGCCGACCTGGCCGGAGGTCTGCACCAGGCCGGAGGCGAGGCCCTGTTCGGAGTCCTCGATGCCCTCGGTGGCCTGGGACATGATCGCGCTGAAGCCGAAGGCGAAGCCGCCGCCCAGGAGCAGCATGGTGGGCAGCACGGTGAAGGCGTAGTTCGGGGTGCTGCCCGCGGTGGCGAGGAACCATCCGTAGCCCAGGCTCATCGAGGCCATCGACGCGATCAGCAGCGGCGCGGTGCCGTAGCGGTTGATCAGGCGTCCGGTGAACGGCGATCCGAAGGCGACGACCAGACCGGCCGGCAGCAGCGCGAGCGCCATCCGCAGCGCGGACCAGCCGAGGCCGTCCTGGAGATAGAGCGTCATCATGAACTGGAAGCTCATGTAGGAGCCCATCAGCGCGACGATGCTCAGGTTGGCCCGCACCACCGTGCCGATCCGCAGGATGCCGAAGCGCACGAGCGGGTGGGCGATGCGCTTCTCGACGAACACGAACGCGGTGAGCAGTACGGCGGCCAGCACGACCGAGCCGAGCGTGAGCGGCGCGGTCCAGCCTCGTTCGGGTGCGGAGACAACGGTGTAGACGGCGAGCAGCATGCCGCCGCTGAGGGTGACGGCGCCGACCAGATCGTGGCCGCCGGAGTCGGCGGGGCGGTCCCGCGGGATCAGGAAGTACCCGGCCACCAGGGCGAGAACGGCCAGCGGTACGGGGGTCAGGAAGGTCCAGCGCCAGCCGAACTCGGTGAGCAGTCCGCCCAGGATCAGGCCGGACGAGTAGCCGCTCGCACCGAAGACGGAGAAGACGGAGAGCGCTCGGTTGCGGGCCGGGCCCTCGGGGAAGGTCGTGGTCAGGATGGACAGTGCGGTCGGCGCGGTGAAGGCCGCGGCCAGACCCTTGATGAAGCGGCTGGCGATGAGCAGGCCGCCGCTGTCGACGAGCCCGCCCAGGAGTGAGGCGGCGGCGAACACCGCGAGTGCGATCAGGAAGACCCGGCGCCGGCCGAGCAGGTCGGCGGTGCGGCCGCCGAGCATCATCAGCCCGCCGTACCCGAGCACGTAGCCGTTGACGATCCACTGCAACGAGGTCGCGGACATGCCCAGTTCGTGGCCGATCGAGGGCAGCGCGACGCCGACCATGGAGACGTCGAGGCCGTCCAGGAACAGGACGAGGCACAGCACGGCCAGGACGCCCCAGAGTCTGGGGGTCCAGTGCGAGGCGGACGGTGTTGAGTCGGACGCGGCGGACGAGGGGACGGACTTCTCGCGGGAGGGCGGTCCCGCGTAGGTCTCGACTGTTGGGGCCATGGCGACGAACATATATGCGCACGCATTGAATGTCTACGCATTAAATGTGGGTGCAATAAATTTGCTTGCATGTTATGACGGGTGGCGTTACCGTGACGCGATGAAGACCGAGGAGCCGCTGATCGAGAGTTGGCGCACCCTTTTGTCGCGATACAGCCGGGTCGCCCACGAGCTCGATCGCGCCCTCCAGGCCCGACACGACATCGCCATGAGCGACTTCGAGGTACTGGACCGGCTGATCGCCGCCGAGGGATGCAAGTCCCGGATCCACGACCTGGTCAGCGACCTGCACCTGAGTCAGAGCGCCTCCTCGCGGGCCGTCGCCCGGCTGGAGAAGTGCGGTCTGGTCCAGCGCGCGATGTGCGACACCGATCGCCGCGGCGTCTTCGTCACCGCCACCGACAAGGGCCGCGCCCTGCACGCCCGGGCCCGGCTGACCCAGCTCGAGGTCCTGCGCGAGCAACTGGCCTGACCGACAAGGCCCCGGTGTCCCGGCCGGGACGGCGCGGTGTCGCCGCCCGAGGGGCCGACGACACCGGTGCACTTCATGCGCAAGCCCGGCCGCGGCCCTCGCCCGATCCCGTTGATCCTTACCCACGGCCGGCCGTGGACGTTCTGGCACTGGTCGAAGGTGATCGACCCGCTCGCCGACCCGGCCGCGTTCGGCGGTGATCCCGCCGACGCGTTCGACGTCATCGTGCCGTCCCTGCCCGGCTTCGGCTTCCCCGGGCCGCTCACCGGCTTTCCGGACGTCAACTTCTGGAAGGTCGCCGACCTCTGGCACACCCTGATGACCGAGACCCTGGGGTATGGGAAGTACGCCGCCGGGGGCTGCGACATCGGCGGGATCGTCTCCAGTCAACTCGGCCACAAGTACGCCGACGAGTCGTACGGCATCCGCATCGGCTCCGGGCTGCCGCTCGACTTCTTCACCGGCCACCGCGCCTGGGACTTCGCCCGGAACCGGCCCCTCACCGACGACCAGCCCGCCGACGTCCGCGCCCGCGTCGTCGAACCGGACCGCCGCTGGGCACCCCACCTCGCCGTGCACATGCTCGACGGCGCCACCCTGGCCCACGGGCCGAGCGACTCCCCCGCCGGCCTGCTCGCCTGGCTGCTGGAGCGCTGGAACGCCTGGAGCGACAACGGCGGCGACGTCGAGTCCGTCTTCACCAGGGACGACCTGCTCACCCACGCCACCATCTACTGGGTGAACAACTCCATCGCCACGTCGATGCGTTACTACGCCAACGCCAACCGCTACCCCTGGGCCCCCGCCCACGACCGAACCCCGGTCGTGCGGGCCCCGGTCGGCCTCACCTTCGTCACCTACGAGAACCCGCCCGGCGTCCACACCGCCGACGAGCGCGTCCGGGCGTTCGAGACCGGCCCGCAAGCCGATTGGTTCAACCACGTCAACGTCAACGCCCACGACCACGGCGGCCACTTCATCCCGTGGGAGAACCCCGACGCCTGGGTGAGCGACCTGCGCCGCACCTTTCACGGCCGCAGGCCCTGAACGACCGGCGGCCGGCGCCCTCCCGTCCGCCGCGCCCGCCGGCGGGCCTCGTTCGTCCCCGACTCCCGGGCGGTGCGACGGCATCCCGCGCCCGATGGACGCGGGATGCCCGCAATGGACGCGGGATGCCCGCACCGGCCACTCCAGGCGCCCTACCCCGGTGAGCGTCGGCTGCTCACCGCCTGTCGGGTTTCCTCGGCGATCAGATCCGCGTTGACGGCCGCCGCCGCGCGCATTCCGGAGTCGGCGGAGCCGACCACGGTGGCGGTGAGGTCGGTGACGTTGCCCGCCGCCCACACGCCGGGTGCCCCGGTCGCACCGGAAGCGTCGGCGGGCACGTAGGTACCCAGCACGTGTCCGCCCATCTCCGCCTCGCGGGTCTCCAGGCCCAGATCGCTCAGCAGCGCGGCGCGGGCGGTGAAACGCGGAGCGACCACCAGGGCCCGCACCGGCACGGTGGTCCCGCCGGCCAGGACCACACCGGTCAACCCGTCCCGGTCGTCCACCCGCAGCGCCCGCACCTCGCCGTCGACCACGCCGACGTCGCGCGCGGCGAGCCGCTCGTACGCCTCGTCGTCCGGCTCCGGACCGGTGTGCAGGAACAACGTCACCCGCCTGCTCCACTGGCTCCACATCAGCGCCTGCTCGACGCCCATCGGTCCGGTGGCCAGGACGCCGATCGGCTGGTCCCGCACCTCCCAGCCGTGGCAGTACGGGCAGTGCAACACCTCGCGCCCCCACCGCTCGGCCAGCCCGGGCACCGCCGGCAGCTCGTCGACCAGCCCCGTCGTCACCACCAGCCGCCGGGCCCGGACCGAGCGGCCGTCCACCAGCCCCACCCGGAAGTCGCCGTCCGCCGCGCGTCGTACCCCCGCCACCGTGCCCCGGGTGAGCTCTCCGCCGTAACCGGCCACCTCCCGGCGGCCGTTCGCGAGCAGCTCGGCCGGCGCGATGCCCTCGCTGCCCAGGAAGTTGTGCACCCCGTGGGCCGGCGCGTTGCGCGGCTGTCCGGCGTCCACCACCAGCACCGACCGCCGGGCCCGCCCCAGGGTGAGCGCCGCGCTCAATCCGGCGGCGCCGCCGCCGACCACGACGACGTCGTAGCGCCGCTCCCGGTCACCCGGACCCGCGGCATCCACCACGTCCGCCCGGTCCGCGTCGGCCGCGAAATCCTGTCCGTTTTCCCTCATGCCGTACACCTCCCTTTCGGTGTGCAGCATCCGCGCCCCTCGACGCTCCGGCAACATTCCTTGCCGTAATGGCAAAGGCTGTTTGACACGAGCTTCGCCGACCCCTCGCCGGGCGGCGCGGTTCGGCCCGGCACCGCCGCTGCCCGGCCGGAGCGCCGTCGGCGCCGCCAGGACGCGGCGGCCGGACTTGCCGTTGCCGCCCGGCACGAGAATGCGATGCGAAGTCGTGAATGTCATGGGCCCGGTCAAGGCCCGGCCGAACCGACGCCATGGCCGCACGGCTCGCCTCGATGTCCGTGCGTCCACGGTGGGGCGGTGGACGTACTCGCCGAACTGCCGGACGGAGTGCGCGCACACGGGGCCCTGTTCTGCCGAACGGCGATGAAGCCGCCGTCCCGGTCGGGAGGAACCCCTTGACGCGGGCGCGCGCTCTGGTCTCGCGCGTGGCCGGGAAAACGTTCCTGCCGGCCCTGGCCGTGATCGTGGTCGCGGTGGTGGCCGTCTGGGTGGTCTTCAACGCGGCGCTCACCGCGGCCGTTGCCCGGGACATCGTGCTGGGCGGGCCGAACGGGCGGTGGATCGACATCCCGCTCGGCGTCTGCGGGACGTTGTTCTTCGCCGCGATGGCGGGCGTCCCGGTCGGGTCCGTGCTGGGCATCGCGGGGTCCTTCCACGAGCGAGCGGGCCGGGTGGGGTTCGTACTCGGCGTCGTCCTCGGCGGAGAGCGGCGACTGAACGCGAACGGCCGGGGCTCCCGGAGCCGTTCGCGCCGGCGCAAGCGGCCGGGGCCCGGCGCCCGGCTGCCCGGAGACACTCCACCCCGGACCCTCCCCGCGGGGATCCGCACCCCTGTCGGCGCGGGCGCGGCGTCGGTTGACCGGCGGTGCGGCGTCGGGCACGGAACGCCCGGCCGAGCGTCGACCGCCGGGTGGGATACCGTCGCGCGCATGGCCCAAACTCCGAGAATCCGGCCCTATCGCCCCGTCGACGAGGACGCCGCGGTCGACGTCTGGTCGCGCGCGGGCCGCGCCGCGCACCCCTTCGTCCCGGGCGAGGGCGAAGGCGAGCGCGAACGCAAGATGCGCGAGATCCACCTGGTCCACGCCGACAACCGGGTGGCCGAGGCCGACGGCGAAGTGGTCGCGCTCCTGGGCCTGCTCGACGCCGAGATCGAAGGCGGGGCCGGCGGCGAGATCGGCGGCCTGTTCGTCGCTCCCGAGGCACAGGGCACCGGCGTGGGCCGACTGCTCGTCGAGCACGCGGCGGCGCTGCGCGGCGCGCTGACGCTGGAGGTGTACGAGAAGAACACCCGGGCCCGCGGGTTCTACGCCCGGCTCGGGTTCGCCGAGGAGGGTCGTCGCAGCGACGAGGACAACGACGAGAGCCTCCTCAGGCTCACCCGCCCGGCCCCGCGAGCCTGACCCCGGGGGCCGGCCCGCCCGGTCGGGGAGGTCCCCGGCCGAGCCGGCCGGCGGGCCGATCCCCGGTCTAGCGGCAATACCGGTGTTTTAGGTCTTTCTGCGGCGGGTTGGGGTGGTGCGGGTCGGTCCGACGAGCGTGACGTCGGGTGGGTTCGGTGGGGG
>NZ_JBSFEO010000015.1:0-1307 GCF_053594475.1 Embleya sp. NPDC001921
TGTCCCGGACCAGTTCGGTGGCCTCCTTGGCGAGCGCGCTGTCGGGGATGTCGACGTCGGCGATGCGATCGGACATGAGGGCGGTCCTTTCCGAGCTGAGAGCGGCTGGTGTTGCCGGTAAGAGCCTCGCCCCGGACGCCCGGCCGGCGCCATGTCCATCCGGACAGCGATCCCTCGGATTCGGACACGGTCGGCGGGTAGCCTCGGAGCCATGCGACCTAGGAACGTGACGGTGCTCGCGTACGACGGGGTCCGGCTGATGGACGTCACCGCGCCCCTGGAGGTGTTCGGCACGGCCGCGCGGATGGGCGGTGCGTACACGCTGACGCTGTGCTCGCCGACCGGTGCGCCGGTGACCACGTCCGCGGGCACCCGGCTGCTGGTCGACGCGGCCGCGACCGGGATCGACGGCAGCCACACGCTGGTCGTGCCGGGATCGGTCGACTTCCCGCAACACGCGCCGCCGTTGCCGCTCCTGGACGCGGTGACCGCGCTCGCCGCGACCTCCGAGCGGATCGCGTCGGTGTGCACCGGCGCGTTCCTGCTCGCCCGGGCCGGGCTGCTGGACGGCCGCCGGGCGGTGACGCACTGGCGGCACGCGGCGACCCTGGCCCGGCGGCATCCGGGCGTCACCGTCGAGCCGGACGCGATCTTCGTCCAAGACGGCACGGTGTACACGTCCGCGGGGGTGACCGCCGGCATCGACCTCGCGCTCGCCCTGGTCGAGGCCGACCAGGGCGCCGACCTGGCCCGCGAGGTGGCCCGCGACCTGGTGGTGTTCCTGCGCCGACCGGGCGGCCAATCGCAGTTCTCGGTGCCCTCGCGCGCCCGTGCCGCCGCCGACGACCCGTTGCGCCCGGTCCTGGACGCGGTCGCCGCGGACCCGGCGGCCGACCACTCGCTGCCCGCGCTCGCCCGCCTCGGCGGCTTCAGCCCCCGCCACCTCACCCGCCTGTTCCACGAGCGGGTCGGCTCGACCCCGGCGGTCTACGTGGAGGCCGTCCGCATCGAGGCGGCCCAATCCCTCCTGGCCGCCGGCGCCACCGTCACGGCCGCCGCCACGCACAGCGGCCTCGGCAGCGACGAGTCGCTGCGCCGAGCCTTCCTCCGCCGCCTGGGCGTCACCCCCAGCACCTACCGCTCCCGCTTCCGCAGCACCGCCCGCCCCGACGACAGCACCTCGACCACCTCCGACCCCACCAGCAGCACCGCCCACCCCGAAGAAGTCCCCCCGACCACCCCCGGGCGCGTCAGCGGGAGGTGGTCGAGCGGGCCGGCATCGCGCCGACCGCGCTGCGCGGCACCCG
>NZ_JBSFEO010000015.1:1316-218006 GCF_053594475.1 Embleya sp. NPDC001921
ACAACAACCCCCCCCCCCCCCCCCCGGCCCCCCCCCCCCCCCCGGCCCACCCCCACCCCAGTGATCGACGCGCGCAGCGCGGAGAGCGGCGGAGCCGCAGACCTTTGACTTCGTGGCCCGGAGCGAAGCGGAGGGACACGAAGTCACGAGCGAGGCGCCGCTTTTTCTTGGAGGAGCTTGCGGGGGAAAGAAAAAGCGGCGCCTCGCGAGCCGGCGACGAAGTCGCCCAAAAACAGCAACGCCCCACCCACGACTCCGGCCCGCCATCCCACGCCCCCACCCCACGACCCACCCCCACCCCCCTCGCGAGCCGGCGACGAAGTCGCCCAAAAGAGGGTTCACCTCACCCACCCTTCGGGCACCCGCCCCGGGTGACCGTCGGAATCGGCGTGGGCCTCGTGATCGCGTGGTACGTACTGCGCGGCCTCGCCCACCACTGGGCCTGGGCCCGTCGCTGTGTGCGCGTGCTGAGCCCGTGGACCGCGCGGCTGCACGCGTGGGTGTTGTCCGCGCCGGTGACCTTCACCTACATCGCCATCTTCACCGCGTCCACGGTCGTGCAACGCACGTCGCCGCCCCGGCTGATCGACCTGCTCACCAGGCTGAACAGCACCAACCTGTTCCGGCTCGGCGACGATCCGCTGGAGGCGCTGCTCACCAGCGCGTTCTGGGTCGCCGACCACGGCTCGGGACTGGCTACCTACGTGGTCGTGTTCGGCACGATCGTGGCCTGGGCGGAACGCCGCTACGGCTCGCCCAGGATGTTGCTGATCGGCGCGAGCGGCCACGTGTTCGGGTCGCTGCTGACCGCCGCGGTGGAGAAGGGCGCGATCGAGGCCGGCCGACTCCCGCACAAGATCGCGTTCGCGACGGACGTCGGGGTGAGTTACGTCGAGGTGGGCTCGTGCGCCGCCGCGGTGCTGATCATGTCCGGCTGGATCCGGCTCGCGGGCACCGCGGTGATGTTCTTCTCGGTCGGCCTGCCGGTGATCGTGGACCACACCATCTGGGACTTCGGGCACCTGTTCGCGACGCTGTGCGGCCTCACCGCCGCGGTGCTGCTGCGGGCGGTCGGCCCGCTGCGCGAGCCGCCACCGCTGCGGACCCCCTTGGTCGTGAGCACGGCGACCGACCCGGTAGACTTATGACGTATTCACGCGGGGCTGTAGCTCAGTTGGTAGAGCGCTTGCATGGCATGCAAGAGGTCCGGAGTTCAATTCTCCGTAGCTCCACCGCAATCCCGAAGGCCGCTTCCATCAGGAAGCGGCCTTCGGTCGTTCCGGAGCCGGTTGCCGGGCGCCGGCTCGGCTCAGCTCAGGCCCGCGAAGAACTCCCGGACGTCGCCGATCAGCAGTTCCGGCTGCTCCAACGACAGGAAGTTGCCGCCACGCTCGAACTCCGTCCAGCGCACCACGTTGTGGTCGCGTTCGGCGAATCGACGGATCGCGACGTCCTGCTGCAACGCGACGGCCACCGCCGTGGGGACGGTGCCGCGGTCCTTCGGCGCCCACGCGCTCGGGTCGTGCGCCATCTCGTAGTAGAGGTTGGCCGAGGAACCGGCCGTGCCGGTGAACCAGTACAGGCTGACGTTCGTGAGCAGGGTGTCCCGGTCCACCGCGTCCTCGGGCAACTCGCTCGCGGTGTCCGTCCACTCCTTGAACTTCTCCACGATCCACCCGAGCTGGCCGACCGGGGAGTCGTGCAGCCCGTAGGCGAGCGTCTGCGGCCGGGTCGACTGGATCGCGTTGAAGCCCATCTTGTCGTCCCGGAACTCCTGGAGCCGGGCCAGCCTGGACTGCTCGCTCTCGGTCAACCCGGCGAAGTCGGCGGGGTCCTCGGACGGGAAGGTGACCAGGCCGTTGACGTGGACGCCGATGACCTTCTCCGGTGCGATCCGACCCATCTCGGCCGCGATCCACGCGCCGCCGCCATTGCCCTGTACGCCGTAGCGCGCGTAGCCCAGGCGGGCCATCAGCTCGGTGAACGCGCCGGCGATCCGGCCGGTGGTCCAGCCGGGGCCGGACAGCGGTCCGGAGAAGCCGACCCCCGGGGTGTCGGTGACCACGACGTGGAAGTCGCGCGACAGCGGCTCGATCACGTCGACGAACTGGACGAACGAGCCCGGCCAGTCGTGGATCAGCAACAGCGCGGGGGCGTCGGCCCGGGCCGAGCGCACGTGGGCGAAGTGGATGTCCTGGCCGTCGACCTCGGTGACGAACTGCGGGAACGCGTTCAGCCGCGCCTCCGCCTCGCGCCAGTCGAACCCGTTCGCCCAGTAGTCGGCGAGGCCCCGGAGGTAGCCCGCCGGCACCCCGCGCGTCCAGTCGGGTACGCCCGGGACGTCGGCGGCCCAGCGGGTGCGGGTCAGGCGGTCGCGCAGGTCGTCGAGCTCGGCCTGGGCGATCTCGATCCGGAACGGGCGGATCGCGTCGGCGTCGGCGTTCGCGGTGACGGTCTCGGCTGCGGTGTTGCTGCTGTTCTCCATGAGAAGAACAGTAGAATCCCAATAGGAACACTCCGCTCCTATAGAGGCGTCAGGCTGAAAGAATGTTGGAAACCTCCGCACGCTTGCTGCGCCTGTTGTCCCTGCTTCAGACACCCCGCGACTGGCCGGGCTCCGAGCTGGCCGAACGCCTGGGCGTGACCGGCCGCACGATCCGCAAGGACGTCGAGCGGCTGCGCGAACTCGGCTATCCGGTCGACGCCACCCGAGGTTCCACCGGCGGCTATCGACTCGCCGCCGGCGCCGCGATGCCGCCGTTGTTGCTCACCGACGACGAGGCGGTCGCGGTCACCGTCGGCCTGCGTACCGTCGCCCAGGGCGCGATGGCGGGCATGGAGGAGACCTCCATGCAGGCGCTGGCCAAGCTGGAACAGGTGCTGCCGGCGCGGCTGCGCCGGCGGGTGCGCACGTTGCAGCGGTACGCGGTGCCGGTGCCCGCGGACCGGCCGAGCGCGAAGGTGGACACCGACGTGCTCACCGTCCTGGTCGCGGCCTGCCGGGACCGCGAGCGGTTGCGGCTGGACTACCTCGACCACGCCGGCGCGTCCACACGGCGCACCGTCGAGCCGCAGCGCGTGGTCAACTGGGGCCGCCGCTGGTATCTGGTCGCGTGGGACGTGGACCGCGACGACTGGCGCACCTTCCGGGTCGACCGGATCATCCCGCGCACTCCGACCGGCCCCAGGTTCGCGCCGCGCGAGGACCCCGAGGGCGACGCCGCGCGGTATGTGGCCGGCAAGGTCTCCGCCGCCGCCTGGCGACACCGCGCCCGGGTCCTGGTCCACGCGCCCGCCGCCGAGGTCCTGGAGCGGATCAACCCGGCCGTGGGCACCGTCGAGGCGATCGACGCCGACACCTGCGTCCTGGACACCGGCGCCGACTCCCTCGAAACCCTGGCCGTGTACCTGGGCATGCTCGGCCACGACTTCGACGTCACCGACCCTCCGGAACTGATAGCCCACCTACGCGCCTTGGCCACCCGCTACACCCGCTCGACACCGCCTCCCCAAGTCGCCCGAGCCGGGCAATCCCACTGAACTCGGCGCACCGGCGCACCGGCGCACCGTGCGGAGGCCACCCGGTCGAACTCGCCGTCCACGGCGCGGAGGTCGCCGATCGAGGGTTGCCGACCGGGGGGCGTTCCCAGGCTCGGAGCGAATGCCGGGCCGTGCCCCCGGGTCGGATGCGGACCGATTCGCGGGACTTCGGTGATCACGATTGGGGTCTTTCCCGTCACGGTTGCGTGACGGGTCGAACGAGTGGGCGAATGGTCCGGTTTCCGGTCAGTAGTGTCGCCGGACGTGACCCTCACCGCAGTACTCGTGCTGGTGCTCGCGAGCCTGCTCGCGGTCGCCGACTGGGTGGCCGTCGCCCGGGAACGCCTCCCGCTCGATCGTCTCCTGAAACCCGCGGTGATCTGTGCCCTGGCCGTCGTCGTCTGGTCGTTCGAGGACGTCGACGGGGCACTGCGCGCGTTGTTCAGCGTCGCGCTCGCGCTGTCGCTGCTGCGCGACGTACTCGCCCCGCGCTGGTTCGCCGGCGCGGTCGCGGCCTCACTGCTCGCCCACATCGGCTACGTCGCGGGCTTCCAACGCATGGGCTGGTCCTGGCTGTGGGCGGCCGCCGGCATCGTGGTCGTGCTGTTCGCGGCGGGCGCCTACGCGGTACGCCTGGTCACCGGCGCCCGCGAGACCGCGCCCACGTACATCGGCATGGTGCTGCTCTACGTCGGTGTGGTCTCGCTGATGGTGGTCGCCGCGGCGGCCACCGGCCGGCCCAGCGCGGTGGCGGGCGCGTTCCTGTTCTACGTCTCCGACACCCTGGTCGGCTGGAACCGGCTCCGCGCGCCGACGCCGTACGCGCCGGTGCTGATCGCGGTCGCCTACCACCTGGCCCTGATCCTGCTGGTGTTGTCGCTGTCCACCGGGCCCGCCCCGGGGCTGTGACGGTCGCCGCCCGAGCGCTGCCCGAGTCGGACCCGGGTCCGGCCCGGACCGCGACCGTATTGAAGTAACCTCAGGCCACCTGCGGTAACCTGAGGCCATGCGTGCCGTACTGCTGCTTACCGGGCCGCGCTGAGCAGGCCGGGTGGAGGACCGCTCCCACCCGACTCGGCGCGGCGACCCCTCCTGAGCGAGGGGTCTTTTCGTTTCCAGAAACGGTCGCCGCGCGCGAGTGACGACACCGGAAGCAGCCGACGGCTGCCCACACCCCGATGGTTGAGGACGATGACCGAGATGACGCAGGGTCCTGCCGGCAACACCGACGCCCCGACCGAGCCCTACCGCTACAACGCCGTGCTGGCCGGCGACATCGAGGCGCGCTGGCAGGATCGCTGGGAGGCCGACGGCACGTTCGAGGCGCCCAATCCGGCCGGTCCGCTGGCCGAGCCGGAAAAGGTCGCCGGGCGGCCGAAGATGATGGTGATGGACATGTTCCCGTACCCCTCGGGTGTGGGCCTGCACGTCGGACACCCGCTGGGCTTCATCGCGACCGACGTATTCGCCCGGTTCAAGCGGATGACCGGCCACAACGTGCTGCACACGCTGGGCTACGACGCGTTCGGCCTGCCCGCCGAGCAGTACGCCGTACAGACCGGCACGCACCCGCGCGTGACCACCGAGGCGAACATCGCCAACATGCGCCGCCAACTGCGCCGGCTGGGCCTGGGCCACGACCAGCGCCGCTCGGTGGCCACCACCGATCCGGCGTACTACCGCTGGACGCAGTGGATCTTCCTGCAGATCTTCAACTCCTGGTACGACCCCCAGGCGCCCGGCGCGGACGGCGGCACCGGTCGTGCCCGCCCGATCGCCGAACTGGTCGAGCAGTTCGAGAAGGGCGACCGGGCCACCCCCGACGGGCGCGCGTGGGCCGACCTGGGCGACGCCGAGCGCGCGGCGGTGCTGGACGAGTACCGCCTGGCGTACGTCTCGCAGGCCCCGGTCAACTGGGCGCCGGGCCTGGGCACCGTGCTGGCCAACGAGGAGGTCACCGCCGACGGCCGCAGCGAGCGCGGCAACTTCCCCGTGTTCAAGTCCAACCTGCGGCAGTGGATGATGCGGATCACCGCGTACTCCGACCGCCTGCTGGGCGACCTGGACAAGCTGGACTGGCCCGAGCCGATCAAGATCATGCAGCGCAACTGGATCGGCCGATCCGAGGGCGCCAAGGTCTCGTTCGCCACCGACGCGACGCCGATCGAGGTGTTCACCACCCGGCCCGACACGCTGTTCGGCGCCACCTACATGGTGCTGGCGCCCGAGCACGAACTGGTCGACGCGATCGTCGCGGACGCGTGGCCCGAGGGCATCCCGGCGGTGTGGACCGGCGGCGCGGCCACGCCCGCCGAGGCGGTCGCGGCGTACCGCCGGTTCGCCGGTTCCAAGAGCGACGTCGAGCGGCAGAGCGAGGGCAAGGACAAGACCGGCGTCTTCACCGGCGCCTACGCGAGCAACCCGGTCAACGGCGAGCGGGTGCCGGTCTTCATCGCCGACTACGTGCTGATGGGCTACGGCACCGGCGCGATCATGGCGGTGCCCGCGCACGACCACCGCGACTTCGAGTTCGCGCGCGCCTTCGAGCTGCCGATCCGCTGCGTGGTCGAGCCCGCCGACGACCGCTCGACCGAGGACACCACCGACTGGGCCGACGCGTTCGTGTCCTACGACGCGAAGCTGGTGAACAGCTCCGGCGAGGGCGTCTCGCTGGACGGCCTGGGCGTGGTCGACGCCAAGAAGGCGATCACCGAGTGGCTGGCCGAGCGCGGCATCGGCGAGGGCACGATCAACTTCAAGCTGCGCGACTGGCTGTTCTCGCGCCAGCGCTACTGGGGCGAGCCGTTCCCGATCGTGTTCGACGAGGACGGCGTCGCGCACGCGCTGCCGGACTCGATGCTGCCGGTCGAACTGCCCGAGATCGACGACTACCGCCCGCGCACGTTCGACCCGGACGACGCGGACACCAAGCCCGAGACGCCGCTGTCGCGCAACGCCGACTGGGTGAACGTGGTGCTGGACCTGGGCGACGGGCCCAAGCGGTACCGCCGCGAGACCAACACCATGCCCAACTGGGCCGGTTCGTGCTGGTACGAGCTGCGCTACCTGGACCCGACGAACACCGAGGTCCTGGTCGACCCCGAGGTCGAGAAGTACTGGATGGGGCCGAAGCACGAGGGTCACACCGGCGGCGTGGACCTGTACGTCGGCGGTGTCGAGCACGCGGTGCTGCACCTGCTGTACTCGCGTTTCTGGCACAAGGTGCTGTTCGACCTGGGCCACGTGTCCTCGTCCGAGCCCTTCCACAGGCTGTTCAACCAGGGCTACATCCAGGCGTTCGCGTACAAGGACGAGCGCGGCGTCTACGTCGAGGCGAGCGAGGTCGAGGACCGGGACGGGAAGTTCTTCCTGGGCGAGCAGGCGGTCACCCGCGAGTACGGGAAGATGGGCAAGTCGCTGAAGAACTCGGTGACGCCCGACCAGATGGCCGAGGAGTACGGCGCGGACACGCTGCGCCTGTACGAGATGTCGATGGGCCCGCTGGAGATCTCCCGGCCCTGGGACACCCGCGCCGTGGTCGGCTCGTACCGCTTCCTGCAGCGGCTGTGGCGCAACATCGTGGACGAGCGGACCGGTGCGCCGATCGTGGTCGACGAGCCGGCCGACGAGGCCACGCTGCGGGCCACCCACAAGGCCATCGACGGCATGCGGCGGGACATGGACGCGCTGCGCTTCAACACCGCGATCGCCAAGGCGATCGAGCTGAACAACGCGCTGGTCAAGCTGCCGGCGGTGCCGCGCGAGATCGCCGAGAAGCTGGTCCTGATGGTCGCGCCGCTGGTGCCGCACGTGGCCGAGGAGCTGTGGTCGAAGCTGGGCCACGGCGACACGGTCACCTACGAGGCGTTCCCCCAGGCGGATCCGGCCTACCTGGTCGAGGACACGGTCACCTGCGTCGTGCAGATCAAGGGCAAGGTCCGGGCCCGCCTGGAGGTCCCGCCGAGCATCGGCGAGGACGAGCTGAAGGCGCTGGCGCTGGCCGATCCGACGGTGCTGGCCGCACTGGACGGGGCAGGCGTGCGGATGGTGATCGTCAAGCCGCCGAAGCTGGTGAACATCGTTCCGGCGTAGGCGAGTCGGCGGGGGTCGGTCGGTCGCCGAGTGCGATCCGACCGGCCTTCGGCGTGCCCGGCGCGGGTTCGTCGAGGGTCGATTTCCGGCCCGTGTCGGCCCCGTTTCCGGTCGGTGACGATCGGTCTGGAACGCGGTGTTTTCCGCCGCGTGCGTATCCGAGCGCCCCGGCGGCGTTAGTGTGAGGGGAAACCTTCCGGCCCCGACCAGGCAGGAGACGCCTCGTGGCCCTCGCCGACGTTCCCGCGACCACCGACTCGTTGGCCGATGGCGCCGAGACCTTCGGCGTGGTGTTGGGCGCCGGTGTGCTCGCGTGTCTCGTGCTCGTCGGCGTCGTGGTGGGCCTGATCACGATGATGCGGCGGGCGGTGCGCCGCCGGATCGAGCGGCACGCGCCCCGGGTCCGCGGCCTCGTGGAGGACGCCACGTCCAAGGCTCGGGCGTACACCCTCACGGGTGGCGCGGCCGAGGCGGCGCGGATGCGCGGGTCGGTGCGGCGGTCGCTGGAGCAGACCCGGCGGGTGCTGGAGGCGGGCTACGCGCACGACGCCCAGCTCTCCGAGGCGGTCGCGCTGCTGCGCCGGCTGGACCAGTTCGCCAAGGCCTTGGACACCGACCTGAAGCTGGTCGAGCGCGAGCCGGACCGGGACCGGGTCGCGCGCGAGCTGCCCGGGCTCAAGGAGCGCGCGGATCGCATCGAGCACACCGCGGCCTCGCTGCGGTGGGCCGTCCAGGACCGCGAACGCCACCTGGGCGAGGACGAGTTGGACCGGCTCGGCACGGACGTCGAACGCGAGGCCGCGGCCCTGCGCGCGTACGCGGACGAGAGTCGATCCCGGCCCAAGCCGCTGACCTGAGCGGCTGCCGGCGGCGAGCCCCCACGACGGGACGCGCCGGCCGCACCACGGCGCGCGCCACCCGTGCGTCGGGGCGTGGCATGGTGACCGAATATTGATTGTGGTGTCTCGACTCAGCGACCCGACACGGGGTAGCCGAGACACCGACCCCGCCCCCCTGTCGTCTCACATCCGGGTGGTTGCCCGCTCATGCCGACGATGCCGACCGATCTCGCCGTGG
The DNA here is from genome assembly GCF_053594475.1 of Embleya sp. NPDC001921. NCBI lineage: Bacteria > Bacillati > Actinomycetota > Actinomycetes > Kitasatosporales > Streptomycetaceae > Embleya > Embleya sp. NPDC001921. Next base: position 10,026 of record NZ_JBSFEO010000015.1, read on the forward strand.
TCACGGACTCCACGGCCTACCTGCCCGAGGAGCTCGTGGAGCGGCACCGCCTCGTGGTGGTTCCGCTCAAGGTCGTCCTGCGCGGGCGGCCGCTGGACGACGGCATCGAGGCCACGCCCGCCCAACTCACCGACGCCCTGCGCCAGCGCCGGATCGTGACCACCTCGCGGCCGGCGCCCGAGACGTTCGCGGAGACCTATCGCGAACTCGCCGAGAAGGGCGCGACGGGCATCGTCTCGATCCACATCTCCGGTGAGCTCTCCGGCACGTACGAGGCCGCGCTGCTCGCCGCCCGGGACGCGGACGTGCCGGTGCGGGTGGTGGACTCGCGCACGCTCGGCATGGGGATGGGCTTCTCGGTGCTGGCCGCGGCGGAGGCGGCGGCCGACGGCGCGTGCCTGGAGGAGGCGGTGATCGCGGCCGAGAAGCGCGCGCAGACCACGTCGGCGCTGTTCTACGTGGACACGCTGGAGTATCTGCGCCGGGGCGGGCGGATCGGGGCGGCGACGGCGTTCATGGGGACGGCGTTGGCGGTCAAGCCGCTGTTGCACGTGAGCGACGGGTTGATCGGGCCGCTGGAGAAGGTGCGGACGTCGGCGCGGGCGATCAGCCGGCTGGAGGAGTTGGCCGTGGAGCGGGCGGGGGCCGGGGCGGTCGACGTCGCGGTGCACCACCTGGCCAGTCCGGAGCGCGCGGAGGCGCTGGCCGGGCGGCTGCGGGAGCGGTTGACCGGGCTGGGGGAGCTGTATGTGAGCGAGGTGGGCGCGGTGATCGGGGCGCATGCCGGGCCGGGGTTGTTGGCGGTGGTGGTTTCGCCTCGGTGAGGGGTGGGTGGGGGTGGTGGGCGTGTCACCTACGTGGGTGACGCGGTGGGGGTGGTGGGGGTGGTGGGGTCACCCACGTGGGTGGGCTCGGTTTCCACAGGCCGCGGGTTGTGCACACGTGGGTTCGGTGGTCGGGGGCGGGTGAGTCGTCCCGCCTAGCTTCGAGGCATGTCCGGATCGCCGTCCTCGTCCGCTTATCCGTCGCCGCCTTCGGCCGCATTCCCGTCGCCGTCCTCGCCGTCCTCGCCATCCTTCGCGCCGCCGTCCTCCGCCGTCTTCGCGCCGCCGTCCTCGGCTGCTTTCGCGCCGCCGTCCGCGTCGTCCGCGTCGGGCGGGCACGGTTCCTCGGCGGTGCCGCGCTCGGGGGCGGAGCGGGTGGCCGCGCTGCTCGGGTCGGGTGAGCCGGCCGCGCGTCGGGGGCCGGACCCCGCGCGGCGGATGGTCGAGGCGGTCGCGGATCGGTTGCCGGCGCGGCTTCGGGTGGGTGTGGATCGCCGTGTGGTCGCGGCCGTCGCGGTGCTGGCGCTGGTGGCGGTGGCGCTCGCGGTGGGCGGGTGGTGGCGGGCGCGTCCACAGAGCGTGGCGGCGCCGGCGCCGGTGGGGCAGGCGAACGTGGTTTCGGTACCCGCCGGCGGCGCGGTGTCGGCGGGGCCGCCGGGGCCGTCCTCCTCGGCCGCCGCGCCGGCGCCCGCGGCCGGGCCGATCACCGTGCATGTGGCCGGGAAGGTGGCGCGTCCCGGTGTGGTGGTGCTGCCGCCGGGGGCGCGGGTGGCGGACGCGGTACAGGCCGCCGGCGGCGCGTTGCCGGCGGCGGATCTGGCCACACTGAACCTGGCCCGGCCGCTGACCGACGGCGAACAGATCCCGGTCGGTGTCCCGGGTGCGCCGGCCGCACCCGCCCCGGCCGCCCCGGCGAGCGGCGCGTCCACGGGCCCGCCCCAAGTGCTCGACCTCAATACGGCAACGGCCGAGCAGTTGGAGCAACTCCCCGGCGTCGGCCCGGTCCTGGCCCGTCAGATCATCGAAAAGCGCACCCAGTTGGGCCGATTCGCGACAGTCGACCAACTCCGCCAGGTCCGAGGCATCGGTGACCGCAAGTACGCCGACCTGAAACCGAGGGTCCGGGTATGAGGCCCCGATCGGCGGGGCACTCGGCTCCTGCCGCTCCCGCTGTCCCTGCCGCCGCAGGTCGCGGTCGAGCGGGGGACGGGGGTCGTGCGCAGGCGGACACCCGGCTGGTGCCGGGGGCGATCGCCGCGTGGGCCGCGGCGTGGACCGCGCCGCTGGTTCCGTTCCGGGTCGTCGCGCTCGCGAGTACGGGCGCGATTCTCGGCGCCGCCGTACTCGCCAGGGCCGTCGGGGTTCGCCGTCGGGTGACCTTTGCCGTCGTGCTCGTGTGTGTCGCGGCGGGTGCTCTGGTCGCGGGTCTGCGGACCGCCGCCGACCACGCCGGTCCCGTCGCCACCGCGGCCCGGCAGCGCGCCGAAGTCGGCGTCGAATTGACCGTACGCACCGACCCCGAGCGCCGTGTCACCCGCGTTCGAGGCAGCGAACTCGGCGCGCCTCCCACGCTGTTCGGCGCCCGGATCGACTTTCTCGGCACGGCATCCGACCCGTCCCACGCACGCGGCGCGCACGCCGAGTCCGGCCCGCTCGCCCGGCCCGGCTCCTCTGCGGCCCGTGGCCCGCGAGGTGCACGCGTGCGGACTCCGGTGACGGTTCTGGTCGGCGGGCCCGAGGCGGGATCCTGGCTCGGGCTGCTCCCGAGCACCCCGGTGCGGGCGCGTGGGCGCCTCGTGCCGGGCAAGGCCGGCGGGGCCCTGCTGCTGATCCGGTCCGCCCCCGAGCACGTCGGAACCCCGTCGGCCCCTCAGCGCCTCGCCGGCCACCTCAGGGCCCGCCTGCGCGCGGCCTGCGCGGACCTGCCGCCCGCCGCCCGAGGCCTGCTCCCGGGCCTGGTCGTCGGCGACACCAGCCACCTCCCCGCCGACCTCGAAGCCGACTTCCGCACCGCCGAACTCACGCATTTGACCGCCGTCAGCGGCACCAACATCACCATCCTGCTGGGATTCGTTCTCTTCGTCCTGAGGCGCAGCGGCCTGCGTGGACGCGTGCTGCCGATCGCGGGCGCGGGGGCGATCGCGTGCTTCGTGGTGGTGGCCCGGCCCGAACCCAGCGTGTTGCGCGCCGCCGCGATGGGCCTGGTCACCGTGGTCGCGCTGTACACCGGCCGACCCCGACGCGGACTGCCCGCACTCGCCGTCGCGGTGCTCGGCCTGGTGCTGTTCGATCCGACCCTGGCCCGCTCCTACGGCTTCGCGCTGTCCGCGCTGGCCACGGGCGCGCTGCTGTTGCTCGCGCCGCACTGGACCGCACGACTTCGGGGCCGAGGCTGGCCGAAGTGGGCCGCGGTCGTGGTCGCCGTACCGCTTGCCGCACAGGCCGTCTGCGGACCGCTCGTGGTGAGTTTCGCGGGCCGGGTCAGCCTGGTGGCCGTGCCGTGCAACCTGCTCGCCGAGTTCGCGGTCGCCCCGGCCACGATCCTCGGCTTCGTCGCCCTCGTGCTCGCACCGGTCTGCCTTCCGCTCGCGCAGGTCGCCGCCTGGCTGGGCTCCTGGCCGATCGGGTGGATCGCGACAGTGGCCCGTACCGGCGCCGCGTTGCCCGGCGCCGCCGTCACCTGGCCGACCGGCTTGTTCGGCGGAGCGGTCCTCGCGGCGATCACCGTCGCGGCCGTACCGACCCTGCGTCTCCTGCGGCGCCCGCCCGATTCCACCCGAGCGGGCCGGCCGCGAGCGATGGCCGCCGCGCTGCTCGCGACCCTCGTGGTGGTACTGCTGCTCCGCCCGCCGCTCCTGGTCCGCCCGTTGACCGGCTGGCCGCCGCCGGACTGGCACCTGGTGATGTGCGACGTGGGTCAGGGCGACGCACTCGTGCTCAACGCGGGCCCCGGCGCCGGTGTCCTGGTCGACGCCGGCCCCGATCCGGACGCCGTCGACCGCTGCCTGCGCGACCTCGGCGTGCACCGCCTGCCCCTGGTCCTGCTCAGCCACTACCACGCCGACCACGTCGAGGGCCTCCCCGGCGCGTTGCGCGGTCGCGCGGTAGGCCTGCTCCAGGGCACGACGGTCCTGGAACCCCGAGCCGAGGTCACCCGGGTCCGCCGCTGGGCCGGCGCCGCCGGCACCTCCCTGACCACTCCCGCCGACGGCGAACACCGCACCCGGGCCGCCCTGACCTGGCAAACCCTCGCCCCACCCCCCGACGCCCCCACCCCGAGGCCACGCCCGACCACCCCCGGTTCCGCCGTCCCACCGCCACCGGACCTCCCCACCACTCGAACGGCCAACCACACCCCCGACACACCGCAGACCGATCCGGGCGCCCAGGGGTGGGCGGCGGCGGGGGGGCGTCCCGGCCACTCGAACGGGTGCCCCTGATCCAGGCGGACCGTGGATCGGGCCGGGCGTCGCGGGGTGGGCGGCGGTGCGAGACGTCCCGGCGGGGAGGGGGGCGGGCGGGTCAACGGCCAACAACGCGAGTCTCGTGGTGCTCGCGGAGCGCCACGGCGTTCGGATGTTGCTCACGGGGGACGTCGAGACCGAGGCCCAGGAGGCGCTGCGGGCCCGGCTGGGCGGCCTCCGGGTGGACGTGCTCAAGGTCGCGCACCACGGCTCGGCCCGCCAGGACCCGGGTCTCATGCTCGGGCTGCACCCGCGCTTGGCGCTCGTCTCTGTGGGCAGGGGCAATCCCTACGGCCACCCGTCGCCCTCCGCCCGCGCCCTGATCGCCGCGACCGGCGCTCGCCTCCTGCGCACCGACACCGACGGCCCGATTGCCGTGACCGGCACCCCGACCCACCTGAACGCGGTCGCCCGAGGCCCCGACACCCCCACCCACGCCCTTCGGGCACCCACCCCCACCCCGGCACCCGAACGCGCCCTCAACCCCCGCACAATCGCCGCCTCGCACCCCCGCCGGCGCCACGCCAACGTCCCCACCCGCCGTCCACGCCACACCACCGTCCACGCCCACCGCCCGCGCCGCGCGTGCGCATTCCGGCGAACACCCCACGGAAGCACCCACCGCCCGCGCATTCCCCACAAAGCCGCGCCCGGCATCCCAGCCCACGTCGGCCGGCCCGCCCCTAGGGCCTGATCGGTGGTCTCGCGCTCCGCGTCCTGCCCCGTTGGCCTTGTGCTTTGTACCGTGCCGGCCCCGGGGCCTGCCGGGTTTCGTGTTTCGTTCCCTGCTTGGTGGGGGTGGGTTTTCGGGGCGGGGGTGAGGTTGTGGGGTGTGTCTGTGGGGCGTGGGATGCTTGGTCGGGTGGCCAGGAGAATGCAGGATGATCCGCTCGCGCCCGTGACGCTTGTCGTCGGGCCCGAGGAACTGCTTGTGGATCGCGCGATCGGGGATGTGGTGCGCGCCGTGCGGGCGCAGGATCCCGACGCCGACGTCCGGGATCTCGCCCCCGGGGCGTTGCAGGCGGGGATGTTGTCCGAGTTGGCCAGTCCGTCGTTGTTCGGCGAGCGCAAGGTCATCGTGATCCGGTCCGCGCAGGACCTCGGGGCGGACCTGGCCGGCGAGGTCAAGAAGCTGATCGCCGATCCCGCCGACGAGATCGTGCTCGTGCTGGCCCACCTCGGCGGGCCCAAGGGCAAGAACCTCCTGGACGCGGTCCGCAAGGTGGGAGTGCGCGAGGTCGCGTGCCCCAAGGTCACCAAGGTCGGCGACCGGGTCGCCTTCGCGCGCGCCGAGTTCCGGATCGCGGGCCGCTCGCTCACCGAGGACGCGTGCCGCACCCTGGTCGAGGCGATCGGCAACGACCTGCGCGAGTTGGCGTCCGCGTGCAGCCAGTTGATGGCGGACACCGACGGCGTGGTCGACGAAGAGGTGGTCGCGCGCTACTACAGCGGCGTCGCCGAGGCGTCCAGTTTCACCGTCGCCGACAAGACCGTCGAGGGCCGTACCGCCGAGGCGCTGGAGCAGTTGCGCTGGGCGTTGTCGGTCGGCGTCGCACCGGTCATGGTCACCAGCGCGCTCGCGCAGAGTGTGCGGCAGATCGCCCGGGTCGGGGCCGCCTCGCGCAATGCCCGCCCCAACGACCTGGCCCGCGAGCTGGGCATGCCGCCGTGGAAGGTGGACCGGGTGCGGCAGCAGCTTCGCGGCTGGACCCCGGACGGCATCGTGCGCGCCCTGTGCGCGGTCGCCGACGCCGACGCGGCGGTCAAGGGCGGCGGTACGGACCCCGCGTACGCGCTGGAGAAGGCCGTCGTGACGGTCTCCACGGTCCGCAACCTCTGAGGCCGCCGAGACCGGCGACCCACACCCCTCCGACCCAGGCCCGGCGGTCCGCCGACCCGCGCCCCGCCGACCCCGGCCCGATGAGACCGGCGACCCACGCCCCCCACAACGACAAAGGCGCCGCCCCCGGGATCCGGGGACGGCGCCTTCGAAGTCACTACGAGCGCACGCGCTCGGGTGTCACACCATCAAAGGTGTCGCGAGTCAGGCCTTGGCCGTCGCGACACGCTTCTCCAGCGCCGACTTCTTGTTGGCGGCCTGGTTCTTGTGGATGACACCCTTGCTGACGGCCTTGTCGAGCTTGCGGGCAGCGAGGCGGGTGAGCGCCTCGGCCTGCTCGACGTTGCCGGCCTCGGCCGCCTCGCGCGCCTTGCGCACGAAGGTCTTGAGCTCCGACTTGACGGCCTTGTTGCGCTGACGCGCAATCTCGTTCGTCTTGTTGCGCTTGATCTGGGACTTGATGTTCGCCACGAAAGAGCCTTCTGAGTACTAGGTCGGGATCCGATCCAGGGAGAGGGCCCGTTCGGACGTTGACTTGCGTGGCAGAGACACGTACGCCACACGCGATCCATCAGATTACCAGTCATCGACGGGCGCCCACGACACGGCCGGCCGATCCGGCCCGATCCACCCCCGCACGCGGCCCGCGCCCGCCCCGTTTACTCCCGTTCGCCGCCACGTGCGGCGACCCGAACCGGCTCGGCCGGCTCCGCCAACACGGCTCACCCATGCCGCATGGGACGATGTAGGGAACACCTGGGATCCCACACCGATCCCACGTGCCACCCGCAAGGCCCTCGCCAGTCCACCCGATCGAGAATCTGGAAGCCCGCGTGCCCGCGACCCCGCCAGTGAACGTGCCGGAGCCCAGCCGTACCGACCCGGCGCTGATCCGGAACTTCTGCATCATCGCCCACATCGACCACGGCAAGTCGACGCTCGCCGACCGGATGCTTCAGATCACCGGTGTGGTCGATGCGCGGCAGATGCGCGCGCAGTACCTCGACCGCATGGACATCGAGCGTGAGCGCGGCATCACCATCAAGTCGCAGGCGGTGCGGCTGCCGTGGACGGCCCCCGACGGCCGGACCCACATCCTCAACATGATCGACACCCCCGGTCACGTGGACTTCACGTACGAGGTGTCCCGCTCGCTCGCGGCCTGTGAGGGCGCGATCCTGCTGGTCGACGCGGCCCAGGGGATCGAGGCGCAGACGCTCGCCAACCTCTACCTGGCCCTGGAGAACGACCTCCAGATCATCCCGGTGCTGAACAAGATCGACCTGCCCGCCGCCCAGCCGGAGAAGTACGCCGCCGAGCTCGCGCACATCATCGGCTGCGACCCGGACGACGTGCTCAAGGTCTCCGGCAAGACCGGAGTGGGCGTGCCCGAGCTGCTGGACGAGTGCGTACGCCTGGTCCCGCCGCCGATCGGCGCCAAGGACGCGCCCGCCCGCGCGATGATCTTCGACTCGGTCTACGACTCGTACCGGGGCGTGGTCACCTACGTCCGGGTGATCGACGGCGACCTGAAGAAGCGCGAGCGGATCCAGATGATGTCGACGGGGGTGACCCACGAACTCCTGGAGATCGGGGTCATCTCACCCGAGCCCAAGCCGTCCGACGGCCTGAGCGTCGGCGAGGTCGGCTACATCATCACCGGCGTGAAGGACGTTCGGCAGTCCCGGGTCGGTGACACGATCACCTCGCTGCACCACGGTGCGACCGAGGCGCTCGGCGGTTACAAGGACCCGAAGCCGATGGTCTTCTCCGGTCTGTATCCGCTGGACGGCTCGGACTACCCCGAGCTGCGCGACGCGCTCGACAAGCTCCAGCTCAACGACGCCGCGCTGGTGTACGAGCCGGAGACCTCGGTCGCCCTCGGCTTCGGCTTCCGCTGCGGCTTCCTGGGGCTGCTGCACCTGGAGATCGTCCGGGAGCGCCTGGAGCGCGAGTTCAACCTGGAGCTCATCTCCACCGCGCCGAGCGTGGTGTACCGGGTCGTCATGGAGGACGGCACCGAGCACACCGTGACCAACCCGAGCGAGTTCCCCGGCGGCAAGATCGCCGAGGTGCACGAGCCGGTGGTGCGGGCCACGATCCTGGCGCCGAGCGAGTACATCGGCACGATCATGGAGCTGTGCCAGACCCGGCGCGGGGTCCAGATCGGGATGGACTACCTCTCCGAGGACCGGGTCGAGCTGCGCTACACGCTGCCGCTCGCGGAGATCGTGTTCGACTTCTTCGACGCGCTCAAGTCCAAGACGCGCGGCTACGCGTCGCTGGACTACGAGACCACCGGTGAGCAGGAATCCGCGCTGGTCAAGGTCGACATCCTGCTCCAGGGCGAGGCGGTCGACGCGTTCAGCGCGATCGTGCACAAGGACAAGGCGTACACCTACGGCGTCGAGATGACCAAGAAGCTGCGCGAGCTGATTCCGCGTCAGCAGTTCGAGGTGCCGATCCAGGCGGCGGTCGGCGCACGGGTGATCGCCCGCGAGAACATCCGGGCGATCCGCAAGGACGTGCTCGCCAAGTGCTACGGCGGTGACATCAGTCGCAAGCGCAAGCTGCTGGAGAAGCAGAAGGAAGGCAAGAAGCGGATGAAGATGGTCGGCCGCGTGGAGGTGCCGCAGGAGGCCTTCATCGCGGCGCTGTCCACCGACGACAGCGGCGGCAAGAAGTAGCGGTACGCGGGCGCGCAAGTGGCCGCACGCAGGGTGCGGAAGTAGCGGTGCGCAGGGCGCGGAGGTAGGCGACACAGGCAGGGAGCAGAGCGGGAAGCAGGGCCGCGGCCGGGTCGGCCGGCGGGTGTGGCGACGCGATCCGACGGCGGATCCGAGCGAAGCTACTACCGCGTAGCCCTGCGGCGGCGTACGTTGCGGGTGCATCGGGCACAACCGATGCACCCGCTGTTTTTTACCCCCGCTATACCGAACACTCCGCACTCCGGCCGATCCCGATACCCGTACGGACACCCCCGTGGGTACCCGTATGGACACCGGTGTCGACGCCGGTACTCGGCACCGCCACCACCCCTGAAATCCGCCCAGGACACGGAGGCCGCAGTGAGTCCAGAGCCCGTCGGCATCGACAACCGCCCGCCGTCCATCGCGGTGGACTTCCTGGAGCGCGTTCGGGCGACGCCCGAACGGGAGGCGTACCGATACCCGGTCGCGGTGGGCGACGGCGACCGCGAGGAATGGCGGTCGCTCACCTGGGGGCAGGCCGGCGACCGGGCCAAGGCGATCGCCGCCGGCCTGGTGGCGCTGGGGGTCGAGCCCGAGGACCGGGTCGCGATCGTCTCCGAGACCAGGCTCGAATGGGTGCTCGCGGACGTGGGCGTCATGTGCGCCGGGGCGGCCACCACCACCGTCTACCCGACCACCAACGCCGACGAGGCCGCGTTCATCCTGGCCGACTCCGGCAGCGTGGTGGTGTTCGCCGCCGACGACGCCCAACTCGCCAAGCTGCGCGGCGAGCGGACCGGCCTGGGCGCGGTGCGCAAGGTGATCGTCTTCGACCACGTCGCCGACGAGGCCGACGACGACTGGGTGAGCACCCTCGCCGAGCTGGAGGAACTGGGCCGGGCCCGGCTGGAGAAGGAACCCGACCTGGTCGAGACCCGCGTCGGCGCGATCACCCGCGACCAGCTCGCGACGCTGATCTACACCTCCGGTACCACCGGTCGACCCAAGGGCGTCCGGCTCGCGCACGACACGTGGGCGTACCAGGCCGCCGCGCAGGCCGCGATGGGGCTGACCGACATCGACGAGCTGCAATACCTGTGGCTGCCGCTCGCGCACTGCTACGGCAAGGTGATGGTCTCCGGCCAGATCCGGATCGGCTACCCGACCGCGATCGACGGCCGGATCCCCAAGCTGATCACCAACCTTCCGATCGTACGGCCGACCTTCATGGCCGCCGCGCCGCGCGTGTTCGAGAAGGTGTACAACTCCGTGCACATGCGGATGCGCGCCGAGGGCGGCCTCAAGTACCGGATCTTCCGGTGGGCGATCGGCGTCGGTCGGCGGACGTCGCAGACCCGGCAGGCCGGTCGCACGCCCTCCGTGCTGCTGAAAGCCGAGTACCGGCTGGCCGATCGGCTCGTCTTCGGCAAACTGCGCGACCTGTTCGGCGGCCGGCTCAAGGGGTGTATCTCCGGCAGTGTGGCGCTCTCGCCCGACGTCGCGGAGTTCTTCGACGCGATCGGCATCCCCATCCTGGAGGGCTACGGACTGACCGAGGCCAGCGCCGGCAGCTCGGTCAACCGCTACGACGCGCACCGCATCGGCACCGTCGGCGTGGTCCTGCCCGGCTCGGAGCTGCGCATCGCCGAGGACGGCGAACTGCTCGTGCGCGGCCCCGGCGTGATGCAGGGGTACCACAACAATCCCGAGGCCACCGCCGAGGTGCTCACCGAGGACGGCTGGCTGCGCACCGGCGACATCGGGGTGGTCGAGGACGGCTTCCTGCGGATCACCGACCGCAAGAAGGACCTCATCAAGACGTCGGGCGGGAAGTACGTGGCGCCCAGCGAGATCGAGGGCCGGTTCAAGGGCATGTGCCCGTATGTCGGCAACATCCTCGTGCACGGCGAGGGCCGCAACTTCTGCTCCGCGCTGATCACGCTGGACCCGGACGCGATCCGGGTCTGGGCCGCCGACCGGCCGGCACTGCGGGACAAGTCGTACGAGGAACTGGCCGGCAGCGCGGAGGCCCGCGCGCTCATCGCCGACTGTCTCGACGAGCTCAACGCCGGCCTCCAGCGCTGGCAGACGGTGAAGAAGTTCGCCATCCTGCCGCGCGACCTGAGCGTCGAGCACGGTGAGCTGACCCCGAGCCTGAAGGTCAAGCGGCGGGCGGTGGAACGGCAGTACGCGGAGCTGCTGGAGGACATGTACAAGGGCACGCTGGTCACCTGAGCTCGGGGCCGGCCCCTGCCCTGCCGCGCTCGGGCCTGCCGGGCAGGGCTCGGGGCCGGTTGCCGGGTGGGGCGCCGAGGGGGGCGGGGGTCGTCCGGGCCGGGGGTGGGCGCCCGGGTGTCGACGGCGCCGGGCCCGGTCGCCGGTTCGTGGACAATGGGAGGATGCCCTCCGCACCCCCCGACGGTCTGCCCGTGCCCGAAGACGGTTCGCTGCCCGCGTCCGCGCTCGCCGAGTTCGCGGACGCGAGTCGTCCGTTCGGCTTCTACGTGCACGTGCCGTACTGCGCGTCGCGGTGCGGCTACTGCGACTTCAACACGTACACCGCGACCGAACTGGGCGGATCGGCCTCGCAGGGGTCCTACGCGGACGACGCGATCGCCGAGATCCGGCTGGCCCGGCGGCGGCTCGGCGACGTGGACCGGCCGGTGGAGACGGTGTTCTTCGGCGGCGGTACGCCCACCCTGCTGCCGGCCGCGGACCTGGCTCGGATCCTGGGCGCGATCCGGGACGAGTTCGGGCTCGCCGCCGGGGCCGAGGTGACCACCGAGGCGAACCCGGAGTCGGTCGATCCGGCCTATCTGGCCACGCTGCTGGCGGGCGGCTTCAACCGGCTGTCGTTCGGCATGCAGAGTGCGCGCGAGCACGTCCTGCAGATCCTGGACCGCCGGCACACCCCGGGCCGGCCCGAACAGTGCGTGGCCGACGCCCGCGCGGCCGGGTTCGAGCACGTCAACCTCGACCTGATCTACGGCACGCCGGGGGAGTCCGACGACGACTGGCGGGCCTCGCTGGACGCGGTGCTCGGCGCGCGTCCCGACCACGTCTCGGCGTACGCGCTGATCGTCGAGGATGGCACCCGGCTGGCCGGGCGGGTGCGGCGGGGCGAATTGCCGATGCCGGACGACGACGTGCTCGCGGACCGCTACCTGATGGCCGACGAGGCGTTCTCGGCCGCCGGGCTCGGCTGGTACGAGGTGTCCAACTGGGCCACCGACGCCGCGGCGCGCTGCCGGCACAACGAGCTGTACTGGACCGGCGCGGACTGGTGGGGCGCGGGGCCGGGGGCGCACAGCCACGTGGGCGGGGTGCGGTGGTGGAACGTGCGTCATCCCGCCGCGTACGCGCAGCGGCTGGCGGCGGGGACGTCTCCCGCCCAGGCGCGCGAGTTGCTCACCGCGGAGGACCGGCGGGTCGAGCGGATCCTGCTCGAGTTGCGGTTGGCCGAGGGCGTCCCGCTCTCGCTCCTTGCGGAGGTGGGGCGGAAGGCGGCGTCCCGGGCGGCTGCGGACGGGCTGCTCGAGCCGCTTGGGGGTGGGCGGGCGGTTCTCACCCTGCGGGGGCGGTTGTTGGCCGACGCGGTCGTGCGGGATCTGGTCGACTAGGGCGGCCTCCACCCGCTTTTGGCCTCATGCGCCGGCGGGGCTGATCGGCCTCATGCGCCCGCCGGGCTGTTTCGCCTCAAACGCCGGCGGGGCTGGGTGGTCTGCCCGGCCGGCGTTTGTGGGTGGGTGCTTACATCGCCACGTCCATGATCAAGTCTGCCAGGGACTCGTCGACGCGGTTGAGTTCCTGGGCGTAGCGGCGCATTTCGCCGCTCTCGCGCTTTGCGTCGGACTCGCCCTGTTCCTTGGTGCGCAGGGCCGCGCCGACCTCGTCGCGGATCGACTTGATCTCCGCGTCCAGGCCCTGGGCGATCGCGTCGCGCATCTTGCGGAGTTGCTTGACCACCTCTTCGCCCAGGTTGGTGACGTCGGTGTCGGCCTGCTTGCGCAGTTCCAACTGGACCTGTTCGGCGACCTGTTCCTTCAGGCGGCGATTGGCCTTGTTCAGTTGCAGCGCGCCCTTGAACACGGTCGAGCCGAGCACCGCGCCGAGGATCACGAACGGACCCAGGCCGACCAGGAACGCCGCCGTGCCGACCGCGATCTGCGGCAGCAGCGCGGTGAGCATCGACCGGAGGTTGAACTTGCCGCCGGAGACCGCCGTCGCCGGGTCCAGCACGAAGCTGACCGCGTCCGCGAGCAGCCGCTCGATCGGGGTCGAGGGCTTGCCGTCCTCGTCCGTGCCGACCGGGCCGGACGTGAGCGACGCGCGGATCTCGTCGATGCGCGTGACGAACTGCTTCACGTCGTCGTCGATCATCCGCTCCATGTCCTCGACGCGACGCGAGACGAGCGGCTTGAGCTCGTTCTCCTGCCACTGCGCGAACTCGACCTGGACCCGCCCGGAGAGATGGTCGGTGACCTCCTTGACCGCCGCCTCCATCTTCTCGCGCGCGTTGAACGGATTGGCGCCGATGGTGTTGCTCGGGTCGTACTCCTGCGCCCAGTTCGGGATGTTCGCGGCGACCCGGTCCATGAACCGCCGGGTCGCGGCCTCCACCTCGCCGCGGGTCTCGCGCAGGTGTTCCTCCATCTGCGCGACGATCACCCGCCGGTTCTGCTCCAGCCGGGTCAGCGGGCCCTGGACCCGTTCGTAGGTGGCCCGCAGCTCCTCGACGTCCTGGGTCAGCAGCGCTTCCTTGCGGTCGATCTGCTCGCGCGCCTCGATCAGCAGGTACTTGAGCTCACGCGCGGGAGACAGGATCTTCGCGCGACCGCGCTCCCGGGTCAGGAACTCCTCCAGACCGCGCTCCAGCTCGGGCATCCCGGAGCCGGCCAGCAGGTCCGGGTCGCCCTTCTGCCGGCCGGTCAGCGCGGCCCGGGCGTTCACGAAGAACACCCGGTCGGGACGGGAGAGATAGGGGGAGAGGCGCTTGCGGATCTCCCGCTGTACGTCCTCGCGCTCCTCCTCCTCGACCAGGTTGATCTTGTTGCCGACGTAGAAGACGTCCTCGTGGCCGCGGGCCTTGACGTGTACGTCCAGGAAGAGCTGCTCGCTGCGCGACATCGCGGCCTGACAGTCCACCACGAACACCAGCACGTCGGCCTGTTCGAGGTAGTTCAGGGTGACCTTCTCGCGCTCCGGGGCCTCGTTGAGACCCGGCGAGTCGACCACCACGACGCCGTTGCGGCACAGCTCCAGCGGCCAGCGCACCACCGCCCGCTCGTACGGGTTCGGGGTGTTGTCGTCGTCCGCGCCGATGGTGACGTAGTCGGCGATCTCGTCCACGCCGACGGTCAGCGGTTCGCCCGCCGTACCGTCCGCCTCCAGCGGATAGATCAGCGCGGAGCGGGTGTCACCCCACGTGACCTCGTTGATGATCGCGGTGCACGGCCGGGCGAACGAGGGCAGCACCTTCTCGCCCAGCATCGAGTTGATCACCGTGCTCTTGCCGCGCTTGAACTCGCCGACGATCATCACCTTGAACGCCTCGGACGCGGCCCGCTGCTTCAACGAGTCCAACTTCTTGACGCCCGCGCCGATCCGCAGCCCGGCCACGATCGGCGTGAGCCGGTCGATCAGGCCGACCAGGGTCTCCTGCCGTGCCCGCCACGCGCCGTAACCCGCGTACGCCCCATCGGCCGCCCCGTGACCCTTGTCCACCCTGAACGCTCCCCTCCTCGACGGCGTCTCAGCCTCTGGCGCCCAGCATGGTGTCGAGCTGAACCCCGAGCTGCTCGCTGCGCGAGACCAGATCCTGCCATGCGGGTCCATCGGCGCCGACCTTGGCCAGCGCGGTCCTGCGATCGGTCCGCCACGCCTTCTGGCCCCGCACCGCCTCGTCCATCACCCCGGCGTACAGCGTGTGCAGGCGCTTGGAGACCTCCTCGGAGAAGCCGCCGAGCACCTCCTCGACCATCGGCTCCAGCGCCTTCATCGCCTGTGCGCGCTGTGCCTCGGTCAGTGACGCCGACTTGACCTCGCCGAGCACCATGCCGCCCGCCGAGGCGGCCATGCTCGCGCCCATCGGCAGCGCGGAGACACCGCCGGTGAGCGGGATCAGCAGCGCGCCGAGCACGGCCAGGCCGGTCGGGCCGATCCGCCAGGCGAGCTTGCGGCTCTTGAGGTCCTTCAGGCCCAGCGACTCCGCCTCGCCGAGTTCGAACTCGGTGGAGAGCTGCTCGACCTTCTCCAGCCGGTAGCCGCTGCCGCGCCCGAAGTGCAGCTTCATCTTCGCGTCCAGCCACTGCACGTCGGCCTGCACGCTGGAGTGCAACTGGGTCTCGAACTTCTTGGCCAGCGCGGTCAGTTCACGACGCAGGCGGAACGGCAGGTCGCGCTCCCACCAGGTCCGGGGGTCCGGCGCGCGCTCCATCTCGTAGCGCATCGTGTCCAGCAGGTCGCCGCGGGAGAGTTGCAGGTGCTCGCGGAACTTCTCCGCGGTCTGCGTGCGCCGCTGCTGGAGTTCGACCCGGACCTTGCCCCACTCGGCGGACATCCGGTCGATCTCCACCTCGGACCGCTCGGCGGCGCGCTGCCGTTCGGCCGCGCCGAGTTCGACCGCGGCCAGACCCTCCCGGCCCACCTGGGCCATCTCGCCCAGCAGCGCGAGCAGTTGGCCGGCGGTCTGCCGCGAGCGCATGCTGCGCCGACCGCCGGAGGTGGAGTACTCGGTGATCCGCTCCAGCACGCCGGCCACCGGCGAGAGGTCCTCGCGATGCGGGCCGGCCAGCACTTGGAGGATCGGCGAGATGCGGCGCACCCGGCCGCCGAGGTAGTCGACGATGTCCTCGCGCTCGTCCTCGTCGACGGTGTCCAGCTTGGACACCACCACGGTGATCCGCGGCACGTGCCGGGCGATCACCTCTTCCTCCAGGAACGCGGTCTCGGACAGGCCGAGCGGCGCGCTCGCGGAGACCACCATCAGCACCGCGTCGCTCGCCGAGACCGTGCGCCGGACCAGGTCCTCGGTCCGACGGTCGTGCTCCTCGGCGTCCTCGCCCTTGCCGCGCCCGGCGTTGATACCCGGGGTGTCCACCACCTCGATGTCCAGGCGGGCCAGTTCGGGTTCGGCGACGAGCACCCGGACGCCGATCAGCCGGGCCGCGTCCGAGTCCTGACGCTCACTCAGCCGGTGCACCTCGTCCCAGGACGCGGACACCGCCGGCCGCGGCTCGGCCCGCCCGTCGGCGAACTGCAATTCCAGGCGCGGCTCCGGCCCGGAGGCGATCACCAGGGGCACGGGCGTGTGCCGACCCTCGGGCAACACCGGGGCGCCGAGCAGTCGGTTGATCAGTGAGGTCTTGCCGCGACCGAACTCGCCGACCACCGCGACGCGCAGTCCCGGCCGGCGCATCCGCGCCCGCAGCCGGTCCAGTTCGCCGGCGATCGCGTCCAGGCCGAAGTCGCCGGCGATCTTGTGCGCGTCGTTGATCCGCCGGCCGAGCGTGGTCGCCGACGGTGCCTGCTTGACCAGGCTGGTGACCGATCCGGGCGGGGTCGGCGCGGACGCGGGTGCGGCCGGCGCGCCGGCGGGGGTGACGGACGGGGCGACGGGCGTACGCGGGGCCGGCGGCGCGGGCGCGACGACCTGCGCGGCCGGTGCGGCCTGCGGCACCCGCGCGGCCGGCGGCGGCGAGGCGACCGGTGTCGACCCACCCGACCCCTCGGACCCACTCGACCCGCCGGACCCAACCGACCCGCCGGATGCACCCGGGCCACCCGCGCCGGGAGGGCCGCCCGCGAGGCGGCCCGCCCAGTTCGGATTCGGCCCCGGAACGGCCGGGGTATCGCCCGCCGGGCGCGGACCCGGAGCCGGGGCCTGCCTCCGGTCCGCCGTCTGCCCCGACGGGCCGGGTCGGCCGGTGGGCGAGTCGCCCGAGTCGCGACGCGCCGCCGCCTCACGCGGCGCACCCGCGCGCAGCCACGAGGCGGTGCTCGGCACGAGTCGGTGGTACGCGGCCACCGCGCCGGAAGGCATCACCCGCGCGTACAGCCCGGCGAGGATCTTCGGGCCGCCCTTCGCGTCCGCCTCGGGGTCGGCCAGGAAGCGGCCCAGCGACTGGAAGAAGCGGGCCCGCTCGGCCAGCCCCTCCGGCCGCATCGACAGCGCCCAGGCGGCCTCGTCCCCGATCGTGCTCTCGACCGACTTCGCGACCTCGGGCAACTCGGTCAGCTTCACGTGCCGAAGCACGTCCTCGGACGGCCAGGCCCACTGGACCGCGCCCCACACCGGGTGGATCGGCAGTTCGCGGCGCCCCGGGGTGGCCTTGCCGACCCCGATCAGGCTCCACAACGTCCAGCCGGCCGCGGTGCGCTCGGGCACCGGCGGCAGCGCCACCGACTCCATGGTGACCCAGCCGCGCAGCTCGTCGCTGCGGTGGATCCCGCTCAACAGTCCCGCGACACCGGGGCGTCGGCGCGGCTGTACCTGCGCGGCCTGGCGCAGCACGTGTTCACGATCGAACGACATGTGTGGTCCCTACTCCCATCGAATCCGTTGTGATGTCGAACGATCAGGCGTGCGTCGGGTGGGCCACGATCATCGTGGTGTCCCGGTCCTGCCACGCGTTGACGAAGTCGGCCAGCGGGATCGGCTCGGTCTGGCCGAACGGCGCGCCGGAGTCGTTGAGCAGGACGTAGACGGAACCGTCGGGCTGGGTGTCGATGCCGGTGACCCACACGGCGTGCCCCATCGTCGGGTCCTGCTCCAGCGGCGCCCCGGTGTTCGGGTCGTGCACGGGGGACCAGATCTCCTGCGCGTCCAGGGCGACGATGACCTGGTCGCCCTTCTCCAGCGCGTCGAGCATCTGGCGCATGTCGGCGCCCGGCACCATGTCCGTGTCCACGCCGTGCATTTCCAGCAGCTTGCCGATGTCGTCGGTCCTGGTGCCGGTCGCGGGGTCGTAGATGCCGGCCTGCTGGGCCTCGGTCATCAGCGCGTTCTCGTCCAGCGGCACGCCGGTGAGCTTCTCCAGGATCATCCCCTGGGAGACCACCGCGCAGCTCGTCGGGCTGGTCTGCTGCTGCCAGTATTGCGCGTCGCCCACCGGGTCGCCGAAACCGTCGAACTGGGCCGGTGTCCAGTTGTCCGGCGCGTGGTACTCCCAGTTGCCGCTTCCGTCGTCGACGGCGCCCCACTGCGGGCTGACGCCCTGGCCGTGGTCCGCGGCGGGCCCGGGGTCGTAGCCGGCCGGGTCGGCGTACGGGTCCGAGCCGCCGTACGGGTCGCTGCCGTAGGGGTCGCCGTACGGGTCGGCGTAGGGATCGCCGTAGGGATCGGCGTACGGATCGTTCGCGTAGGGATCGTTGGCGATCTGGTCGTCGCGCCACTGCTGACTGGGCGTGGCCGGCGGCACGTTGCCGTCGTTCGGGTCGAACATGTGCGGGTCGTACATGTCGATCTTGCCGTCGCCGTCGCTGTCCGCGTGGAACGGGTCGTAGTTCGGGTCGTGCAGCGGATCGAAGTTCGGGTCCGTGTACGGCAGAGTGGAGTTGGGGTAGGCGCCGTTGGACTCGCCGCCCGCGTCGGTCTCCCACAGTGGTGCCGCCCCGACAGTGCCCCCGTCGGCGGTGTCCAGCGTGTCGATGGTGTCGTCGGAGACCATCGCGAACAGGTCGTCGTCGTGCGTGTAGTCGCTCATCTGCCGAATTCCCCCCGGCGTGTGAGGCGCTCGCGTTGGCTGTTCACCGTGCCGCGGCGCCGTTCCGTCTGCCTGTCCGCGTCCTGCAACAGGCTTCTGCGAGCCGCGAGAATATCCTCACGGCGGTGATGCTCGGCCACCATCTCGGCGACCGCCGCCTCGTACCTGGCCCGATAGCGGTCCACGTGTCGAGACACGTCCAGCGAGTAGTGCGTCGTCGCCGTCCCGACGGCCTCGTCGATCTGTCGGGACAAACCGTCGGCGACGGTTCGCAGTGTCTGATGCATTTCGGTCCGTGCGTGGTTCCGCAGGGCCGTCATGTCGGTGGATGCGAGCGAATCGGCCACTTTGGCCATGAAACCGCCGAATCCGGCTCGGCCCGACGGGGCTCCCGGATCGCCGTTCCGGGAGCCGCCGAACCACTGGTCCAGCGCGCCGCCGATCCGCGCGCCGGGCGTCCTGGGGGCGGTCGGATCCAGCCGCACGGCGCGGATCTGCTGGGTCACCCCGGTGACCGAGTCCTGGTAGGCGCGCATCGCCGCGTCCGCGAGCTGATGTCCGGTCAGCACGGTGACCCGGTCCGGGCCTTCCGGTCGGGCGATCGCGCCGAGCTTGCGATACGCCGCCTCGAACGCGGTGTCCGCGGCGGCCCGCGCGCTCTCGGCCGCGGTCGCCAGCGCGCCGGTGACCGCCTGCTGCACGATGTCGCCGATCCGGGGCAGGCCCTGCCGGATCAGCTCGGGCGCGCGGACCCCGATCACCGCGCGCAGTTCGTCGGGGGTGTCCGCGCCGTCCAGGGCGTGGTCGATCTCGGCCTGGGTGTAGCGCCACCACTGCGGCGCCATGCCGCCGACGGCCTGCTGGGCGCGCTGGGCGCCGGCGCCCAACAGGCGCGCGGTCTCGCCGTGCCGGCCCCGGACGAAGGCGGCCATGTCGGCGATCCGGGCACCGGCGAGTTCGCTCTCCTCGGCGTCGAGCCGCTGTTCGGCGAGGGTCACCTCGCGGCGCAGCTCGTCGAGCAGGTCCTCCAGCAAGCGCAGCAGGTGGTCGGACACCGCGACGATGCGTTGACGCTGCATCAGGTCCCGGAGTCGGGCCAGCGTGCGCGGGAACTCCTCGGCCCAGTAGGCCTGTTCGGGTCCACGCAGCGGTCGGTTGCCGGCGAGCCGGACCACCGGCTCGGCGGCGACCGGCTCGACGACCGGATCGGCCACACCCAGCATCCTCGCGAACCGCCCGCGGACGTGCGCGAGCAGGTCGTCCCGCTCGTCCTCGTCGATGTGGTCCATCTTGGTGACCAGGATGATGCAGCGGCGCAGTTGCCCGGGGTCGAGCGCGTCGGTGAGGAACTCGCTCAGCGACACCGGCGACGGCGACGTGGACGCGGTCAGCACCGCCGCGACGTCGGCGATGTCGCGCATCACGGCACGGGTGATCTCGGTGTGCCCGGCCCGGGCGTTGGTGCCGGGTGTGTCGATGATCACCAGCCCGTCGCGCAGCGCGGCGGCGGGGTGGCGCACCTCCAGGCTCTGTACGTGCGGCGCGATCGCCTCGTCGGCGGTGAGCAGGCGCAGGACGCCGGCGGTGTCCTCGGGCACGACCACGTGCGGTGCGAGGTCGGCGATCATGCCGCCGAGCGGGCTGGCCGCGCCGGTATATCGCCCGGAGGGATACACGTAGCGGATCCCGTGGCCGGTGAAGCGCACCTCGACGGCGAACTCGTCGCCGTGCGTGATCCTGGTGGCGGCACCGGTGGTGGGCAGCGCCGACGTGGGCAGCAGGTCCTCGCCCAGCAGCGCGTTGATGAAGGTGCTCTTGCCGGCCGAGAACTCGCCGATCACGGCGAGGTAGTAACGGTCGTCCCGCAGCCGGGTCTCGATCTCGCGGATCCGCGCCGTCAGTTGTGCCAGGCGTTCCTGGTCGCCGACGATGCGACGAACCATCGCGAGCGCGAAATCCAGGTGATCGGAGGTCTCGGTGAGCGCCTCGACCACATCGCGTCGTTGTGCACGATCCCCGGCCATGCCGCGAGAATCCACCACCGCGCCCCCTCCCGACGGTGCCCTCCCCGATGTACGGGCGATCCTGTCACGCGGGCCCGAATCCCGTCTCGATGGATCGAAAGCGGATTCGGGTCGGCCCGCGGAACGGCTGTGCCTCTTGTGTGACGGCCGTCCGGATGATGCGATGAGGGCGCCGAGGCGATCCCTCGCACCTGCTCCACGTCGTCACCCAGTCGGCCTGACCGGTCGAAATGGTATGTAAGCGGCGCATAATGGTCGCGTGGGGTGTCTCGGCTCGTCCGGCGAGTCGATTCCGATGCGATCAGGAGATGGCATGTTCGAGGAGGCCCAGTATCTGGCCCCGGTCACCCGTAGGGCCGACGGCGGAGTCGAGGTCGAGCTGTCCCGCAGCCACCCGGGATTCGCGGACGCGGTATACCGCGAGCGCCGGAACCGGATCGCGGAACTGGCCCTGGACCACCGGCGTGGCGAGCCCATCCCGGAGGTCGAGTACACCGAGGAGGAGCACGAGGTCTGGCGCCTCGTCTCGCACGAGCTGTCCGTCTCGCACGCGGAGTACGCGGTCGCGGACTACCTGGAGGGCACCGCGCGGCTGAAGCTGCCGACGGACCGGATCCCCCAGTTGGAGGAGGTCAGCGGCGCGCTTCAACCGCTCACCGGCTTCCGCTACCTGCCCGCGGCCGGCCTGGTCCCGCTGCGCGACTTCTACGGGTCGCTGGCCGACTCGTACTTCCACTCGACGCAGTACATCCGGCACCACAGCGTGCCGCTGTACACGCCCGAGCCGGACGTGGTCCACGAGGTGATCGGCCACGCCAACATGCTCGCCTCGGACCGCTTCGCGGCGCTGTACCGGGTGGCCGGCGAGGCCGCCCGCCGGGTGGAGAGCCGCGAGGCCTTGGAGTTCGTCTCGAAGGTCTTCTGGTTCACCCTGGAATTCGGCGTCATGCACGAGGCCGGCGCGCTCAAGGCCTACGGCGCGGGGATCCTGTCCTCCTACGGCGAGATCCGCGAGTTCCGCACCGTCGACATCCGCGACCTGGACCTGGTCGCGATGGGCACGATGCAGTACGACATCACCCACTACCAGGACATCCTGTACGCGGCCCGCTCGATGACCCACCTGGAGGACGTCGTCGGCACCTTCTGGGCGACCTGCACCGACGACTCGATCGCGGCGTTGTCCGCCTCGGTGAAGACGCCGTAACACCCCGATCGCCCTTCGTTCACTCGTGCGGGTGACCAGGCCGCCAAACGCCCGGTCGCCCGCACGAGTGCTTCTTATGCTCGCGTCGACTACGGAAGGGGTTCAGAATGTCAGCCATGGCACACGAGATCCCCGCGCAGGAAGACGTCGTCCTGGACGGCTTCCTGGCGTTGGACACCCCCCTGGGCTTCCGCGCCGAGCTGATCGAGGGGGAGATCGTTGTGACGCCGCCGCCGCTGGGGGACCACGAGCACATCATCGCCGAGTTGGTGGATCAGATCGCGGCAGGCGCCGAGACGCCCATGCATTTTTCCGGGAACAAGGGTCTCAGGGTCGACAGTGCCGGTGCCCTCCCGAGTAATCACGTCATTCCCGACGGCACGTTCGCACCCAAGGCCCTGAGCCTGTTTCGTGGGGCGGAATCGTGGATGCCCTGCACCGGTGTAGCCCTGGTCGTGGAGGTCACGTCACAACGAGCCGAGATCGACCGAGAGGCCAAACGCCGCAGCTACGCACGTAGTGGGATCCCGTTGTACCTGCTCGTGGATCGAGAGCGGGGCAAAGTGACGCTGTTCTCCGAACTCGAAGGCGACGACTACACGTTGCTCCAAACCGGACCATTCGGTAAGGAGATCGAACTGCCCGTCCCATTCTCGATGACGTTGGATACCTCGAACTACGCGTGAAACGCAGGCAGGTTCGTACGGCGGGTGCCTTACACCCGCCGTACGAACACCCGGCCGAAGTCGCCGCTCGTGGCCAGGAGGGTGCCGTCGGCGGAGAAGACGAGGCGGCGCACGCGTTGGTCGTCGTGGCCGGGCAGGGCCCGCGCGTCGGCCTGGCGCAGATCCGCGTCGTAGACGTGCAGGGCGCTCGTGCGATGGCCGCCCACCGCGAGCCGACGGCCGTCGGGGGAGTAGGCCCACGCGTAACAGGTGCCCCAACCGTTCGGGTGGTGCGGATTCTCGAACTGCCAGGCCGGCTCGCCCGTTGCGATCGAGATCGCGAACGGTCCGTGCACCCGGCCCCGGTTGACCACGAGCAGCGTCTCGCTCGGGTCGAAGCCCAGTTCGCCGATCTCCCACGCGAGCGGCACCCGCGCGGCCAACCGGCCGGCCGCCACGTCCCACACCTCGACCTCGTTGGTCGGATCATCCGTCGCGTCCCGATGCCCGTAGACCACCCCGCGACTCACCCGCCACACCGCCAACAGCCGGCCCGACGCGGACAGCGCCGCGCCGCGGCACTCGGTGGTCGGCGACGCCGTCGACACCTCGCACACCGGCGTGCCCGCGCCGTCCAGCACCCGCACCAGGTCGCCCGCGTCGAAGACCACGAGCCGCTCGCGGGCCGCGTCCCAGGAGGGCTGCACCACGTACGGATTGAACAGCGCGTCCTCGAACTGCCGGTAGCAGGCCAGTTGTTCCTCGCGCCCGGTGTCGAGGTCGAACCGGCGGGTCGCGCCGCCGATCGTGTAGACCACGGCCGTTCCGCCGGCGTCGAACAACACGCTGCCGATGTCGGTCAGCCGCTCCTCCGCCGGCACGGCGTGCACCGTGCGGCGCTCCCCGGTGGCCACGTCCACCAGCCGGATCGCGCCGACGTAGCCGACCACCACGGTGTGCCCGTCCGGATGCAGGTCCAGCCCCCGCGACGAGGTCTTGCCGGGCGGCAGGAACTCCAACACCACCTCGTCCTCGGCCCCGCCCAGCCGGACGAAGCCGGCTCGCATCGCCTTGTCCGCCTCCCGCCGCAGCGCGAGCACCGCCGCGCCGGCATCGGTGAACTCCCGGCGGGTGCTACGGGGCGGCCCGCTGCCCGACCAGGCGGACCGGACGAACTCGGTGCCGTGCACGGCGAACATTCGATACTTGGGGCCGGCCGAGCCCGGCAGCACGAGCGTGACCTGTTCCTGTCGCATCCGAGAACGCTAGGGCGTCGACCCGCTCACACCTCGGTCGGCGCCGTCACGAAGTCGATCAGCTCCTCCACCCGTCCCAGCAGCGCCGGCTCCAGGTCGCGGTAGGAATCCACCGCCGCGAGGATCCGACGCCACGCCCGCGGCGGGTCGACCGGCCAGCCGAGCGCCGCGCAGACCCCTTCCTTCCACGGGACTCCGCGCGGTACGTCCGGCCACGCCGCGATGCCCACCGACGCCGGTCGGACCGCCTGCCACACGTCGATATAGGGGTGTCCCACCACGAGCACGTGGTCGCCGGTCACCCGCGCGGCGATCCGGCTCTCCTTCGAGCCCGGCACCAGGTGGTCCACCAGCACGCCCAGCCGCCGATCCGGACCCGGCCCGAACTCGCGTACCAGCGCCGGGAGATCGTCGACGCCTTCGAGGTATTCCACGACCACGCCCTCGATCCGCAGGTCGTCGCCCCAGACCCGCTCGACCAACTCGGCGTCGTGTCGACCCTCCACGTAGATCCGGCCCGCCCGCGCGACCTTGGCCCGGACACCCGCCACCGCGACCGAACCCGACGCGGTCCGCCCGGGGGTACGCGCGGGCCCCGGCGCACGCGGCCGGACCAGGGTGACCACCTCGCCGTCGATCAGGAACCCGCGCGGATCCATCGGGAAGACCCGCAGCCGCCCGTGCCGGTCCTCCAGCGTGACGGTGAACCCCTCGGGGGTCTTCTCCACCCGGACCACCGCGCCACAGAAGCCGGTGGACGCCTCCTCCACCACCAGATCGCGATCGGCCGCGACCTCCGGGACGGGCTTGTCCTTCTTCCATCCCGGGATCAGCGACTCGGGTCCGTAACTGCGCATGACGGTGACGCTAGCCGGGTGACGGTACGTCAGTCCGGTACGACGCGCCCGGCGGCGACGTCGGCCAGCCACCGGTTCTGCCGGATCACGAACTCCTCGTCGACCACCGCGCCGTGTCCGGGCAGCCAGACACGCGCCTCCAGCGCGCGCACCCGGGCCAGCGAATCGCTCCACTCGGCGGCGAACGCGTCCGAGCCGAACAGCGGCGGCCCGCTCTCCTCGACGATGTCGCCGGCGATCAGCACCCCGCAATCGGGCACGTGCACGACCAGGTCGTGGTCGGTGTGTCCGCGACCCGGGGCGTACAACACCACCTCGCGTCCGCCCAGGTCCACGGTCACCGGCTGCTCGCGGGCCACCAGCCGGGTCGGCGGCACGATCCGCGCGGCGTTCATCAGGTCCGGGTCGAAGCCGTGCGAGATGCCGCTCGCGCGACCGGCCTCGGCGTACCGCTCCAGATAGTCCGGCAGATCCGCGTGGCCCCAGACCTCGGCGTCGGGGAAGGCGCGCAGCACCTCGTCGTTGCCGTAGCAGTGGTCGAAGTGGCCGTGCGTGTTCACCACCGCGACCACCCGGTCGGGCAGGTCGTGCGCGGGCAGCTCGCGAGCCAGCGAGGCCAGCAGATTCGCGGCCTCGTGGTCGTGCGATCCGGTGTCCACGAGCAGGATCCCGTCGCGTCCCGTGACGACCGCCACATTCAGCTCGAGGCCGGGCAGTCGACGGCGCAGGACGCCCGGTCCGATCGGCTCCCAGGTGGCGTGTTTCGGCTGTTCGGCGCGTACCATGCGTCAACCTTGGCACGGACTCAGGGGTACGGTCCGGATCGGGTGACCCGTACACTGGCACTCGGCGGGACGGAGTGCCAACCAGCGTGACGAACCGCCGCGAACGGGACACGGCAACGGGCGGAAGAACGGGTCAGGAGGTGCGCACCATGCTCGACGATCGCAAGCAGGACGTGCTGCGCGCCATCGTGCAGGACTATGTGGCGACCCAGGAGCCGGTCGGCTCCAAGGCGCTCGCGGACCGACACAACCTCGGGGTCTCCCCGGCCACCATCCGCAACGACATGGCCGCGCTGGAGGAGGAGGGCTACATCACGCAGCCCCACACCAGCGCCGGCCGCGTGCCCACGGACAAGGGCTACCGGCTGTTCGTCGACCGGCTCGCGGGCGTCAAGCCGCTGTCGGGCGCCGAGCGCCGGGCGATCCAGACGTTCCTGGCCGGCGCGGTGGACCTGGACGACGTGGTGGGCCGGACGGTGCGGCTGCTCGCGCAGCTCACCCATCAGGTGGCCGTCGTGCAGTACCCCTCGCTGACCCGCTCGACGATCCGGCACGTCGAGCTGCTCACCCTCGCGCCGACGCGCGTCATGCTCGTGCTGATCACCAGCACCGGCCGCGTCGAGCAACGGGTGATGGACACCCCCGGCCCGGTCGGCGAGAACCTGCTCGCCGACGTGCGCGCGCGACTGAACAGCCGGATCACCGGCAAGCGGTTCGCCGATGTGCCGTTGCTGGTCCAGGACCTCGCCGAGCCGTTCACCGCCGAGGAACGGCCGATCGTGGCCGGCATCCTGGCCACGCTGCTCGACACCCTGGTCGAACACAAGGAAGAGAAGGTCGTCCTGGCCGGGACGGCCAACCTGACCCGCTTCGGTATGGACTTCCCGAACACGATCCGCCCGGTCCTCGAGGCACTGGAGGAACACGTCGTGCTGCTGCGCCTGTTGGGCGAGGCGACCGACCCGGGCATGGTCGTGCGGATCGGACACGAGAACATGCACGAAGGACTGGCCGCGACCTCGGTGGTCGCCGTCGGATACGGCAGTGGGCAGGAAACGCTGGCGAAGCTCGGGGTGCTCGGGCCGACCCGAATGGACTACCCCGGAACGATGGGAGCGGTGCGCGCCGTGGCACGGTACGTCGGACAGATCCTCGCGGAGTCGTAGAGTTGGCTACCGATTACTACGAGGTCCTCGGGGTGCGGCGGGACGCCACCCCGGAGGAAATCAAGAAGGCCTTCCGCCGGCTCGCTCGGGAGCTGCACCCGGACGTCAATCCGGACCCGAAGACGCAGGACCGGTTCAAGGAGATCAACAACGCCTACGAGGTCCTCTCGGACCCGCAGAAGCGGCAGATGTACGACCTCGGCGGCGACCCGCTGTCCTCCGGGGGCGGCGCGGGCGGTGGCTTCGGCCAGGCCGGCTTCGGCTTCAGCGACATCATGGACGCGTTCTTCGGTCAGGCCAGCCAGCGCGGTCCGCGCTCGCGTACGCGCCGCGGCCAGGACGCGATGATCCGGATCGAGATCACCCTCGAAGAGGCCGCGTTCGGCACCACCCGCGAGATCCAGGTGGACACCGCCGTCACGTGCAACACGTGCAACGGCGAGGGCGCGGCGCCGGGCACCACGGCGCAGACCTGCGACATGTGTCGCGGTCGCGGCGAGGTCAGCCAGGTCACCAAGTCCTTCCTGGGCCAGGTCATGACGTCGCGGCCGTGTCCGCAGTGTCAGGGCTTCGGCACCGTGGTCCCGCACCCGTGCCCCGAGTGCGCGGGCGACGGCCGGATCCGCGCGCGGCGCACGCTCACCGTCAAGATTCCGGCGGGCGTGGACAGCGGCACCCGGATCCAGCTCGCGGGCGAGGGCGAGGTCGGCCCCGGCGGCGGTCCGGCCGGCGACCTGTACGTGGAGATCGTCGAGGTCCCGCACACCACCTTCCAGCGGCGCGGCGACGACCTGCACTGCACCGTCACCATCCCGATGACGGCGGCGTCACTGGGCACCAAGGTGCCGTTGCAGACGCTGGACGGCACCGAGGAGATCGACATCCGCCCCGGCACCCAGTCGGGCCAGTCGATCCCGCTGCACGGGCGGGGCATCACCCACCTGCGCGGCGGCGGCCGGGGCGACCTGGTCGTGCACGTCGAGGTGCAGACGCCGAACAAGCTCGACCCCGAGCAGGAGGAACTGCTGCGCCGGCTGGCCAAGCTGCGCGGCGAGGAGCGCCCCTCGGGCCAGTTCACGCCGGGCCAGCAGGGCCTGTTCTCCCGGCTCAAGGACGCGTTCAACGGACGCTGAGACGATGCGCGGCGCGCCCGAGGGCGCGCCGCGCGGTTTCCCGGTCGCGGGTGTCGGACGGGCCGATTCCCGGCCACTTCGGCACCCGCGGCGCGTCGGCGGGGGGACGGCGGCTCCGCCCGCCGCCGGACACTCCCTAGGCTGGGCCGGGTGACGCGAGCCGAGCCGACCGAGCGAACGGGGAGCATGATGCCGACCAATACCGACCCCACCCGGCTCGCCGCACTGCCGATCGTGCAGGCGCCGATGGCCGGCGCCGCCGGACCCGCGCTCGCGGCGGCGGTCACCCGCGCGGGCGGGCTCGGCTTCCTGGCCGCCGGGTACCGCTCGGCCGACGAACTGGCCGCCGAGATCGGCGAGCTGCGCACGCTGATCGGCGACGCGCCGTTCGGGGTCAACGCGTTCATGCCGCACCCCACGCCCACCCGCGCCCAGGACGAGCTGACCCGGCGCTACGCGGCCTCGCTCACCCGGGCCGCCGCCCACTACGGCGGCACGGTCGGCACGCCCGCCCCGGGCTGCGAACGCGACGACTGGGACGCCAAGCTCGCGCTGCTGCTCGCCCACCCGGTCCCGGTCGTGAGCTTCACCTTCGGCCTGCCCGACACCGACGCGATCACCGCGCTGCGGGCCGCGGGCACGCTGACCGTGGCCACCGTCACCACGCCCGAGGAGGCCCGCGCCGCAGCCGGCGCCGGGGTCGACGCGCTGTGCGTGCAGGGCGCCGAGGCCGGAGGCCACCAGGGCGGCTTCGCCAACCCCGACGCGCCCGCCCCGTACGGCCTGCTCACCCTGCTCACGCTGATCGCCGCCGAGACCGAGCTGCCGCTGATCGCCGCGGGCGGCCTGATGACCGGCCGACAGATCGAGGCGGTGCGGCTCGCCGGCGCGAGCGCGGCCCAACTGGGCACCGCCTTCCTGCGCTGCCCGGAGGGCAGCGCGTCCGCCGCGCACAAGGCCGCGCTCGCCGACCCGGCGTTCGACCGCAGCGTGCTCACCCGCGCGTTCTCCGGCCGCTGGGCCAGGGGACTGCGCAACGGCTTCGTGGCCCGCCACGAGGCCGAGGCCCCCGGGGTCTACCCCTTCGTCCACCACCTGGTCTCGCCGATCCGCAAGGCCGCCGCCGCCCGGGGCGAGGCCGACGGCCTGGCCCTGTGGGCCGGTCAGGGCTGGCGCCTCGCCCGCGAGGAGCCGGCTGCCGAGGTGATCAGCCGGCTCGTCGACGAGATGGCCGCAGCCCGAAAGGCACGCGCTTGAGCGCCCCCGTCTTCCTCGCCCCCGGCGACGCCATCCGGCACGGCCGGCAGGTCGTCCTCGACGGAGCCGAGGGCCGGCACGCCGTCACGGTGCGCCGGCTCGTCGCCGGCGAGCCGGTCGTCCTGGCCGACGGCGCCGGACTGGCCGTGTACGGCACGGTCAACCGTACCGAGGGCAAGGACACGCTGTACGTCGACGTCGACTCGCGCACCGAGGAACCCGCCCCCACGCCCCGGATCGTGGTGGTCCAGGCGCTGCCCAAGGGCGACCGCGGCGAACTCGCGGTGGAGACGATGACCGAGGTCGGCGTCGACGTGATCGTGCCGTGGGCCGCCTCGCGCTGCATCACCCAGTGGAAGGGCGAGCGCGGGGCGAAGGCCCTGGCCAAGTGGCGCTCGACCGCCCGCGAGGCGGGCAAGCAGGCCCGCCGGCCGCACCTGCCCGAGGTGACCGAGCAGATGAGCACGCGCCGGGTCACCGCCCTGCTCGGCGCCGCCGCGTTCGCGGGCGTCCTGCACGAGGCGGCGACCGAACCGCTCGCGACCGCCGCGACGCCGACCCGGGGCGATCTGGTCCTGGTGGTCGGCCCCGAGGGCGGGGTGTCCCCGGAGGAACTGGCCGAGTTCGCCACCGCCGGCGCGACCGCCTACCGACTCGGCCCGACCGTACTGCGCACCTCCACGGCCGGCGTCTCGGCCGCGTCCGTCCTGCTGGCCCGCTCCGGCCGCTGGGCCTGAAGCGCCGGGCGCGGCACGTGACTACGATCGGGGGCGACCGCCCGTGATCGACTCGGACCCGATGGAGGCACCCATGGCTGCGGGGGAACCCCAGGCCGACTGCCTGTTCTGCAAGATCCTCGCCGGCGACGTCCCGGCCACGATCGTCCACGAGACCAAGGACGTGGTGGCGTTCCGGGACATCAACCCGCAGGCGCCCACGCACGTCCTGGTCATCCCGCGCGCGCACTACGCCAACGCGGGCGAACTGGGCGCCCGGGCCCCCGAGCTGGCGGGCGTGCTGTTCGCCGAGGCGGCGGTCGTCGCCGCCGCCGAGGACATCGCCGATTCCGGCTACCGGATCGTCTTCAACACCGGCGCCGGTGCCGGGCAGACCGTGTTCCACGTGCACGCGCACCTGCTCGGCGGCCGCGGGCTGAGCTGGCCTCCCGGCTAGTCGAACGTGTCCACCAGGGAATTCGTCGTCCTCGGCACCGCGAGCCAGGCCCCGACGCGGCAGCGCAACCACAACGGCTACCTGCTGCGCTGGGACGGTGAGGGGCTGCTGTTCGACCCCGGCGAGGGCACCCAGCGGCAGATGTCGCACGCCGGGGTGGCCGCGCACGACATCACCCGGATCTGCGTCACGCACTTCCACGGTGACCACTGCCTCGGCCTCCCCGGCGTGATCCAGCGCATGTCGCTGGACCGCGTGCCCCATCCGGTGACCGCGCACTACCCGGCCAGTGGGCAGCAGTGGTTCGACCGCCTGCGCCACGCGACCGCGTTTCACGAGACCGCCGTGCTGATCGAACACCCCCTGGCGGGTGAGCACGTCGAACTCCCCGCCGGGCCCTTCACCCTGCACGCGCGCCGGCTGTCGCACCCGGTCGAGTCGTACGGCTACCGCGTGGTCGAGCCGGACGGCCGCCGGATGTTGCCCGAGCGGCTCGCCGCACTGGGCATATCCGGCCCGGACGTGGGCCGGATCCAGCGCGAGGGCCGGGTCGGCGCGGTGACCCTGGAGCAGGTGAGCGCGCCCCGGCCCGGGCAGAAGTTCGCCTTCGTGATGGACACCCGGCTGTGCCCGGCCGCGGTCGAGCTCGCGCGCGACGTGGACCTGCTCGTGTGCGAGTCCACGTTCGCCGACGCCGACGCCGACCTCGCGCGCGAGGTCGGCCACCTCACCGCGCGCGACGCGGCGGGGATCGCCGCCGAGGCGGGCGCCCGCCGGCTGGTGCTGACCCACTTCTCCCAGCGCTACACCGACGTGGGACCGCTCCTGGAGCAGGCCCGCGAGGTGTTCCCGGACACGATCGCGGCGCACGACCTGGACCGGATCGAGGTCCCCGGGCGGCGCCCGGTGCCGGAATAATCCCCGGGTCCGCCGCGCCCGGAGAGTTACCATTGAGCAACATCGAACCGCTTCCCGAGCACGGAAATGAGGCGTGATCAGGCCGCCAAGGCCGCCCATGGCTCCCACGACGAACGCGCGAGGCGCGAGCTCCGAGAACACCGCGCGAGAGACCACGCGCGAAACTCCGACCGCGCAGGCCCAGGCGAAGATCACGATCCCCGCCAAGCACCCCATGGTGGCGCTCCTCGGTTCCGGCGACTCGTTCCTGCGAGTGGTCGAGCAGGGGTTCCCCGAGGCCGACATCCACGTCCGAGGCAACGAGGTCACCGTCTCCGGCACCGAGGCCGACGTGGCCCTGGTCCGCCGGCTCTTCGACGAGCTCCTGGTCATCGTGCGCACCGGCCAGCCGCTCAACGAGGAGGCGGTCGAGCGCTCGGTGGCGATGGTGCGCTCGAACGACGGACACGGTCCCGCCGAGGTGATGACCCTCAACATCCTGTCCAACCGAGGCCGCACGATCCGCCCCAAGACGCTCAACCAGAAGAGCTATGTGGACGCGATCGACGAACACACCATCGTGTTCGGCCTCGGCCCGGCGGGCACCGGCAAGACCTACCTGGCGATGGCCAAGGCGGTCCAGGCCCTGCAGTCCAAGCAGGTCACCCGGATCATCCTGACCCGCCCCGCGGTCGAGGCGGGCGAGCGGCTCGGCTTCCTGCCCGGCACGCTCTACGAGAAGATCGACCCGTACCTGCGCCCGCTCTACGACGCGCTGCACGACATGATCGACCCCGACTCGATCCCGCGCCTGATGGCCGCCGGCACCATCGAGGTCGCCCCCCTCGCGTACATGCGCGGTCGCACGCTCAACGACGCGTTCATCATCCTGGACGAGGCGCAGAACACCTCGGCCGAGCAGATGAAGATGTTCCTGACCCGGCTCGGGTTCGGGTCGCGGATCGTGGTCACCGGGGACACCACGCAGGTCGACCTGCCCGGTGGCACCCAGTCGGGGCTGCGCGTGGTGCAGGAGATCCTGCGGGGCGTGGACGACATCGCGTTCTGCCACCTCACCAGCGAGGATGTGGTCCGCCACAAGCTGGTCGGCCGGATCGTGGACGCGTACGCGCGCTACGACATCCAGGTCGAGGCCAACGGCCACGCGAGCGGCAACGGGGACGTGCCCGGGTCGCGCGGCCGGCGGCCGGTGGACAAGAACGGTCGGGGCAAGCACACAGTGAACATGCAAACAGTGGAACGGGAAGTGAACTGAAGGCCATGTCCATCGACATCGCCAACGAGTCCGGCACGGGGGTGGACGAACACGCGATCGTGGACGTCGCCCGGTGGACGCTGGACCGTATGCGCATCCATCCACTGGCGGAACTGTCCGTGGTCATCGTGGACGAACCCGCGATGGAACAACTGCACATCCAGTGGATGGACCTGCCCGGTCCGACCGACGTGATGTCCTTCCCGATGGACGAGCTGCGTCCCGGCAAGGCCGACGAGGATCCCCCGCAGGGACTCCTCGGCGACGTCGTGCTGTGCCCGACCGTCGCGCAGCGCCAGGGCGCGGCGGCCGGCCACTCCATGGACGACGAACTGCACCTGCTCACCGTGCACGGCGTGCTGCACCTGCTGGGCTACGACCACGCGGAACCGGACGAGGAGCGCGAGATGTTCGCGCTGCAGAAGGAACTGCTCGAATCCTGGCGGGAGGCCCGTCGCGCCGCGGGAGACCGCGGATGACCCCGCCGGCGGATACATCCGCCCCCGGCCGGCATCGAACCGGGGGCGGCAGTGCCCGCTGACAGCGTGCTGCAACTCGTGGGCGGCGCGGTCGTCCTGGTGGTCGTGGCCGGTCTCTTCGCGTGCCTGGAGACCGCCCTATCGCGCATCTCGCGGGTCCGCGCCGAGGAACTGGTCCGCGCGGAACGCCGGGGCGCCAAACGCCTCCTGACGGTGGTTCAGGACCCCGCCCGCTATCTCAACCTGGCCCTGCTGGTGCGGGTCGCGTGCGAGCTGTCCGCGGCCGTCCTGGTCACCGTCGTGTGCATGGACGACTTCGCCGAGACCTGGCAGGCGGTGCTGGTCACGATCGGGATCATGGTCGTGGTGTCCTACGTCGCGGTCGGCGTGTCCCCGCGCACCGTGGGCCGGCAACACCCGGTCACCGTGGCCACGATGGGCGCCCCCGTGCTCTTCGGGCTCGCCCGCGTGCTCGGCCCGCTGCCCAAACTGCTGATCCTGCTGGGCAACGCGCTCACCCCCGGCAAGGGCTTTCGCGAGGGCCCGTTCGCGTCCGAGGCCGAACTGCGCGCGTTCGTGGACCTGGCCGAGAAGGACTCGCTGATCGAGGACGACGAGCGCGAGATGTTGCACTCGGTGCTGCAACTGGGCGACACCATCGTGCGCGAGGTGATGGTGCCCCGCCCGGACATGGTCTTCATCGAGCGGCACAAGACGCTGCGCCAGGCGATGTCGCTGGCGCTGCGCAGCGGCTACTCGCGGATCCCGGTGATCGGCGAGAACGAGGACGACGTGGTGGGCATCGTCTTCCTCAAGGACCTGGCCCGGCGCAGCACGATGGGCGATCCCGGCTGGGCCAAGGAGGACGTCGACTCGATCATGCGCCCGGCGACCTTCGTGCCGGACAGCAAGCCGGCCGACGACCTGCTGCGCGAGATGCAGGCCGACCGCACGCACATGGTCGTGGTGGTGGACGAGTACGGCGGCACCGCCGGGCTGGTCACCATCGAGGACATCCTGGAGGAGATCGTCGGCGAGATCACCGACGAGTACGACACCGAGAGCGCGCCGGTCGAGCAACTCCCGGACGGCGCCTTCCGGGTCACCGCCCGGCTGCCCGTGGACGAGCTGGGCGAACTCTTCGGCCTCGAACTCGACGACGAGGACGTGGAGACGGTCGGCGGACTGCTCGCCAAGGCGCTCGGCCGGGTGCCGATCCCGGGCGCCGCGGCCGTGGTCGAGGGTCTGCGGCTGATCGCGGAGAGCCCGTCGGGCCGGCGCAACCGGGTCGGCACGATCGTGGTGAGCCGGGTCGAGCGGGACGCAGGCTAGGGTGTGCCGGCACCCGTACCGCGCCGAGCAGGAGGCCCCCGTGAGCGCCGAGACGCCCGAGTTCACCGTCGACCCCGAGGACGCCAAGATCGTCACCCTGGCCCGGGCCACCCGGGCCCGCAACGGGGCGAGCGAGGGCGCCGCCGTGCGCGACGAGACCGGACGCACCTATACGGCGTCCACGGTCGCGCTGCCGTCGTTGGAGCTGTCCGCGCTGCGCACGGCCGTCGCGATGGCGGTCGCGGGGGGAGCGCGTGGTCTGGAGGCGGCGGCGATCGTCGGGGAGGCCGAGACGGTCCCCGAGGCCGACCGGGACGCCGTGCGCGATCTGGGCGGCGCCGGTACGCCGATCCTGTCGGCCGGCCCGGACGCGGTCGTGCGCGCGATCGTGACCGTCTGAGGTTCGCTTGGGACCGTCCGGGGTCGGCCGGCGCCCGTCCGGGGTCGGCTCCGGGGCGGCCGGCGCACCCGCGGCGCAAGGAACGCTCGCATCTTGAGCGACAATGTCACGCATGAGTGATCGCCCTAACCCCTCCGCGCCCGTCCACCGCTCGGGCTTCGCGTGTTTCGTGGGCCGCCCCAACGCCGGCAAGTCCACCCTGACGAACGCGCTGGTGGGCACGAAGGTGGCGATCACGTCGGGCCGCCCCCAGACCACCCGCCACACGGTGCGCGGCATCGTGCACCGTCCCGACGGCCAACTCGTCCTGGTGGACACCCCCGGCCTGCACAAGCCGCGCACGCTGCTCGGCCAGCGGCTGAACGACCTGGTCCGGGCCACGTGGGCGGAGGTCGACGTGATCGGCTTCTGTATCCCGGCCGACCAGAAGGTGGGGCCCGGTGACAAGTTCATCGCGGCCGAGCTGGCCGAGGCCAAGCGCACGCCCAAGGTCGCGATCGTGACCAAGACCGACCTGGTGGACCAGCAGACGCTGGTCCAGCAGTTGCTCGCGGTGCAGAAGATGGGCGAGGACGTCGGCATCGAGTGGGCCGAGATCATCCCGGTCTCCGCCGTCGGCGACAGCCAGGTGACCCTGGTCGCCGACCTGCTGATGCCGCTGCTGCCGGCGGGCCCGCCGCTGTACCCGGACGGCGAGCTCACCGACGAGCCGGAGATGGTGATGGCGGCCGAGTTGATCCGCGAGGCGGCCCTGGAAGGCGTCCGGGACGAACTCCCGCACTCCCTCGCGGTGGTCATCGAGGAGATGATCCCGCGCGAGGACCGCCCCGCGGACAAGCCGCTGCTCGACGTGCACGCGAACCTCTACGTCGAACGACCGAGCCAGAAGGCGATCGTCATCGGGCACAAGGGTTCACGGCTGAAGGACGTGGGCACGCGGGCCCGCAAGCAGATCGAGGCGCTGCTTGGGACGCCCGTCTACCTGGACCTTCACGTGAAGGTGGCCAAGGACTGGCAGCGCGACCCCAAGCAGCTCCGCAAGCTCGGATTCTGAGATCGAACGGGTGGGTCAGCGGCCGTAGGGGCCGCTCTGGTTACGGTTCGCGGACATCAGGATGAACACGGCGGCGCCGACCGCGACGACGGCGCCGACCAGGACCATCCAGAGGCCGAATTCGGCCGTGAGGTCCACGTTCTCCAGGATCTTCTTGGCCCGATCGGCCTGGGCGCCGGAGAGGTCAGCCTCCTGGATCGGCAGCCGGGTCTTGTCGGCGATGTTCCAGATCGCGAAGCCGAGCGCCACGATGCCCGCGACTCCCGCGCCCGCGGCGACCTGGGCCTTGCGCATCGCGACGCCGACGCCGAAGAGCACCACGGCGATCAGGCCCGCGGCCAGCGTCCACTTGCCGTCGCCTTCGAGGCCCTTGATCGGGTCGCCCTTGCCGTCGGCGCCGATCCAGGCCAGGCACGAGCCGATCGCCACGATCACCGACGCGATCACGCCGGCGATCGCGGCCGGCGCGAACGGCGCGAGCCCGCCGCCGCCCATGCCGCCTCCGCTCGGCGTGGGCGGCGGATACCCACCGGGCTGCTGCCCGTAGCCCTGCTGCTGGCCGTACGGCTGCTGCTGCTGTCCGTACCCGGGCGGCGGCTGCTGGCCGTACTGCGGGGGCTGCTGCCCGTACTGCGGCGGCGGGGGCTGCTGCCCGTATCCGCCCTGCTGAGGTTGTTGTCCGTAGCCCGGGCCGCCCTGCTGGGGGTATCCGCCGGGCTGGCCCTGACCCGGCTGTGGTCCGTATGGGCCCTGGTTGTCGTAGCTCATGGTCAGGCAGCGTAGGAGGAACCCGGCCTTCGGGGGAGGGTCGGGGCCGAAAAGATCGCATGTGTTCGTATGCCGGATGCCGGCCCGACCGCTGCGACCGGTCGGGTATGGTTGCAAAATCATGCGTCAGTGGCTGCTTCTCCTTAGCCGCCGCGCCGGGGGCTCATCCCTCTGACAGAGGTCAGACCGGCTCCCCCGTCGCGGGGATAGAGGCATGTCCGCACGTCGGAGCCTCCGGGATGTCGATTCCTCCCGTCGCCGGCCTACCTGCCGTTGCAGCCCGTTCCTCGCATACACAGGAGACCAGCCGCATGCCTTCCGTGAATCGCGTCACGCCGATCACCGCCTCGTCCGTGACGCAGCAGCCGTCCGGGATGCCGATCCACAAGTACAAGCCGTTCCAGGGCGTCGACCTGCCGGACCGCACCTGGCCGTCGAAGACGATCACGGTCGCACCGCGCTGGCTGTCCACCGACCTGCGGGACGGCAACCAGGCGCTGATCGACCCGATGAGCCCGACCCGCAAGCGGACCATGTTCGACCTGCTGGTGCGGATGGGATACAAGGAGATCGAGGTCGGCTTCCCGGCCGCGTCGCAGACCGACTTCGACTTCATCCGCTCGATCATCGAAGAGGGCGCGGTACCGGAGGACGTCACCATCTCGGTGCTGACCCAGGCCCGCGAGGAACTGATCGAGCGCACCGTCGAGTCGCTGATCGGCGCGCCCAAGGCCACGGTGCACCTGTACAACGCGACCGCGCCGACCTTCCGCCGGGTCGTCTTCAACGTCGATCGCGAGCAGTGCCGGGCGATCGCGGTGTCCGGCACCGAGCACGTGATGCGCTTCGCGGACAAGCACCTGGGCGAGGAGACCGCGTTCGGCTACGAGTACTCGCCGGAGATCTTCATCGACACCGAGGCGGACTTCGCGCTGGAGGTCTGTGAGGCGGTGATGGACGTGTGGCAGCCCGAGGCGGGCCGCGAGATCGTGCTGAACCTGCCCGCGACGATCGAGCGTTCGACGCCGAACGTGTACGCGGACCAGATCGAGTGGATGAGCCGCAACCTCACCCGCCGCGAGTTCATCGCGCTGTCCGTGCACCCGCACAACGACCGGGGCGCGGCGGTGGCGGCGACCGAGCTGGCCGTGATGGCCGGCGCCGACCGGGTCGAGGGCTGCCTGTTCGGGCACGGCGAGCGGACCGGCAACGTGGACCTGGTCACGCTGGGGATGAACCTGTTCAGCCAGGGCGTGGACCCGATGATCGACTTCTCCGAGATCGACGAGATCCGGCGCACCGTCGAGTACTGCACGCAACTGCCGGTGCACCCGCGCCACCCGTACGCGGGCGACCTGGTCTACACCGCGTTCTCCGGCTCGCACCAGGACGCGATCAAGAAGGGCCTGGAGGCGCTGGAGCGGGACGCGGCGCAGGCGGGCAAGCCGGTCGAGGAACTGGACTGGGCGGTGCCGTACCTGCCGATCGACCCCAAGGACGTGGGCCGCACCTACGAAGCGGTGATCCGGGTCAACAGCCAGTCCGGCAAGGGCGGCGTCGCGTACGTGCTCAAGGCCGACCACAAGATGGACCTGCCGCGGCGCGCGCAGATCGAGTTCTCCCGGATCATCCAGACCAAGACCGACGCCGAGGGCGGCGAGGTGACGCCGGCACAGATCTGGGCCACCTTCCGGGACGAGTACCTGCCCACCCCGGACGCCCCGTGGGGTCGGCTGGAACTGCGCGGCCACCGCACGCTCTCCGGTACGGACGGCAAGGACGTGCTGACCGTCGAGATGAGCGTGGACGGCGAGGTGCAGACGCTGGAGGCGATCGGCAACGGCCCGATCGACGCGTTCGTCCGGGCCCTGGGCGACCTGGGCTTCGACGCCCGGGTGCTGGACTACAGCGAGCACGCGATGAGCGGCGGCGAGGACGCGCGCGCCGCGGCCTACGTCGAGT
This sequence comes from Embleya sp. NPDC001921, assembly GCF_053594475.1. NCBI lineage: Bacteria > Bacillati > Actinomycetota > Actinomycetes > Kitasatosporales > Streptomycetaceae > Embleya > Embleya sp. NPDC001921. The sequence goes on from NZ_JBSFEO010000015.1 coordinate 48,239, forward strand.
GCGCGGTCGACGGCCGGGTGCTGTGGGGTGTGGGCGTGGACGAGAACATCGTGCGCGCGTCGCTCAAGGCGATCGTGAGCGCGGTCAACCGCGCCGCGCGCGGCTGATCACGACGGAGTGACCGACGGCGGCCCCCGGTTCGACCGGGGGCCGCCGTTTCTTGTCCCCCGACGTTCCCGATGGTGCCGACGCCGGCGTCACGTGGTGCGGGCGGTCCGCCCCGCCCGTCGACGGCCCGTATCGCCCTGCCCCGCGTGAACAAAAGTAACCATCTGTCCGCTTTCGATGACGCTTCGTGAAATCCGTGGCAGCATCGGAGCAGGCGGAAATATCGCTTTCCGCCGGCGGGACGCAGGGGGCTGCACCATGTTTTTCGTCGTGGGCATCCGGACCATCCGATCGGCGATCGGGGACGGCGAGTTCCACTGTCCGGCGTGCGGAGGCGATCGACGCTTCCGCAAGGGCGGGGGCCGGCGCCGGCTCGTGCTGTTCGGTGTGGCGCTGATCCCGCTCGGGCGGGCCGGATCGGGGATCGAGTGCGCGGTGTGCTGCACCCGGCACGAGGTCTCGGTACTGGAGACGCCGACCGCCCGAGCGCTCACCCTGATGCTGCGCGAGGCGGTGCGCGCGCTCGTGGTGGCCGTCGTCGCGGCCGTGGACGACGAGCCGCACGCGGCGGACGCGGTGCGCGCGGCGGCGGTCGAGGCGGTCCGGGCCGCGGGCATGCCGAGCTACGACGCGTGCGCGCTCGCCGTCGACGTGGGGGCGCACCTGGCGCAGGACACCGCGTGGGCGCTCGCCGAGATCGCCCCGCACCTCGCGGTCGCCGGGCGCGAGCACCTGGTCGGCGTCGCGGCCCGGGTCGCGCTGGCCTGCGGGGCGTACGACCCGGCACACCGGGTGATCCTGTACCACGCGGGCGACCGGCTCGGGCTCGGCCGGGCTCGGGTCGACCACGTGCTCGCGGGCCCGTGAACCGCGGCGGGCCACGCGGCGCGTCGGCCGGGCGCGGCACAATGGGAGCATGAGCCTCCTCCGTGACGAGGGTGTCGTCCTGCGCGCCCAGAAGTTGGGTGAGGCCGACCGCATCATCACCCTCCTGACCCGCGACCACGGGATAGTGCGCGCGGTCGCGCGCGGGGTGCGCAAGACGAAGTCGAAGTTCGGCGCCCGGGTCGAGCCGTTCGCGCACGTCGACGTCCAGTTCTTCACCCGGGGCAGCGACTTCCCCGGGCGCGGCCTGCCGATCATCACGCAGGCCGAGACCCTGGGCGCGTACGGCGGCCGACTCGCGTCGAACTACGCCGCGTACACGTCCGGCACGGCGATCCTGGAGACCGCCGAGCGGCTCACCGACCACGAGCGCGGCCAACCGGCGCTCCAGCAGTACCTGCTGTTGATCGGTGCCCTGCGCACGCTCGCGGGGGGCGCCCACGAGCCCGGCCTGGTGCTGGACGCGTTCCTGCTGCGCTCGCTCGCGGTGGCGGGCTACGCGCCGAGCTTCGCCGACTGCGCGCGTTGCGGCCTGGACGGACCGAACCGGTTCTTCTCCGTCCAGGGCGGCGGGACGGTCTGCGGGGACTGTCGTCCCGCCGGATCCGTCGTACCCTCACCCGAGACCCTTTCCCTGCTCGGTGCGCTGTTGACCGGCGACTGGGGCCGAGCCGACGCGAGCGAGCCGCGGCACCGGCGCGAGGGCAGCGGCCTGGTGGCCGCGTATCTGCAATGGCACCTGGAGCGGGGCATCCGCTCGTTGAGATTGGTGGAGAGATCGTGAGTCAGTCGCGTGGCCGCTTCGGCCTGTTCCCCCGCCGCCGGCGGGCCGAGTCGGCGCCCGCCCGGGCCGCTCGGGAGCAGCGGCACTACCGCGACCCGAAGCCGCACGCCGAGGGCGCGCTGCCGCCGGAGATCCCGGCCGACCTGGTGCCCCGGCACGTGGCGCTGGTGATGGACGGCAACGGCCGCTGGGCCAAGGAGCGCGGTCTGGCCCGTACCGACGGACACACCGCGGGTGAGGCGTCGCTGTTCGACGTGGTCGAGGGCGCGGCCCAGATCGGCGTCAAGTACGTCTCCGCGTACGCGTTCTCCACCGAGAACTGGAAGCGCTCGCCCGAGGAGGTGCGCTTCCTGATGGGCTTCAACATCGACACGATCCACCGGCGGATCGACGAGATGGACGAACTCGGGGTGCGGATCCGCTGGTGCGGCCGGCGGCCCCGGCTGTGGGCGAGCGTGATCAAGGAGTTGGAGATCGCCGAGGAGCGGACCAAGAACAACACCAACCTCACGCTGGCGATGTGCATCAACTACGGCGGCCGGGCCGAGATCGCGGACGCGGCGGCGCTGATCGCCGAGGACGTCAAGGCGGGCCGGCTCGACCCGAAGAAGGTCGACGAGAAGTTGTTCGCCAAGTACCTCGACGAGCCGGACATGCCCGACGTCGACCTGTTCATCAGGTCCTCCGGTGAACAGCGCACCTCCAACTTCCTGCTGTGGCAGTCCGCCTACGCCGAGATGGTCTTCCTCGACGTGTTGTGGCCGGACTTCGACCGGCGGCACATGTGGCAGGCGTGCCAGACGTACGCGTCGCGCGATCGCCGCTACGGCGGTGCGCTGCCGAACGCGGTCACCGCGCCGCAGCCGGTGTCCTCGGGCTCCACGGCGGCCTCCGGAGCCTGATCGCCCGCGCGTGGCCGCCGGTCGACCGTCGGCCGCGATGGCCAGGGAACCGTCGGGCGGGAACCGGCGGATGCGAACCCGCGGGTGAAAGGTTCGCAAAGCGCGGTGCGCGTCGAGCGGCGGCCCCGCGATCAATGCGAACATGACCATCATGTTCGAAAAGAGCGCGCCGTCGCGCCCCGCCACCGCCACACGGCCGGCGCCACCGCCGCCCCGTGGCGCCGAGTCGTCGCCCGCGACCGCCGGACCGGGGTCGCCCGTCGGCCCGCCCGCCGAGCGCTGGCGGCCGGGCCAACTCGAGTTCTTCGTCCTGGCGTTGGTCGTGCTGCTGTTCGCGCAGCCGTGGATCGTGGATCGGCTCGGCGCGCGCTCGGTGCAGACCTGGGCCACCGTGTTCGTCGCGATCTCCGTCCAGGCGCTGCCGTTCCTGGTGCTCGGCACGCTGTTGTCGGCCGCGATCACCGCGTTCGTGCCGCCGTCGGTGTTCACCAAGGTGTTGCCCAAGCGGCAGTCGCTGGCGGTTCCGGTCGCGGGTGCGGCCGGGGCGATCCTGCCGGGCTGCGAGTGCGCGTCGGTGCCGGTGGCCAGTGGGTTGATGGCGCGCGGGGTCGCGCCCGCCGCGGCGCTGGCGTTCCTGTTGTCCTCGCCCGCGATCAACCCGATCGTGCTGACCGCGACCGCGGTCGCCTTCCCCAAGCAGCCCGAGATGGTGCTCGCCCGGTTCCTCGCCTCGCTCGGCACGGCGGTGCTGATGGGCTGGTTGTGGGCCCGGTTCGGCCGGCCCGAGTGGATCAAGGCGACGCGCCGTCCGCACGATCACGGCGGCAGCGGCAAGTGGGAGAACTTCCGGCTCGCGCTCCAGCACGACTTCCTGCACGCGGGCGGCTTCCTGGTGATCGGCGCGCTGACCGCCGCGACGCTGAACGTCACGGTGCCCAAGCACGTGATCGACGCGGTCTCCGACTCGCCGTGGTTCGCGGTGCTCGCACTGGCCTTCCTCGCCGTGGTGCTCGCGGTCTGCTCGGAGGCGGACGCGTTCGTGGCGGCGAGCCTGATCGGCTTCTCGCCGACCGCGAAACTGGCCTTCATGGTGGTCGGCCCGATGGTGGACGTGAAGCTGATCGCGCTCCAGTCGGGCACCTTCGGGCGCGGCTTCGCGGCCCGGTTCTCCTCGGCGACGTTCGTGGTCGCGATCGTCGCAAGCTACGTCGTCGGATGGTGGTTGTTGTGAGGCGGGACGTCCAGGCGGTGCTGTTGATCCTGATCGGCGGCGCGCTGCTGCGGATCTCGGTGACCGACATGTACCTGCGCTACGTCAAGGACGGCCTGCGTCCCGCGCTGCTCGCGGCGGGCGCGATCCTGCTCGCGGTCGGCCTGATCTCGGCGGTGCGGGACGGGATACAGCGCCGGGCGCCGGAGCCGGCGGCGGAGCCCGCGCACGCACACCCGGCCGAGGACGCCGGGGAGCCGGCGGAGGCGGGCGGCCACGACCACTCGGCCGGCCCGCGGGCGGCCTGGCTGCTGTGCCTGCCGGTGCTCGCGCTGTTCCTGATCGCGCCGCCCGCGCTCGGCTCGTACACCGCCGCGCGCTCGGACAACGTGGTGGCCAAGCCGGCCGCGGCCTCGAACGACGCGGGCTTTCCCCCGCTGCCGGCGGGCGACCCGCTGCCGATGAGCCTGGCGGACTTCCTGATCCGATCGGTCTGGGACACCTCCGCGCCGCTCAAGGACCGCAACGTCCGGCTCACCGGCTTCGTCACGCCCGGCAAGACGCCGGGCACGTGGTACATCACCCGGATGGTGATCAGTTGTTGTGCCGCCGACGCCTTCGCTCGCAAGATCGAGGTCCACGGCATCGCGGCGCCCCCGACCGACTCGTGGGTGACGGTCACCGGCCGCTGGTTGCCCAACGGCCAGACCCAGGCGGACGACGCGATGCCGGCCCTGACCGCCACCGAGGTCACCCCGATCCAGGCCCCGCGCGAGCCGTACGAATAGGCACGCCGTGACGATGTCACCGTCCGGTCACCGCCGCGTTCGCGTCCTGCGAGCGCGGCGGTGGCGCGACGTCCCTTCTCCTACCGTGGGTTCGCGGACGGATCGCCTGGGGAGGACGATCCGCCGGTCTCTCGGGGGGAATCAGCATGGGATGGGGAATGCGCCGTGCCGTCGTCGCGGCGGTCGTCGTGGGCGTACTCGGATCGGGTGTGACCGCGTGCCAAAAGGACAAGGGAGCGGACGCCGACCGCAAGGGTGAGGCGAGCACCGAGGCGCCGAAGAGCGCGGACCGGGACGGCCCGGCCGGCGACGGCGAACTCGAGGTCAAGGGCGTGTTCCTGACCGTCACGCCCGGCACGCTCGCCGGCGTTCGGTGCAGGACCGCGTTCATGGAGACCTTCATCGGCACGATCACCTTCGCCGACGGGCACAAGGGCGGCCGGATCACCGTCTCCTACGGCGGATCCTCCGGCAGCATGAAGCAGGAGGAGATCGAGGTGCCCGCGGGGAAGAAGTCGATCACCAAGACGTTCGCCTACTCGGAGTTCCTCTCCGGCGGTTCGATCGCGGCCGGACAGCTCAACGTGCTGAAGCCGAATCGGGTCGGCTCGGCCACGGTGCGGCCCACCGGCACGTGCGCCGAGGGCGGGACGTGGGGTGGCACGGCCGGTACGACCGGGGGCGGCGCCTGGTAGCCGATCGGGCCGGGGTCAGTCGGCCGCGTTCGCGCACTGCGCGCACGTACCGAAGATCTCCAGTTCGTGCGAGACGTCGCCGAAGCCGTGTTCGGCGGCGATCCGGTTCGCCCAGCGCTCCACCGCCGGGCCCTCGACCTCCACGGTGCGTCCGCAGGAGCGGCAGACGAGGTGGTGGTGGTGCCCGCGGCTGCACCGGCGGTAGACCGACTCGCCGTCCTGGGTGCGCAGCACGTCCACCTCGTCCGCGTCGGCGAGGGCCTGGAGCGTGCGGTAGACGGTGGTCAGCCCGACCGCCTCGCCGCGCTGCTTGAGCAGGTCGTGCAGGTCCTGCGCGCTGCGAAAGTCCTCGATCTCGTCGAGGAGGGCCGAGACGGCGGCACGCTGCCGGGTGGACCGACCCCGAACCGGGCTCGTGCCGTGGGCGGTGTCCACCTGGGTGCCTCCTCGATCGCTGCGGGTCGGACGGCGCCGTTTCCGCACCGGCGCGCAGTGTCTATGTCCGAGTCGCCATTGTGCCGGCGTCCGGTACCCCCGCGTCCACATGCACGTCGTCCGCCCGAGGCCGGTCCGCCTCGGCGGCGGCGGCCTCCGCGCGCCGGGCCCGGCGCCGGTTCAGCGGTGTCGCGAGCACGCCCACCACGACGAACAGCGCGATCGCGAGCAGCACGATGGTGGCCCCGGGCGGCGCGTCCACGTAGTACGTCAGCGTCGTACCGGAGACCGAGACCAACACGCCGACCACGATCGCGATCGCGGCGGTCATCGCGAAGGTGCGCGAGAGCTGCTGGGCGACCGCGACCGGGACCACCATCAGCGCGCTCACCAGGAGCAGCCCCACCACCCGCATCGCGACCGTCACGGTGACCGCGGCGGTGACCGCGAGCAGCAGGTTCAGCGTGCGCACGGGCAACCCGGTCACCCGGGCGAAGTCCTCGTCCTGGCACACCGTGAACAGCGCGCGGCGCAGCCCGAGGGTGACCGCGAGCACCGCGACGGCCAGGACCGTGATGATCTTGACGTCCTCCGGCGAGACCGAGGTCAGCGAGCCGAACAGGTACGACTGGAGATTGGCGTTGGATCCCTCCGGGGCGAGGTTGATCAGCATCACGCCGCCCGCGATGCCGCCGTAGAAGAGCACGGACAGCGCGACGTCGCCGCTGACCCGGTTGCGTTCGCGGATCAGCTCGATCAACACCGCGCCGACCGACGCGGTGAGCACCGCGGTCAGTACGGGGGAGGTGCTGAGCAGGAAGCCCAGGCCCACGCCGGTGAGCGCGACGTGTCCGATGCCGTCGCCCATGAACGCCTGGCGGCGCTGGACCAGGTAGACGCCCACGGCGGGCGCGGTCATGCCCACGAGCAGGGCCGCCAGCAGCGCGCGCTGCATGAAGGGGAAGTCCAGGATCGTCACGAGAGCAGTCCCATCCCGGCGCGGTGCGCGGTGTGATCGTCGTGCGGGTGCACGTGGTCGTGGCCCGGCAGCGCGTGCTGGCCGACCGCTCGCGGCGGCGGACCGTCGTGGCACACGCAGCCCTCGCGCAGCACCACCGCGCGGTCGATGAGCGGCTCCAGCGGGCCCGGTTCGTGCAGCACGAGCAGGACCGCCCGGCCCTGTTCCTGCTGCGCCCGCAGGGTGCCCGCGAGCACCTCCTGGCTGCGCAGGTCCACGCCCGCCATCGGCTCGTCCATGATCAGCAGGTCGGGACGGCGGGCCAGGGCGCGGGCGATCAGCACCCGCTGCTGCTGGCCGCCGGACAGGTGCGCGATGCCGTCGCGCGCGCGGTCGAGCATGCCGACCGCCGTGAGCGCCTCGTCCACCGCGGCCCGGCCGTCCCGGCCCGGTCCCAGTACGCGGCGGCCGTTGAGCAGGCCGGAGGTGACCACCTCGCGCACGCTGGCCGGCACCCCGGCGGTGGCCGTGGTGCGCTGCGGCACGTAGCCGATCCGGGACCAGTCGTGAAAGCGCGCGAACGGTGTGCCGAACAACTCGATCGTGCCGCCGGTCAACGGGACCAGGCCGACCAGGGTGCGCACCAGCGTGGACTTGCCCGAGCCGTTGGCGCCCAGCAGCGCGACCACCTCGCCGGGGCGCACGCTCAGGTCCACCCCGCGCAGGACCGGGCGGCCGCCCAGGGACGCGGTGCCGCCGATCAGCCGGGCGACCGGCGCGTGAAGTTCCGTCATGAGCAGCCGAGTCCCTTCCGCAGCGCGTCCAGGTTGGCGCGCATCACCGAGAAGTAATCGTTCTCGGCCTCGTTCTTTATGCCCTCGAGCGGATCCAGGACGCCGGTCTGCACCTTCAGGTCCTGGGCGAGCGTCCTGGCGGTCTTGGGCTCGGCCAGGGTCTCGAAGAAGATCGTGGTCACGCCGCGCTCGCGGGCCAGCTTCTGGATGTCGGCCCGGCGGGCGGGGGAGGGCTCGGACTCGGGGTTGACGCCGTTCACCGCGATCTGGTTCAGGTGGTAACGCTCCGCGAGGTAGCCGAAGGCGGCGTGGCTGGTCACCACGTCCTTGCGCGCGCAGGTCGCCAGGCCGGCGGTGAACTCGCCGTCGAGTCCGTTCAGGCGCGCGGTCAGGTCGGCGGCGCGGGCGCGGTAGTCCCGCGCGTTGGCCGGGTCGGCGGCGGCGAGCGATTCGCCCACGCCGCCGGCGATCGCGGCGAGGCGGGTCGGGTCGAGCCACACGTGCGGGTCGCCGTGTTCGGCGTCCGCGTGGTCGTGGCCCTCGTGCCCGTCCTCCTCGGCGCCGTGCACCTCGGTGCCGTGCTCCTCCAGCGGCGCGAATGTGCTCGCCTCGGCGGTGTGCTTGGGCTTGTTCTGCTGGATCGCCTTGTCCACCGCGGGCTGCAGACCCTTGAGGTAGACCACCAGATCGGCCTGCGAGATCGCGCCGACCTGCTTGGGGGTCAGCTCCAGGTCGTGCGGCTCGGCCCCGGCCTTGGTCAGGTTCGTCACCTTCACGTGCGGCCCGCCGACCTGCTGGGCGACGAATTTCATCGGGTAGAAGGCCGCGATCACGCGCAGCTTCGCGCCCGCGCCGGTCTCCGCCTTCGCGTCGTCGGTACCGGCGCATCCGGAGAGCAGCAGGGCGGACGCGGCGGCGGTCGCGAGCAGTGCGGCCGGAGCGGTGCGGCGTATCTTCATGACAATGATTCTCAACTAGAATGACAATCGTTGTCAATAATAGCGGATTGGGCCAACCGTGGCGGAGCGGGGCTCGGGCATAAGGATTTACGGGGTCGACCAGCGCGCCGGTAGCCTGTGCCGACACTGTCACTGCCCGCATCGTCGCACCGAAGAGAGCATTGTGGCCGCCGACAAGATCGACACCATCGTCAGCCTGAGCAAGCGCCGAGGCTTCGTTTACCCCTGTAGTGAGATCTACGGCGGCCAGAGGGCCGCCTGGGACTACGGTCCCCTCGGCGTGGAGCTCAAGGAGAACATCAAGCGCCAGTGGTGGCGCACGATGGTCACCTCGCGTGACGACATCGTCGGTCTGGACTCCTCGGTCATTCTCGCCCGCGAGGTGTGGGAGGCGTCCGGTCACGTCGAGGCGTTCGTCGACCCGCTGACCGAGTGCACCTCGTGCCACAAGCGCTACCGCGCCGACCACCTCGAAGAGGCCTACGAGGCCAAGCGCGGCCGGCTGCCGGAGAACGGCCTGGCCGACATCACCTGTCCCAACTGCGGGAACAAGGGCACCTTCACCGAGCCCAAGATGTTCAACGGTCTGCTCCAGACCTTCCTGGGCCCCACCCAGGACGAGTCCGGCCGCGCGTACCTGCGCCCGGAGACCGCCCAGGGCATCTTCGTCAACTACAAGGCCGTCGAGCAGACCTCGCGCAAGAAGCCGCCGTTCGGCATCGCCCAGACCGGCAAGAGCTTCCGCAACGAGATCACGCCCGGAAACTTCATCTTCCGCACGCGCGAGTTCGAGCAGATGGAGATGGAGTTCTTCGTCAAGCCGGGTGAGGACGAGACCTGGCAGGAGTACTGGATGCAGCAGCGCTGGGACTGGTACGTCGGTCTCGGCCTCAGCCCCGACAACATGCGCTTCTTCGAGCACCCGAAGGAGAAGTTGTCGCACTACTCCAAGCGCACTGTCGACATCGAGTACCGCTTCAACTTCGGCGGCACCGAGTTCTCCGAGCTGGAGGGCATCGCCAACCGCACGGACTACGACCTGCGCACCCACTCGGAGAAGTCCGGCACCGACCTGTCGTACTTCGACCAGGACGCCGGCGAGCGCTGGTTCCCGTACGTCATCGAGCCCGCCGCGGGCCTGAACCGGGCGATGCTCGCGTTCCTGCTCGACGCGTACTTCGAGGACGAGGCGCCCAACGCCAAGGGCAAGCTGGAGAAGCGCACCGTGCTGCGTCTGGACCCGCGGCTGGCTCCGGTCAAGGCCGCCATCCTGCCGCTGTCGCGCAACACCGACCTGTCGCCCAAGGCCCGCGGGCTGGCCGCGGACCTGCGCCAGTACTGGAACTGCGACTTCGACGACGCCGGTGCGATCGGCCGTCGCTACCGCCGCCAGGACGAGATCGGCACGCCGTTCTGCATCACCGTCGACTTCGACACGCTCGAGGACAACGCGGTGACCGTGCGCTCGCGCGACACGATGCAGCAGGAGCGGGTGTCGCTCGACCAGGTCGTGGGCTATCTCTCGGCGCGACTGCCGGGCTGCTGACCCGAACCCGGCCGTAGGCCGCGGAGCACGGGAGACGACACGAGGGGCGCCGTCGCGGACGGCGCCCCTCGTTGTTCGTCGCGCACCGATCGGCGAACCGACGTCGCGTCGCGGACCCGCTCAGTCGCGGACCGACCGGCTCACTTGAAGATGCCGGCCATGATGCGGTCCGTCATCCGGTAGGTCAGATCGCTGTAGACGGCGCTCGCCGCCTTCGAGGCTTCCTCGCCCTGGCCCTTGAGCGGACCGCCGTCGGCCCGGCCGATGTCGATCACCAGCACGTAGTGCCCGGTCGTGGTGGCGACCGCGATGTGCTCGGAGCCGTCCTTGAAGGCCACCCCGCTCGACGCGGGCGGTGCCAGCCAGGCCGTCGGCGACGTGGCGAACGGAATCTTCTCCAGCGCCTGCTTCAACGCCTGCGCCTTGGCCTTGTCCGGCACCGAGACCACCGACAGGGTCGCCACGTACTTGCCGGCGGAGTCCTTGTACGACCCGCGCAGCACACCCACACAACCGTTCTGCGTGATCGCCGCGCCGGTCGCGGTGACCACCTTCGAACAGTCCGCCGCCGCGCCGCCGTCGGCGGACAGTTGCCGGTACTTGCCGCCGCTGCGGCCGGCGAACTCGGCCGCGTCGTTGAAGAAGTAGTCCGTGGTGAAGGGCAGCTTGTCGGTGGAGACCGCGTCGATGTTGGACGTGTTCGGCGGCGGCGCGGACTGGAAGCCCTTGGGTTCGTCGGTGGGCGCACCGGCGGAGCCCTGCGGCGCGGGCAGCGCGCCGCCGTTGCTCGCCGGGCTCGGCGACGAGTTCGCGGCCGGCTTCTTGTCGTCGCCGTCGTCCTTGGACAGGAAGAAGAAGGCCCCGCCGCCGATCACGCCGAGCGCGAGCACCGCGGCCACCGGCATCAGCCACTTCCGCCGGCTCGGCGGCGCGGGCGGCTGACCGTACCCCTGGCCGTACTGCTGCTGCGGATACGGCTGACCGTACGGCTGTTGTGCGTAGCCGGGTTGCCCATACGGTTGGCCGCCGTAGGGCTGTTGACCGTTGTTCGGTTGGCCGTACGGCTGTTGCCCGTGGCCGTAGCCGGGCCCGTTCGGGGGCTGCGGGGGCGGGAAGGCACTCATGGTGCGGAGATTAGTTCATCGGGACGACGGGTCGGGGTCGGATCCCGAAGCGCGCCCGGTCGAGCCGGCCAGCCGGGCCCGGGCCTCCATCAACGCGAATCCCAACAGGTTCAGCCCGCGCCAGCGCTCGGGGTCGGCGGCCCGCTCGTCGTCGGCGGCCAGCCCGATGCCCCAGATCCGGTCCAGCGGACTGGCCTCCACCAGCACCCGCCGCCCGGTGCCGAGCAGGAACGCGCCCATCGCGGGATGCTGCCCGAACTTGGCCACGTTGCCCGCCACGATCAGCTCGAACCGCTCGTCCACCCAGCGCCGCTCGTCGAAGCCGCGCACCTGCCGACCGATCGTCTTGGCGGTCTTGGGGTGGCCCGCCGCCAGCACCCGCCGCTCCGCGTCCGCGTCGCCGAACATCCGCGCCTTGCCCGCCATCATCCAGTGTTCGGCGGTGCGATAACTCACCCCGTCCACCGTGAACGGGGACGGATACCACTGGCTCAGACAACCCGAGTCCACACCCTCGCGCGGCTCCCGATGACCCCAGAAGAAGACGTACTTCGGCCGAGGTTCGCGCCGCGCCCGCAGGACGAGGGACGCGACATCGCGAGGTTCGACGGCGAGCCGGCCACCGGACTCGTCACCGGGCTCGTCGGTCGCCGCGCGGGAATCCCCGGGATCCATGCTCATGGCGACGATCGTGTCAGCACCGACCGACACCCGGAAACAGCTTTTCCCGGTGGGGGACAATGGATCGGATCCATCCCCGCACCCTTTTTGGAGCACCGTCCATGGCACCCGCCGACGCACCCACCCCCGACGCGACCGGCAGCCCCTGGGCGCCGCTGCGCCTGGGCGCCGAGGGCGGCGCGCGGATCTGGCCGCCGGTCGTGCTGGCCCCGATGGCCGGCATCACCAACGCGCCGTTCCGCACGCTGTGCCAGGAACAGGCCGAGGCGGCGACCACCGCACGGCCCGCCGGGCTGTACGTCAGCGAGATGATCACCACCCGCGCGCTGGTCGAGCGGGACGCCAAGACGCTGCGCCTGATCCGCTTCGCCGAGACCGAGCGCCCGCGCAGCATCCAGCTCTACGGCGTCGACCCGCACATCGTCGGCCGCGCGGTGGCGATGATCGTGGACGAGGGCCTGGCCGACCACATCGACCTCAACTTCGGCTGCCCGGTGCCCAAGGTCACCCGCAAGGGCGGCGGCTCGGCGCTGCCCTACAAGCGCAACCTGCTGCGCGACATCCTGCGCTCGGCGGTCAAGAACGCGCGCGGCGTGCCGGTCACCATCAAGATGCGCAAGGGCATCGACGACGACCACCTGACCTACCTCGACGCGGGCCGGATCGCCGTGGACGAGGGCATCACCTGGGTCGCCCTGCACGGCCGCACCGCCGAGCAGCACTACGGCGGCACCGCCGACTGGTCCGCCATCGCCCGGCTGAAGGAGGTCGTCACCGACATCCCGGTGCTCGGCAACGGCGACATCTGGGACGCCGAGGACGCGTTGCGGATGATGCGGGAGACCGGCTGCGACGGTGTCGTGGTCGGCCGCGGCTGCCTGGGCCGCCCGTGGTTGTTCCGCGACCTGGTGTCCGCGTTCGAGGGCAGCGCCGAACGGGCCCGCCCGACCCTGGGCGAGGCCACCGCGATCATGCGCCGGCACGCGGTACTGCTCGCCGAGTGGATCGGTGACGAGACGCACGGCGTGACCGATCTGCGCAAGCACGTCGCGTGGTACATGAAGGGCTTCTCCGTCGGCGGCACCATCCGGCGCGGCCTGGCCACCGCGAGCAGCCTGGCCGAACTCGACGACTGGTTCGGGCGACTGGACCTGGACCAGCCCTGGCCGATCGGCGCGGACGGCCCGCGCGGCCGGACCGCCGGCGGCAAGCGGGTGATCCTGCCCGAGGGCTGGCTCGACGACCCCGAGTGCGCGCTGCCCCCGATCGACGCCGAGTTGGACCACTCCGGCGGTTGACCCCCGGCCGACCGCCGGCGGCCGGCATGCGGTCGCGGGCGGCGGCATGGGCGGGATCGGGCAATTGTGCAAGCTCCCCGATGGCACGCACAGTGACGTCGTAGAGTGAGTGGATGCCCAAGATTCGAGCGTCCTCCGTCGCCGAACACCGCGCGATGCAGCACGCCGCGCTGCTCGACGCCGCGCGGAGCCTGCTCGACGAGGGCGGTTTCGCCGCACTGACCTTCCCCGCGCTCGCCGAGCGCACCGGCCTGGCCCGCTCCTCGCTCTACGAGTACTTCGCCTCGCGCGCGGCCGTGGTCGAGGAGCTCTGCGCGGTGGACCTGCCCGCGTGGGTGGCCGAGGTCGAGGACGCGATGGGCGCGACCGAGGACCCGGCGCACAAGATCGCGGCCTACGTGGCCCGCCAGTTGGAACTGGTCGGTGATCGCCGTCATCGGGTGGTCGTCGCCATCTCCACCGGCGAGCTGGACGCGAACGCGCGCGAACGCATCCGGGCCGCCCACGGGCGGATCGTCGAACTGGTGGTGGACGCGCTCGCCGCGCTGGGCCACCGGGACCCGATGCTGGTCGCGACGCTGGTCCAGGGCATGGTCGACGCCGCGGTCCGCCGGATCGAATGCGGCGCCGACCCCGGCGCGGTCGAGGCGGCCACGCTCGCACTCGTACTCGGCGGCGTCGCCCGGGTCGCGGAACCCGATCGGGCGGAGCCCGAATAAGCGGAGCCCGCGTGGGGAGAGCCCGACCAGGCGGGACCCGGACCCGGACGGTTCGGATACAGCCGCACCCGCACCCGCCGCAGCAAGGTCAGCGGATCGCGGTACCCGGGCACCAGCAGTCCCCAGTGCAGACAGGGCTCGGCCAGATGGAACGGCCCCGGCGCGAGCACCCCCAGCGGTTCGCCCGCAACGACCGCCCGCCCGGCCGACACCGACGCGAGCACCGGCTCGTAGGTCGTGCGCACGTCCCCGTGCCGCACGCTGACCACCCCGCGCCCGGCCACCGACCCCGCGAACACCACCACCCCCGCGCCCGCCGCGAGCACCGGTTGTCCGACCCCTGCGGCGAGATCCACCCCACGATGCCCCGCCGACCACGCCGTCTCGGGCGCCTCGAACCCGCGCAGCACCGCGGGCCGGGGATCCAGCGGCCACACCCAGCGCCGAGCCGCCGGCGCGGGTCGCACCGTGCCGGTCGCGGCCGGCGGGCCGGCCGTGGACACCACGGCCGTGAGCAAGACGAGACACAGCACGATCGGCCCTCGGCCGGGTTTCGACGCGTTCATGCGGACCAGACTCGTCCGCGTCGAACCGCACCCCGACCGGCGCGACGCGCACTGTGGACAAACAGCGGCTCACTGCGTGTAGACAACTTTTTCTGTGCATAACCGGACGGTGGTCGTCGAAGACCGATACGGCTCGAAAAGATCGCATACAGGCTGACGAGGCATCGGAAAAGGGTGGCCGGAAGGCGAGTCGCTCGGCCGCGCGCGGTTCCCGTACACTTCCCGGAGCGGCCCGGCCTTCCGGGTCGACTTCGCGCGCCCACCTTCGAGCCGCCGACGTCCCGCATGGCGAGACGCCACCGAGCGGGACTCGATGGGGACACCTCTCGGTCCGGGAATCCGCAAGGACCTCGGCGTGGTGTCGCGGGCGTCAGGCGTGGCGGCGACCCGTCGCCACGGCACAACCGAGAGTCCCGGGCACGATCGCCGGGACGAGAGCCCAAGGAGCGTACGGCCATGGCCGTCGTCACGATGCGGGAGCTGCTGGAAAGCGGCGTCCACTTCGGTCACCAGACCCGCCGCTGGAACCCGAAGATGAAGCGCTTCATCTTCACGGAGCGCAACGGCATCTACATCATCGACCTGCTCCAGTCGCTGTCGTACATCGACCGCGCCTACGAGTTCGTCAAGGAGACCGTCGCCCACGGTGGCACGATCCTCTTCGTCGGCACCAAGAAGCAGGCGCAGGAAGCGATCGCCGAGCAGGCGACGCGCGTGGGCATGCCCTACGTCAACCAGCGCTGGCTCGGCGGCATGCTGACCAACTTCTCGACCGTCTACAAGCGCCTCCAGCGCCTGAAGGAGCTCGAGCAGCTCGACTTCGACGACGTGGCCGGCTCGGGCATGACGAAGAAGGAACTGCTCGTCCTCAAGCGCGAGAAGGACAAGCTGGCGAAGACCCTCGGCGGTATCCGCGACATGCAGCGCGTGCCCTCGGCCGTGTGGATCGTGGACACCAAGAAGGAGCACATCGGCGTCGGCGAGGCCCGGAAGCTGCACATCCCGGTCGTCGCGATCCTCGACACCAACTGTGACCCCGACGAGGTCGACTACAAGATCCCGGGCAACGACGACGCGATCCGTTCGGTCACGCTGCTCACCCGCGTGATCGCCGACGCCGTCGCCGACGGTCTCATGTCGCGTGCCGGTGGCGCCGCCGCCGACACCAAGGCCACCGCCGGCGAGCCCCTCGCCGACTGGGAGCGCGAGCTGCTCGAGGCCGGCAAGAAGGAAGAGGCCGCTCCGGCCGAAGCCGCCCCCGCCGCCGAGGAGATCGTCGAGTCCGGCTCGGTCACCGAGGCCGATGTCGAGGCCGAGGCCACCGAGACCACCGAGGCCGCTCCGGCCGCCGAGGCCGCCACCGAGGCGCCGGCCACCGAGGCCGACCCGCAGGTCTGACCCTGGAACGAGGGGTACGACGGCCCAGCCGGCGTACCCCTCGCCCTGTGCCGGGCCCCGATCACGGTGCGTGCGTACCTCGTACGTCCCCGTATGTGTCGGAATACCCGCACAGCCCCTTGACCTTCATCGGGTGGGGCGACAACCTCACCCGCAGTCGCTCGGCGCAACCGGGCCGCTGACCCGAGAGACGAGAGAATCAGGACATGGCGAACTTCTCCGCCGCGGACGTGAAGAAGCTCCGTGAGCTCACCGCCGCAGGCATGATGGACTGCAAGAAGGCCCTCGAAGAGGCCGAAGGTGACGTCGACAAGGCTGTCGAGATCCTTCGCGTCAAGGGCCAGAAGGGCGTCACCAAGCGCGAGGGCCGCTCGGCCTCCAACGGTGCCGTCGTCGCGCTGCTCGACGGCAACGCGTCCGGCGTGCTGGTCGAGCTCAAGTGCGAGACCGACTTCGTGGCCAAGAGCCCGAAGTTCATCGAGGCCGCCGAGGCGATCGCCGCGCACGTCGCCAAGAGCTCGCCCGCCGACATCGCCGCGCTGCTCGCGAGCGAGATCGAGGCCGGCAAGAGCGTCCAGCAGTACGTCGACGACGCCAACGTCACGCTCGGCGAGAAGATCGTGCTCGACCGCTTCGCGCAGTACGCCGACGGCTTCGTCGCGGCCTACCTGCACAAGACCAGCCCCGACCTGCCCGCGCAGATCGGCGTGCTGATCGAGCTGGACGGCGCCAACGCCGAGGTCGCCAAGGACGTCGCGCAGCACATCGCCGCGTTCTCGCCGACGGTGCTCAGCCGCGAGGACGTGCCGGCCGAGACGGTCGAGAACGAGCGCCGCGTGGCCGAGGCCACCGCGCGCGAGGAGGGCAAGCCCGAGGCCGCCCTCGCCAAGATCGTCGAGGGCCGGGTGACCGGCTTCTTCAAGGAGAACGTGCTGCTCGACCAGGCGTTCGCCAAGGACAGCAAGAAGTCCGTGGGCAAGGTCCTGGACGAGGCCGGCGTCAAGGTCAAGCGGTTCACCCGCTTCCGCGTCGGCGTCTGATCCGCCCCTCGCACCACCGCCCCGATTCGGGGCATGCAGTAGGCATGAACGCAAGTGGAAGCAGTATGGCGAGGAGGCCGCAAGGCGTGGAGGGAACCGTGCAGGAAACCGAAACGAAGGCGGCCTCCTCGTCGTCCACCGAGGGCGACGAGCCGAACCCCTACGCCCGCCGGGTGCTGCTCAAGCTCTCCGGCGAGGCGTTCGCGGGCGGCGGCGCCCTGGGCGTCGATCCCGACACCGTGCAGACCATCGCGCTCCAGATCGCCGACGTGGTCCGCCGGGGCACCGAGGTCGCCATCGTCATCGGCGGTGGCAACTTCTTCCGCGGCGCCGAATTGCAGATCCGCGGCATGGACCGCGCGCGCTCGGACTACATGGGCATGCTCGGCACCGTGATGAACTGCCTGGCGCTGCAGGACTTCCTGGAGAAGCAGGGCATCGACACCCGCGTGCAGACCGCCATCACGATGGGCCAGGTCGCCGAGCCGTACATCCCGCGCCGGGCGGTGCGACACCTGGAGAAGGGTCGCGTGGTCATCTTCGGTGCGGGTATGGGCATGCCCTACTTCTCCACCGACACCACGGCCGCCCAACGCGCGTTGGAGATCGACGCGGTGGCGCTGCTCATGGCCAAGGGTGTCGACGGCGTGTACGACTGCGACCCGAAGGCCAACCCGGACGCGGTCATGTTCGATCACCTGGACCACGCCGAGGTGCTCGCCCGCGGGCTCAAGGTCGCGGACGCCACCGCGATCAGCCTGTGCATGGACAACGAACTGCCGATCGTCGTCTTCAACCTGCTCGTCGAGGGCAACATCGCCCGCGCCGTG
This sequence comes from Embleya sp. NPDC001921, assembly GCF_053594475.1. NCBI lineage: Bacteria > Bacillati > Actinomycetota > Actinomycetes > Kitasatosporales > Streptomycetaceae > Embleya > Embleya sp. NPDC001921. Next base: position 65,959 of record NZ_JBSFEO010000015.1, read on the forward strand.
CGGGGTGAGAAGATCGGCACCCTGGTCAGCCGTACCGACGGCTGATCGACGGCGACAGGACCGGGACAGGAGCCGACATGATCGACGAGATTCTCCTCGAAGCCGAGGAAAAGATGGAGAAGGCCGTCGTGGTCGCCAAGGACGACTTCGCGGCGATCCGCACGGGCCGGGCCACCCCGGCGATGTTCAACAAGATCCTCGTGGACTACTACGGCTCGCCCACGCCGGTGAACCAGCTCGCGTCGTTCACCACGCCCGAGCCGCGCATGGTCATCGTGACCCCGTTCGACCGCGGTTCGACCAACGCGATCGTCAAGGCGATCCGGGACTCCGACCTCGGGGTCAACCCGACCGACGACGGCAAGCTCATCCGCGTCGTCTTCCCGCAGCTCACCGAGGAACGCCGCAAGGAGTTCATCAAGCTGGCGCGGAGCAAGGGCGAGGACGCGAAGATCTCGTTGCGGGCGATCCGCCGCAAGGCGAAGGAAACGCTCGACAAGCTGGTCAAGGACGGCGAGAGCGGCGAGGACGAGGTGCGTCGCGCCGAGAAGGAACTCGACGACACGACCCACAAGTACGTCGCGCAGATCGACGAGTTGCTCAAGCACAAGGAAGCCGAGCTGCTCGAAGTCTGATGAACGACTCGACCTGGGGCGGTACGCCGCCGGCCGATCCGCCCGCGGGAGCGCACCCCGATCTGCCGCCCGGCCACGACCCGTACGGGTCGTACGGCGCGTGGCCGGAGCAGGTCCCGGACGCCCCGACGGTTCAGGACGCGGCCCACTACGACGCGGCCCGGTCCGGCGGCTATGGGGATGGCGCCACTCGTGCGCAGCAGCACTTTCCCGCCGGCGTCGGGGTACAGACACAGGATGACCACACGCAGGTGCTGTCACCGATCGCGGGTCACGACCCGGGCGACGAACCGGAGCCGCGCTCGGGTTCCGCGTTTCGCGACGAGGGCGCCCGGACGGACGCGGCTGGGATCGAGCCCGGGCGTGAGGGGCTCTCGGTGACCGAGGAGCCACCCGCGAAACCCGTCGGCAAGGCCGGCCGGAACCTGCCGCAGGCGATCGGAGTCGGTGCCGGGCTGGGCGGGATCATCATCGCCTCGCTGCTCACCCTGCCGGTGCTGTTCGTCGGCGTCGTGCTGCTTGCCGTGCTGGTGGGACTGTGGGAGCTGGCGGGCGCGTTCGGTCGCGCCGAGGCGGTCGCCGACGCGTCCGGTCGGACCGCGCAGGGCGCCACCGTCGGGCGCGGCATCCGGATCCCGGTGGTACCGCTCGCGGTCGGCTCGGCGGCGATGCTCGTCGCCGGCTACGCGCGCGGTGCGGAAGGGCTCGCGATCGCCACCGCGCTGACCGCCGTCGCGGTGATGATCTGGCGGATGACCGAGGGGCCCGAGGACTTCCTCCGGGACATGACCGCCGGCGTGTTCACCGTCTTCTACCTGCCGTTCCTGGCCGGGTTCGCGGTCCTGATGCTCGCCGACGACGACGGCGCGCAGCGGGTGTTGACCTTCATCATCCTGGTCGTCTGCGCGGACACGGGTGCCTACGCGGCCGGGGTGACCTCCGGCGGCCCGCACAAGATGGCGCCCAGGATCAGTCCCGGCAAGAGCTGGGAAGGCTTCGCCGGCGGGGTGTTCCTGGCCGCCGTCGCGGGCGCGGTCTGCGTGACGACCATGCTCGACGGCGCGTGGTGGCAGGGCGCCGTGGTGGGCGTCGCCGCGGCCGCCGTGTCCGCGCTCGGGGACCTGGCCGAATCGATGATCAAGCGGGACCTGAAGGTCAAGGACATGGGCAGTGTGCTGCCCGGTCACGGTGGCGTGATGGACCGACTCGACTCGCTGCTCGCCGCGGCTCCCGTGGTGTGGCTGCTGCTCGCCGTATTCGTATGACCCGGACCTGATCCGGCAAGAAACCGGACAGGCCGCGTGTGCACGAGAGCGGGGCCGAACCGGCCCCGCCCGTACACCTGCGACACTGGACGAGCCATGCCCAAACCAGGAGAACTCACCTTCACCGCGCCGCCGCGTCGTTCGAAGCCGCCGCGCCACCTTGCCGACCTCACCCCCACCGAGCGCCGCGAGGCCGTCGCCGAGCTGGGGGAGAAGCCGTTTCGCGCGGCTCAACTGTCCAAGCACTACTTCGGTCACCTCTCAAACGACCCCGAGCAGTGGACCGACATGCCCGCGGCGTCGCGGGCCAAGCTCGCCGCGGCGTTGCTGCCCGAGCTGATGACCTCCGTGCGGGACATCTCGTGCGACGACGGGGCGACCCGCAAGTCGCTGTGGAAGCTCTTCGACGGCACGCTCGTCGAGGCCGTCCTGATGCGCTACCCCGACCGGGTCACCATGTGCGTGTCCTCGCAGGCGGGTTGCGGGATGAACTGCCCGTTCTGCGCCACCGGCCAGGCCGGTCTGACCCGCAACCTGTCCACCGGCGAGATCGTCGAGCAGGTGCTCGCCGGCGCGCGGGCGCTCGCCCGCGGCGAGGTGCCCGGCGGCCCGGGCCGGGTCAGCAACATCGTCTTCATGGGCATGGGCGAGCCGCTCGCCAACTACAAGGCCGTGGTCGGCGCGGTCCGCCGACTGACCGACCCGAGCCCCGACGGGCTGGGCGTCTCCGCCCGCTCGGTGACCATGTCGACGGTCGGCCTGGTCCCGGCGATGTACAAGCTCGCCGACGAGCGCGTCCCGGTGACCCTCGCGCTGTCCCTGCACGCGCCGGACGACGACCTGCGCAACACCCTCGTGCCGGTCAACACGCGCTGGGACGTGCGCGAGGTGCTGGACGCCGCGTGGCACTACGAGGGCGTCACCGGTCGACGGGTGTCCATCGAGTACGCGCTGATCAAGGACATCAACGACCACGGCTGGCGGGCCGACCTGCTCGGGCGCCGGCTCAAGAACCACAACGCGCACGTCAACCTGATCCCGCTCAACCCCACGCCGGGGTCGAAGTGGACCGCGTCGACGGCCGAACGCCAGGAGGAGTTCGTTCGCCTGCTGACCAAGCACGGCGTGCCGGTCACCGTCCGGGACACCCGCGGTCGCGACATCGACGGCGCGTGCGGTCAGCTCGCGGCCGCCGAGGTCTAGGCCCAAAGGCACGCCCCGTCCCGGGGGCGCGGGGGCGGCTTCGGTCGATATTCGGACATCCGGGGCAGGTCACGGGCGCGCGGCGCGGCGATATAGAACGGGTAACGAATCCTTATCGGATCCTTAGGCGCCCCAGGGCAGACTGATCCCAGTGCCAAGCCGTCGGATCCTTTGATCCCCCCGTTCGAATGATCCGACGGCGGCACGCCCAAGCCGCCGGTCGAAGGGACACGATCCGGCGCACGGCTCGGGGTCGCGTGGCCCCCGAGACGATAAGCACTTCGAGCCCGTCGCGGAAGGGGACGCCGCGCCGGGCTCGAAGTGTTTTCCCTTGTCCGGGGCGGTTTCCCGGTGATGCGGCCCGGGCCCGGATTCGGGCACTTCCCGAGTCCGCCTCAGGCCCGACGACTGGGCCGATCGCCCCGCACGATCACCACCGCCGCCGCGATCAGCGCGGTCGCCAGCAGGCCGACCGCCCACGCGGTGCCCAGTGTCGCGGCGCGCGTGGACACCGTCGGAAACGGGTTCGCGTCTCCCCGCGCGGGCCATGCGGTCAGCGCGCCGATCGCGACCGAGGTCAGTACACACACCAGCACCGGCACCGTGAGGGCGACCAGCGCCGCACGGCGATCGATCCGGGTGCCGGCGCCGATCGAACGCAGCGTGCGCGAGGTCTCCCGGCGCGCGGAGCCGTATTCCACGACCACGGTGAACAACATCGCGGCGGCGCACAGCGACACGGCCGCGACGGTCAGGAACAGCGGGGCGTCGGCCATCCGCACCGGGGTGTGGTCGCCCGCGAGTCGGCTGGTGGTGACCACCGCCAGGGCGATCGTGGTCAGCCCCAGGGGCAGTGCCAGGCCGCGCGCGCTCGCCTCGATCCGGCGGGCCGCGCACAACGTCCACACCCGCTTGGCCCGGGCGGCCCAGCCCGCTCCGAGCCAGGTGACCAGCCACGGCAGGGTGAGCGCCGCGCCCACCAGCACCGCGCCGTAGCCGAGCGCGGCGGCCTGCAGCGTGCCGTGCGCCAACCGCTCCGGCCGACCCGGGTCGGCGATCAGGTACTGCCCGAGCAGCCCGGCCAGCACCAGCAGCGGCCCGACGTAGGGCGGAACGAGCGGCAACGACCGGGTCGTGGGTCGGCGCGTCGCGAACACGGCGGCGAGACCCGCGATCGCGGGTACCGCGACGAGCAGCGTGGCCGAGGCCCTCCAGGGCACGGTGGCGCCGATCGCGAGCAGATGGCGGATCCCGGGCGGCGCCGAACCCAGCAACGAGCGCGACACCAGGTGCGCCTGCACACCGGCGATCGTGCCGGCCAGGGCGGTGGTGGCCGCTTCGGACGCGACCAGGCCCCGGCCGCGATCGGCCGGCATCCGCACCGGCAGCGCGCGGCCGGCCCGGTCGATCCGGTACAGGTCGGCCAGCCGGTTGGCGACCGCGGTCAGCACGGCCACCGCGGCCAGCACCGGCACCGCGGCGAGCACCGGACCGATCAGGGCCGGCCCGGGACGCCCGGCCGGTCGCGCCCACGCCAGCAGGCTCAACAGGACGGTGGTGGCCGTACCCGCCACCGCGGCGCCGGCCAGCACGCGTGCGGCGTCGACCCGGGACGCGTCGCGCAACGCCTCGCGCAGTGGGCTCGGGTCGGCCCCGGACATCGCTCTACCACCCGTCCGCGTGCGGGTCCGGGCGGCCTTCGCGCAGGGCCAGACAGTGGTCCGCGTGCGCCGAGACCCGGGGGTCGGCGGTGGCCAGCACCAGGGTGATCCCGTGCGAGCGCACGGCGGAGACCAGGATGCGCATCAGATGGTCGAGCTCGGCGCCGAGCAGGCCGTGCGCCGGCTCGTCGGCGAACACCACGGCCGGCCGGGTGACCAGCGCGCGGGCCACCGCCGCGCGGCGCGCCAGTGCGCCGCCCAGGCCGGCCGGCCGGGATTCGGCGTGCTCGGTCACGTCCAGCCGCTCCATCCAGTGCCGGGCGACGGCGAACGCCTCGGCCCGGCGGACCCGGTCCAGCAGCAGCGGCAGCGCGACGTTCTCCGCGACGGTCAGCTCCGGGAGCAGCCGGGTGCGCCCGTCCACCAGCCCGAAGTGCCGACGGCGCAGCGCCGTCCGGCCCTTCTCGTCGAGCACGTGCATCGGGCCGCTGTTGAACCAGACCTCGCCGGAATCGGGGGCGACCACGCCGGACAGGCAGGCGAGCAGTGCCGACTTGCCGGCGCCGGCGGGCCCGGTGATCGCGAACGTCTCGTCGGCGCGCACCGCCGCGGAGACGTCCCGCAACAGGGTGACCGGACCCTGGGTGAGGGTCAGTCCGCGACAGCGCAGCACGTCGTTGTCGGGTGGGGAGCTCGCGGTCTCGGGGACGACGCGCCGTTCATGCGGTCTCGCCGCGCGGGACGACAGGGACATGGCACACCTCCCGCAGAGAAACGTTCGTTGCCACCCGTCTCCTCCAACGAGTGTCGTGGCGCCGGGTTGCGGCAGGGGCGAGAAACCCCTCACTCGGGGATCCCTGCCGGCGGCGGGAGTTCGCGCGCACCATGATGAGGCGAACAGGTGTATCGAACGCGTTCCGAACGGGGTGCACATGAACCGCCGACTCGATCTTCCAGATCTGCTCAATGCCCGCGACGTCGGCGACCTACCGCTGATCGACGGGGGAGTCACTCGAACGGGCGTACTGATGCGGTGTGAGACCCCGGATCTGCTGACGCCCGAGGGAGTCGACCGGCTCATCCACACCTACGGCGTTCGGCACGTCCTGGACCTGCGTTCGGACGGCGAGGGACTGCCGCCGGCGCAGTGGCCGGGGGTGATCCGGCACCGGCTGCCGCTGCTGGGCCGCCGCTCGGCGCTGGCCGCGGACCGGGCCGCGGTCGGCGACGTCTCGGCCGGACAGACCCAGGGCCTGGGGCTGGACGACGACATCGACCTGGGGAACGTGGACGAGTACGGCGCGGGCCTGCTCTATATGCGGATGGCCGAGCGAGGCGGCGAGTCCTACGTGCGCTCGCTGGAGATCCTGGCCGGGGACGGCGGGGTGCCGGCGCTGGTGCACTGTACGGCGGGCAAGGACCGGACCGGGATCCTGGTCGCGCTGCTGCTGTCGGTCGCGGGGGTGGAGCGGGAGGCGATCATCGCCGACTACACCGAGACCGAGACGCACCTGGTGGAGATGTTCGAGCGAATCGACCGGCTGCCCCGGCAGCCCCGGATCGATCCGGCGCACCCGGTCGCGCCGGCGATGCGCGGCGCGGCCCGGGCGTCCATCGACACGTTCCTGCGGGTGCTCGCCGAGCGGCACGGTTCGGCGGCGGACTTCCTGCTCAAGGCGGGTGCGGCGGCGGAGCACCTGGAGGCCTGGCGCCGCGTCATCCGGGGGCGGTGACCCGGTCGATCCCCGCCCCCGGGCGACTCAGTGGCCCAGGAACCGGCCGAACGCGTGCGCGAGCCGGGACTCCTTCCCGGTGCGCCGCTCCTCGGCGTCCGCGCCGGCCATCACCCGCAGGCCGACGTTGGTGCCGATCCAGCGGAACGGTTCGGGCTCCCACTTGGGCGAGCGGTGGCGGACCCAGGGCAGTCGGGTCAGTTCGGTGTACTCGTCGCGGATCAGGTCGGCGAGGGTGCGGCCCGCGAGGTTCGCGGTGCCCACGCCGTCGCCGACGTAGCCGCCGGCCCAGGCGAGCCCGCGGGCGCGGTCCAGGCCGCAGCTCGCGTACCAGTCGCGGGCCACGCCGAGCGGTCCGCCCCACGAGTGGGTGATCCGCGCGTCGGCCGCCGCCGGGAAGAGCTCGGTGATCACCCGACGCAGTTCGGCGAAGACCTTGTCGTCGCGGTCGAACTCGGGCCGCACCCTGGAGCCGAAGTGGTAGGGGGCGCCGCGCCCGCCGAAGGCGAGCCGGTCGTCGGCGGTGCGCTGCCCGTAGATGATCAGGTGCCGCATGTCGCTGAAGCTCTCCCGGCGGGCCAGGCCCACCTCGGCCCAGAACGACTCGGGCAGCGGCTCGGTGGCGACCATCAGCGAGTACACGGGAGCCAGGTCGCGGTGGAAGCCGGCCAACTCGGGCGTGTAGCCCTCGGTGGCCCGGACCACGACGTCGGCGCGGACCCGGCCGTGCGGGGTGACCGCCGCGCCGTCCTCGATCGCGGTGACCGGGGTGTGCTCGTGGATGCTCACGCCCAGCCGGTCCACCGCGGCGGCCAGGCCGCGGGCCAGCTTGGCGGGGTGGATCACCGCGCAGTGCGGGGTGTAGGTGCCGCCGAGCACGTCGGTGGCGCCGACCATCGCGCGCGCCTGATCGGCGTCCAGCAGCCGGGCGTCGGTGTCGTCGAAGCCCCACGCGTGTTCGTCCGCGACCAGGTCGCGGGCCCGGGCCAGTTGCACCGGGGTGCGGGCCAGCACGACGGTGCCGCCCTTGGCGAAGTCGCAGTCGATGCCCTCCTCGGCGAGCACCCGGCCGACCTCGTCCACGGTCGCGTTCATCGCCCGCTGCTGGGCGATGGCCCGCTCGCGGGTGCTGCTCCGGGCCACCTTCGCGATCGACGCGGGGAACAGCGCCGAGCACCAGCCGCCGTTGCGGCCGGAGGCGCCGAAGCCGGCGATCTCCCGCTCCAGGACCACGACGCGCAGCGTCGGGTCGGCCTTGGCCAGGTAGTAGGCGGTCCACAGGCCGGTGTAGCCGGCGCCGACGATCGCCACGTCCACGTCCAGGTCGCCGGTGAGCGCGGGACGCGGGGTGATCTCCTCGTCGAGGGTGTCGAACCACAGCGACAGTTCGCGGTAGTCGGCGGTCATCGCTGCCACTTCCTCAGGTAGTCCGGCGCGGGCAGGTCGAAGCGCAGATCGGGGGCGGGCACCGGCTCGCCGAAGTGCTCGGCGATCGGCACCACGCCCGCCCAGATCGGGGCGTCCAGATCCTCGTCGTCGTCGTCCGGCGGCCCGGCCGAGATCTTCACCGAGGCCTCGTCCAGGGACAGCGCGAGCACCAGGGTCGCGGCCAACTCCTTGGCCCGGTGCGGGCGCAGTTCGTCGCGGCGTCCGGGCAGCAGCCGGTCGGTGAGCAGGTCCAGCGCGGCGGCCTTCTCGTCCTCGGGCAGCACGGCGCACGAGCCGAGCACCATCGCGCTGCGGTAGTGCATGGACGACTCGAACGCCGAGCGGGCCAGCACCAGTCCGTCGAGCAGGGTCACGGTCAGGCAGGTCGGGGCGCCCGCGGCCAGGCCGCGGAAGAGCCGGCTGCCGGTGGAGCCGTGGATCAGTACCCGCTCGCCGTCCCGGGCGTAGGCGACCGGGAGCACGAACGGCTGGCCGTCCTCGCCGGTGATCGCCAGGTGGCCGACCAGGCCGGCGTCGAGCACGGCGTGCAGCGCGGCCCGTTCCCGGACGGCGTGGTCGGGCAGTCGGCGTATGCGAGTGCGGGCGGTGGAGCCGAGGGTGGAGTCGGGAGTGGGGTGGCTCATCGGGCCTCTTCGGTGATCCGAGCGCGGCGCGGGTCGGGGCGCGGGCGGGTCGATGTCGTGGTTGTCGGTATTTCTCGGCTCTTCGGCGGATTTCATTCCGGATATGAGTCTGCCGCCGGCGCGCACTGGCGTGTGCGCGACGGCGGCAGACTCACTGAGGGTTCGTCGAATAGCCGGGGTCTACTGCTCGATCTACAGCTTGGTCCAGGCCTCGGTGAGCACTCCGCGCAGGATCTGCTCGATCTCGTCGAACACACCCTGGTCCGCGGTCAGCGGCGGGGAGAGCTGGATGACCGGGTCGCCGCGGTCGTCGGCGCGGCAGTACAGGCCGTTGTCGTAGAGCGCGGTGGACAGGAAGCCGCGGAGCAGGCGCTCGGCCTCGTCCTCGTTGAACGTCTCCTTGGTGGCCTTGTCCTTGACCATCTCGATGCCGTAGAAGTACCCGTTGCCGCGCACGTCGCCGACGATTGGCAGGTCCTGGAGCTTCTGCAGCGTGGCCAGGAACTTGGACTCGTTGTCCAGCACGTGCTGGTTCAGGCCCTCGCGCTCGAAGATGTCGAGGTTGGCCAGCGCCACGGCGGAGGACACCGGGTGCCCGCCGAACGTGTAGCCGTGCATGAAGACGTTGTCGCTGCCGTTGTAGAACGGCTCGGCGAGGCGGTCCGAGACGATCATCGCGCCGATCGGCGAGTAGCCCGAGGTCATGCCCTTGGCGCAGGTGATGATGTCGGGGATGTAGTCGAACTTGTCGCACGCGAACATCGTGCCGAGCCGGCCGAACGCGCAGATGACCTCGTCCGAGACGAGCAGCACGTCGTACTGGTCGCAGATCTCGCGCACGCGCTGGAAGTACCCGGGCGGCGGCGGGAAGCAGCCGCCGGCGTTCTGCACCGGCTCCAGGAAGACCGCGGCGACGGTGTCGGGGCCCTCGTTGAGGATCGCCACCTCGATCTGGTCGGCGGCCCAGCGGCCGAAGCCCTCGGGCGAGGAGTCGGCCAGGAACTCCGGCTTGCGGTACTGGTTGGTGTTCGGCACCCGGAAGGTGCTCGGCACCAGCGGCTCGTACGGCGCCTTGTAGTCCGGCAGACCGGTGATCGACAGCGCGCCCTGCGGGGTGCCGTGGTAGGCGATGGCCCGCGAGATGACCTTGTGCTTGGTCGGCTTGCCGGTCAGCTTGAAGTAGTGCTTCGCCAGCTTCCACGCGGACTCGACGGCCTCGCCGCCACCGGTGGTGAAGAAGACCTTGTTCAGGTCGCCCGGGGCGTGGTTCGCCAGGCGCTCGGCGAGTTCGATCGCCTTGGGGTGGGCGTAGCTCCACACCGGGAAGAAGGCGAGCTGCTCGGCCTGCTTGCGGGCCACCTCGGCCAGCTCGGTGCGGCCGTGACCGGCCTGTACGACGAACAGGCCGGCGAGGCCGTCGATGTACTTGCGCCCGTTGGTGTCCCAGATGTAGCTGCCTTCACCGCGCACGATGGTCGGCACGGGAGCGTTCTCGTACGACGACATGCGGGTGAAGTGCATCCACAGGTGGTCGTAGGCGCTCTTGGAGAGTGCCGCGTTGTCGTACTGCTGTGTCATCGAGTACCCCACTGGTAGGTCTGCTTCCGAAGCTTCAGGTAGACGAAGCTCTCGGTGCTCCGTACGCCCGGAATCGCTCGAATCCTCTTGTTGATGATGTCGAGCAGGTGGTCGTCGTTCTCGCATACGAGTTCCACGATGAGGTCGAACGAACCAGCCGTGATGACGACGTAGTCCACTTCTTTCATCGTGGCCAGTATGTCCGCTACGGGTTCGATGTCCCCTTCGACGCGAACCCCGACCATGGCCTGGCGATGGAAGCCGACGGTCAGCGGATCCGTCACCGCGACGATCTGCATCACGCCTTGGTCGAGCAGGCGCTGTACGCGTTGACGCACGGCGGCCTCCGAGAGACCGACCGCCTTGCCGATCGCGGCATACGAGCGGCGTCCGTCCTCCTGGAGCTGCTCGATGATCGCCTTCGACACGGCGTCGGCCGGAGCGTTCGGGTTTTTGTCTCGACCGGCCACGTAGTCACTCTGCCTCATCAGATGGGCCTTTCGCAAGGGAATCCGTTGACTTTGATCAACGAGACAACTGATTCAGTTGTTGGTGCGGGATGGGGATGCGGATACCGACAGCAATCCGGTTAGGCTGGGATCGCGGCCCAGGTCGGGATCGACCCCCTCGCCGTCCTGCCGGCGCCGCCCCGTTTTCGAAGGAGACTTGGGACATGAGCGACCTGCGTACTCTGCGCAACTACATCGACGGCACGTTCACCGACGCCGCGGACGGCGGCACGCTCGACATCGTCGACCCCGCCACGGGCGAGGTCTACGCGACGTCCCCGCTCTCCCGGGAGCGGGACGTGGACGCCGCGATGCGCGCGGCGGCCACGGCGTTCGAGACCTGGAGCGAGACCACGCCCGCCGAGCGGCAGCTCGCGCTGCTCAGGATCGCCGACGCGGTCGAGAAGCGCGCGGACGAGTTGATCGACGCCGAGTGTCGCAACACCGGCAAGCCCCGCGCGCTCACCGCGTCCGAGGAAATCCCGCCGATGGTGGACCAGATCCGCTTCTTCGCGGGCGCCGCGCGCATGCTCGAGGGCAAGTCGGCCGGCGAGTACATGGCAGGGCACACCTCCATGGTGCGGCGTGAGCCGGTCGGTGTCTGCGCCCAGGTGGCGCCGTGGAACTACCCGATGATGATGGCCGTGTGGAAGTTCGCGCCGGCCCTGGCCGCGGGCAACACCGTGGTGCTCAAGCCGTCCGACACCACGCCCGCCTCCACCGTGCTGCTCGCCGAGATCATCGGCGAGATCCTGCCCGCCGGCGTGTTCAACGTGATCTGCGGCGACCGCGATACCGGTCGGCTGATGGTCGAGCACAAGACCCCGGCGATGGCCTCGATCACCGGCTCGGTACGGGCCGGCATGGCGGTCGCCGAGAGCGCGTCCAAGGACCTCAAGCGGGTGCACCTCGAACTCGGCGGCAAGGCGCCCGTCGTGGTCTTCGAGGACGCCGACATCGCCGCCGCGGCCGAGGGCATCGCCGGCGCCGGCTTCTTCAACGCCGGCCAGGACTGCACCGCCGCGACCCGGGTGCTCGTGCACGCCTCGATCCGCGAGGAGTTCACCGCCGCGCTGGCCGCCGCCGCGAACGCCACCTCCACCGGTCCGCAGGACGACGCGGACTTCGGCCCGGTCAACAACGTCAACCAGCTCGGGCAGGTCAGCGGCTTCATCGAGCGCCTTCCCGGGCACGCGAAGGTCGAGGCCGGCGGGCACCGGGTCGGCGACAAGGGCTTCTTCTACGCCCCGACCGTGGTCTCCGGGCTGAAGCAGGACGACGAGATCATCCAGAACGAGGTGTTCGGCCCGGTCATCACGGTCCAGTCGTTCGAGGACGAGGCCGAGGCGCTGAGCAACGCCAACGGCGTGCAGTACGCGCTCGCGTCCTCGGTGTGGACCAAGGACCACAGCCGGGCGATGCGGATGGCCAAGCGGCTCGACTTCGGCTGCGTGTGGATCAACACGCACATCCCGCTGGTCGCCGAGATGCCGCACGGCGGCTTCAAGCACTCCGGCTACGGCAAGGACCTCTCCGGCTACGGCTTCGAGGACTACACCCGGGTCAAGCACGTGATGACCAACTACGACGCCTGATCCGACCCCGCCGCGCGAGCGGCACGGCGACATCCGACGCGCACCCTGTCAACTCCGCTCCGCGAGGGTTGACAGGGTGCGTGTTGCCGTCGGGGGCGGGTCACCGCCACGATGCGGTGGGCCATCTGTACGCACAGCGCGGTCCCCCGCCCACGGAGCAGGTCCCACCCCCGCATTCGCCAAGGAGTCGCCGATGACCCGCGCCCGCACTCGCGCCCAGTCCCCGCTGCGGATCGCCGGTCACCGGGTGGACCGGCGGATGTTCCTGCGCGGCGCCGGCGCGGCCGCGGCCGTCGGCACCCTGGCCGCGTGCGGCGTGCCGTCCGCGTACGTCCAGGAGAGCAAGCGCGCCGGCCGGGACCGGTCGGAGCAGGAGAAGGTGGTGCGCTTCTCCAACTGGGCCCTGTACATCGACATCGACGAGAACGACGAGCAGAGGCACCCCACGCTCGACGCCTTCACCGAGAAGACCGGGATCAAGGTCCGCTACTCGGAGGAGATCAACGACAACGACGAGTTCTTCGGCAAGATCCACCCGGCCATCCAGGCGGGCAAGGAGCCGGGGCGCGACGCGATCGTCATCTCGGACTGGATGTGCACCCGCTTCGTCCGGCTCGGCTGGGTGCAGAAGCTGAACAAGGCCAACCTGCCGCAGGTGGACGCCAACCTCGCCGAATCGCTGCGCAGCCCGGGCTACGACCCCAGGCGCGAGTACACCGTGCCGTGGCAGAGCGGGATGACCGGCATCGCGTACAACAAGAAGCTGGTGGACCGCGAGATTCGCTCGGTGAACGACCTGTGGCGGCCCGAACTCAAGGGCCGGGTCACCGTGTTCGCGGGCTTCATGGAGGCCGTCGCGCTGCTGATGCTGGGTGAGGGCGCGGACATCGAGACCTTCACCGACGCGGACGTGGACAAGGTGATGGAGCGGATGCAGAAGCTGGTGGACAAGGACCACATCCGCAGCTTCACCGGCAACGACTACACCTCGGGTCTGGCCAGCGGCGACATCCTGGCCTGCCAGGCGTACTCCGGCGACGTCGGCCAGCTCCAATTGGACAACCCCGACATCGAGTTCGTGGTGCCCGAGGAGGGCGCCGAGCTGTGGTCGGAGAACCTGATGGTGCCGAACAAGGCCGCGCACAAGACCAACGCCGAGAAGCTGATGGACTTCTACTACGACCCGGAGGTCGCCGCCGAGCTGGCGAACTACGTGGCGTACGTGTGTCCCGTGCCGGCCGCGCAGCAGGTGCTGGCCGAGTCCTCGGACCAGGAGATGCGCGAGTCGGCGAGCAACCCGCTGATCTTCCCGGACGCCGAGATGACCGCGAAGCTGCACGGCATGCGGGAGACCACCGAGGACGAGGAACGGCGCTGGGAGAAGGCGTGGGGGAACATCATCGGCCTGTGACCCGGCGGCGTGTGACCCGGCGGCGTGTGACCCGGCGGCCTGTGACCCGGCTGCCGGTGGGCCGCGGGGTCAGTGCTCGGCGAGGGCCGGGTCGGCGGCGACGGCGCCGCGCCAGGCGCGCATCCCGAGCAGCGGGAACACCAGCACGGAGATCATCCCGGCGCCGACCATCGCGGCGGCGGTGCCCGCGCCCAGTCGGCCCTCCTCCACGCCGATGCCGGTGATGACCACGATCAGCGGCAGGCCGGCCGAGGCGAACAGGGCCAGGCCCACGCGTACGGCCGCGGGTGAGCCGCGCTCCATGAGGTACGTCGGCACGCCGCGCACCACCAGCAACAGCGCCAGGAACATCGGCAGCATGGCGATCGTGGCGAGGTCCGCGAACAGCGCGCGGCCGTCGAAGCGCACGCCGCTGATCACGAAGAACACCGGGACGAACAGCCCGAAGCCGATCGCGTCCAGCTTGCCCGCGACCGTCTCGCGCGATGCCGCGGGAATGTCCGACAGCAGCAGCCGGATGACCAGACCGGCGGCGAACGCGCCGAGCAGGGCGTCCAGGCCGAGTTCGTCCGCGGCCCAGACCAGCAGCGCGAGCACGAGCACCGACAGCCGGATGGCGAGTTGGCCGCTGGAGTGCAGCGTCGCCCGGACCACCCGGTCCAGCGGGCCGGGCAGCGGACGGCGCGCGAACGCGAACGCGACCACGGTCAACGCCGCGAAGCACGACAGCGCGACCGCCGAGGCGCCCGCGTTGCGCCCGCTCAGGAGCAGCGAGACGGCCACGATCGGGCCGAACTCGCCCAGCGTGCCGATCGCCATCACCTGCGTGCCGAACCGGGTCGGCAGCGCGCCCGCGTCGCGCAGGATCGGCAGCAGCGTGCCCAGCGCGGTGGTGGTCAGCGCGAGTCCGACCACCAGGCGCGTGGTGGCCGAGCCCGACCGCACCAGCAACAGGCCGAGCAGCAGGCCGACCACCAGGGACAGTGCCCAGGCCCACGTGGCCCGCCGCAGCGGTCGGCCGCTGAGCCGGGCCGGATCGACCTCGAAGCCGGCCAGGAACATCAGGAACGCGAGCCCGAAGTCGGCCGTGAAGGCCAACACGGTCGTCTCGTGCACCCAGTCCAGCACCGACGGCCCCACCAGGACCCCGAACAGCAACTCCAGCACGACCGTGGGTACCGGGACCCGCCGGCGGAGCAGGTCCGCCGTCAGCGGCGCGACGAAGGCCAGGGCCAGAACGATCAGGAAGGACGCGCTGTCGGCGGACACCGGCGGAGCATAGTTCGCGTCCATGGATGATTCGGGCAGACGCGCCGGCCCCCGCCGACATCCCGTCGAGAGCCGCCCGGACGGACGCACTAGGGTCGATATCCATGACTAGCAGCTCCCCCGAGGCCGCCTCCGTGCCCGCCGTCGAACTGCCCGCCGACCCCAGCACCGACCCCGGTGCCGAGCCTGTGAGCTGGGATGTCGTGGTGATCGGAGCGGGTCCCGCCGGGGCGTCGGCGGCGCTGGCCGCGGCCCGCGCGGGCCGACGGACGCTGATCGTGGACCGGGCCGAACTGCCGCGCTACAAGACCTGCGGCGGCGGCATCATCGGCCCCTCGAAGAACTCCCTCCCGCCGGGGTTCGAGCCGCCGGTCGAGGACCTGGTGCACGAGGTCGAGTTCACCCTGCGCGGGCGCCGCCGGCGGGTGCGCTCGGCCCGGACCACGCTGATCGGCCTGGTCGACCGGGCCCGCTTCGACGAGGCGCTGACCCGGGCGGCGGTGGCCGAGGGCGCGGTCCTGCGCGAGGGCGTCGCGGTCTCCCGGATCGCCGAGCGGGACGGCCGGGTGACGCTGACCCTGGCCGGCGGCGAGGTGCTGCGGGCGCACGCGGTGGTCGGTGCGGACGGCAGCGCCGGGCGCAGCTCGGCCTACGTCGGGGTCACCTTCGAGCAGGTCGATCTGGGCCTGGAGGCGGAGATCCCGGTGCCGCCGGAGGTCGCCGCGCACTGGCGCGGCCGGATCCTGCTCGACTGGGGCCCGCTGCCGGGCTCGTACGGGTGGGTCTTCCCCAAGGGGGACACCTTGACCGTGGGCGTGATCTGCGCCCGGGGCGAGGGTGAGGCCACCCGCGCCTACCTGCGCGACTTCGTCGGCCGGCTCGGGTTGGCCGGGTTCCGGCCGGCCGTCGAGTCGGGCCACCTGACCCGGTGTCGCAAGGAGAGCGCGCCGCTTTCGCGCGGGCGGGTGCTGGTCGCCGGGGACGCCGCCGGGCTGCTGGAGCCGTGGACGCGCGAGGGCATCTCGTACGCGCTGCGCTCGGGCCGGCTGGCGGGGGAGCGGGCCGCGCTGATGGCCGCGGTGGCCGGCGACGCCGAGGTGGAGAAGATCGGTGCCGAGTACCACGCGGACATCGACGCCGTGCTGGGCCGCGAGATGCGTGCCGGGCGGCTCCTGCTCGGCGTGTTCGAGCGGCATCCCGGGATGTTGCACCACGCGGTGACCACGCTGCCGCAGGGCTGGCGGGTGTTCCGCAAGGTGGTGCAGGGGCGGGCCACGTTCGCCGATCTGCTGGAGCGGCCCGCCGCGCGACGGGTGCTGGCGCTGACCGGCCACTGACGTCGGGCGGCCCCGGCCCGTCGGGTACGGGGCCGGGGCCGCCCGGTTCGCCGCGCGCCCGCTCGGCCGGGTTCACGCTCGGCCGAGCGCACGGTCCGGGGCGGGCGCGCGCCGGAGGTGCTCGGGTGCGATCAGTCCCGGTCCGCCTCGTCCTCGCCCTCGGCGGAACGGACCCGGCGCAGGCGCGCGCCCTGGAACAGCGCGTTGCCCACCAGCATCAGGCCGAGCGCGCCGCCGGCCAGTGACACGGTGTCGTCGCCGGGACCGGTCTTGGGCAGGGTGCTCGGCGGCGGGGGCTGTTCGGTGCCGCCGGTGGTTCCACCCGTGCTCGCACCACCGGTGGTTCCGCCACCGGTGGTTCCGCCACCGGTGGTTCCGCCACCGGTCGTGCCGCCACCGGTCGTGCCGCCGCCCGTCGTACCGCCTCCGGTGCTTCCGCCTCCGGTACTCCCACCGCCCGTCGTGCCGCCTCCGGTGTTGCCGCCGGGGACGCTGGGGATGGCCGATTCGACGGTGTAGCCGATGAACGACGGGTCGTTGTTGTCGGCCCGGTCGACCAGGGTCAACGGTCCGGCCCGGCCCAGGACCACCGATGTGTCCGTGGCGCCCGCGGGGACCACCAGTACGCAGAACGTGGAGATGTCGGCCTCCGCGGCGAGCGGGAGGCGGACCTCCGCGCGCGCGGCGCGCGGCGACCGGGCCACGGCCGGCGGGTATTCCACCGACGCGGACCAGCGCCTGGTCTCGTGCGGCTGCATGGGTCCCAGCGCGCACTTGATCGAACTCACCCATTGCGGGCCCGGATCGCTCAGCGCGGGCGCGGGCGAACACCCGGCCACCGAGCGGATCTTCAACTGCCCCGTGCTGTACACGTACACGTCCCGGGCCGGTTGCGCCTTGTCGGTGTCGTTGCCGACGGTGAACCAGATCGTCGCCCGCCCGTTCGCGTCGAAGGTGATCTGTCGGGCGGTGTCGACTTTGAACGCCGCGGTGGGCGCCGTGGTCGGCGGCTTCGTGGTCGGTGGTGTCGTGGTGGGCGGTGTCGTGGTGGGCGGCTTCGTCGTGGGCGGCGTCGTGGTGGGTGGTGTCGTGGTGGGCGGCCGGCTGCTGCCCGGCGGCTTCGTCGTGGGCGGCCCGGTGGTCGGCCGGTGTGTGCTCGCCGGCGGTGTCGTGGCCGGGGGCTTCGTGCCGGTCGGCGGTTTGCTGGTGACCTCGCCGGTCGGGCTGTGGGTCCGGGTGTGTCCGGAGTCGGACTGCCGGACGGGAGCGTTCCCCTCGGTATCCGCGACGGCCAGGCCGGCGTTCAGAATCATTCCTATTCCGACCGGAACGGAAATTATCAAGGCCGCGCGCTTGACGTTTTCTGATCGAAGTTTTTTCGGAGTGAACATGCGGTATCCCCCTCCCGCTATGTGTGACGATTCGTTCTACCATGTCCGTCCTAAGCTTTCGCAGGGCCTTTCCGAGGTAATCCCACGAAAGCGGCAATGGTCTGATCTTGAGAAGCGGCGGGACCTGGGGGAAAGCCGATGCCGGGCGGGCCTGGAGACGGTTGGGCGGGCTTCGTGGTCGGAGCCCGGTACGAGCTGGTGAGCGTGCTCGGCAGCGGCGGCATGGGCACCGTGTGGCGGGCCCGGGACCGCCTGCTCGACCGGCCGGTGGCGGCGAAGGTGATCACCACCGGGTGGGGGCGCAGCGCGTCCCGGTCCTTTCGGGAACGCAGCCTGCGCGAGGCGCAGGCGACCGCGCGGATCAATCACCCCAACGTGGTGCGGGTCTACGACTACGTCGAGGACGACGACCGGTTGTGGATCGTGATGGAACTGCTCGACGCCCGCTCGCTGGACGCGATCCTGGAGGAGGACGGGCCGCTCACCCCGCACGCCGCCGCGGCGATGGCCGTGCAGATCGCCCGCGCGCTCGGCGTCGTGCACGCGCACGGCGTCATCCACCGCGACGTCAAGCCGGGCAACGTGCTCCTCGAGCGGGACGGCCACGCCGTGCTCACCGACTTCGGCATCGCCGCGCTGGAGGGGGTCAGCGGGCTGACCGGGACCGGCGCGATCCTGGGCTCGCCCGAGTTCATGGCGCCCGAGCGGATCGAGAGCGAACACCCCGGACCCGCGTCCGACCTGTGGTCGCTGGGCGTCACGCTGTGCGCGGCGGTCACCGGCGCGTCGCCGTTCCGGCGCTCCACGCCGGTGGCCACGATGCACGCGATCGTGATCGCCGAGCCCGAGGTGCCCGAGGAGATAGGTCCGCTGGGACCGCTCGTCCGCGACCTGTTCCGGCGCGACCCGGCCCAGCGCCCGGACTCGGCGGAGGTGGAGGCCAGGCTGAGCGCGCTGCTCGCCGCCGAGGGGCGCCGGCACGCGGGCGAGTCGACCCGGCCGATCCCGCCCACCGCACTCGGCCTGGCGCTCGATCGCGGGCCGCTGGATCGCGGACCGGTCGAGCGGGGTCCGATCGAGCGCGGGCCGGTCGAGTACGGCGCGACCGAGCGCGCCCCGGTCGAGGCGGACGACGACGCGACGCTGGTGCCGACCACGCATCCGCAAGCACCGCTGCGCGACCTGGTCCCGCCCGCCCGGATCGCCCCCGACGACGGCACCCCGCTCGACCCGTTCCCGCGCGTGCCCGCCGCGCCGCCGCCGGGGCAGCGGCCGAGCACGCCGCCCGGCGGAGCCCACTCGCCGACCTTCCCGCTGACCGGCCGCACCCGCCGACCACCCCGCTCGCGCCGCCGCTTCCTGGCCGTGCTGATGCCCGTCGTCACGCTCCTCGTGGCCGGTGCCATCGTCGCGGCGTTGCTGCTCGCCGACGGCGGTGGCGGGGCGGACAAGGGCGACACGGGCGGCAGCGCGGGCCCGTCGACCGCCTCCGGGACCAACGGTCGGCCCCCGACGAACCCGGTCGCGGGCCTGGCGCCGTACCCGGGCGCGCCTCCGGGAGCCGCGCCGATCCCGGTGCGCGAGGCGGACGAGAACACCTTCGCGTGGCAGGTCCCGCAGGGCTGGAACCGAAAGGAGCAGAACCAGAGCGTGATCTACTCCGACCCGGCCGGCGCGAGCGTGTTGACCGGGCGTACCGCGTTCCAACAGACCGCGGATTTGTTGGAGCAGTGGCGCGACGACGAACAGAACGCGCCCAAGGTTTTTCGCGACTATCGGAAAGTGGTCTTCGAGGAACGCGCCATTCACGGTGCCAAGGGCGTGGTCTGGGAATACACCTGGACCGAGTCCGGTATTTCCCGGCACGCGATGTTGGCCGCGGTGATCGTCAATGGCATCTACATCGAGGTCGACGTTTTCGGCACCGAGCAGTCGTGGACGCGCGACGCGGCACTGCACGCGCTCGCGGTGACCGACTTCACCCTCGCGGGTGCCCGCCCCGGAGCCTGAGCGCCGATCCCGACCGGCGCCGCGCTCACCGGCGCAGCGCCTCCAGGCCCAGCAGCGCCACGTGCAGCGACAGGCAGCTCTCCACCTGGTCCAGGTCGACGCCCAGGACCCGTTCGATCCGGTGCAGCCGCTCGTAGAAGGAGGGCCGGGACAGGTGCGCGGCGTCGGCCGCCGCGGACTTGTTCCGGCCGTGCTCCAGATAGACCTGGAGCATCGCGATCAACTGGGTGCCCTGCTGGGCGTCGTAGGCGAGCAGCGGTCCGAGTTCGCGCTCGACGTAGGTCTGCAACCGCGCGTCGTCGCGCAGCAGGTGCAGCAGTCCGCGCAGCCGTACGTCGGGCAGCCGGTAGAAGGCGGCCTTGCCGCCCTGGTGCAGTGCGGCGTCCGCGACCTGGGTGGCCTCCAGGAGCGAGCGTCGCGCGTCGCGCACCGCGCCCACCGAGGAGCCGACCGCGACCACGATGTCGTCCGCGAGGTCCGGGGCGAGCCGGCGGATCGCCGCGGAGAAGCCCTCCAGCGCGCCGTCCTCGGTGTCCTGCGACGCGAGCGCGACCAGCAGCCCGACGTTGTCGTCGTCCAGGCCGCCGACCAGCGCCGCCAGCCGGCGCTCGCGGACCGCCGCGGCGGCGATCTCGGTGAAGTCGCGCAGCCGGGCCTGCGATTCCAGCGCGGCCGGGGTCACACTGCGCCGCAGCCGCAGCACCACGCCGACCAGCCGCCGCCCCTCCAGCGGCACACCGAGCGCGCGGGCCCGCAGGGTCACCTCGGCCACCGTGTAGGAGTGGGTCAGGATGCCGGACAGCAGCGTGCGGTGGGTCTGTCGCTCCAGGCTCTCCCGGTCGCGCACCACCAGGCGGTTCAGCGCGAGGGTGGAGGCGGCCCGCTCCAGCAGCATGGTCTGCTGCGCGGGCGGCGGCGTGCCGTCGCCGACCAGCACCAGTCGGCCCCAGTCGTGGCCGCGCGCGCCGACCGTGGTCACCAGCCACCCGGTGCGTTCGTCGAAGGTGGTCCGGGTGGACATGCGCAGTTGCCGCGAGCGGTCCTCCCAGTTCTCCAGGAGGGTTTCGGCGACCACCCCGGGCGCGTCGTAGGCGAGCACCTGGTGGGCGAGGTTCTCCAGGATCACCGGGCGCCCGGCCATCCGGGACGCCTGCCGGACGATCTCGGCGGGTTCGGCGCCCTCGACGGCGAGCTCGTTGAACGCCTGGTGCACCGCCTCGGACGCCTGGAGCTCGGCGAGCTGGGCGTCGATGATCAGCCCGTGCACGGCCTCGGTGATGCCGATGAACCGGGTCTCGTTGCGCAGCGTGATCACCGGGAGGCCGACCTGCTCGGCCGCGGCGACCAGCGCGCGCGGCAACTGGTCGGTGTAGCGCCGGCCCAGCTCGACCACGAGACCGGCCGCGTCCACGTCGGCGAGATCGCGGATGTAGCGTTGCAGGCCCTCGCGCTCCTCGGGGAGCGCGATGCCGGTGGCCATCACCAGCTCGCCACCCTTGAGCAGCCGGGTCACATCCGGCAGTTCGCTGATGTGCACCCAGCGCACCGGCCGGGCCAGGCCGCGTTCACCCGCGACCACCTGCGGGCGGCCGCGCCGGACGATGTCGAGGGCCAGTACGTCGGCGACCGTGGGGAACATTCGAAAACCTCCGCGAGCTGACTTCGGCCCGACCGCGACGGCGGTTGGTTCCCGAGGGAAGCGGGAATCGGCGAGCAATCTGTAAACGGCTCGGCGGGCGACACTTCCATGGTGACAGGTCGTCGAGCGGTTCGACCGTCGGCCCCGTGGTCGATCGCGACGATTCACGACCTGTAAAGCCCACGTCTTCGTACCTGTCGATGTGCCTGTTGCGGCACCCCGTGTCGAAACGGCATCGTCCTACGCTGACGCGGCTCACGCGCACAACCGCCACCCGCGGCGCCCGTCGGCTCATCGAAAACCCCCTTGGAGGGCTCCCATGCCTGTGCAGGACTTCGGCAAAGGTCATCAGTACGTCGGGGGACAACTGCGGCAGGGCTCGTCCGGAGAGACCTTCGACGTCACGAACCCGGCGACCGGCGAGACGGTCGAGACCCTCACGCTGGCGGACCCCTCGGACGTGGACGCGGCGGTAGCCGCCGCCAAGGGCGCCTTCCCGCAGTGGTCGCGGGCCACCCCGGGCGAGCGGGCGACCGCGCTGAACCGGCTGTCGGTGCTGCTGGAGGAGCGTGCCGAGGACTTCGCCCGCGTCGAGAGCGCGCAGGCGGGCAAGCCGATCCGGCTCAGCACCGAGTTCGACGTGCCGGGCACGATCGACAACACCGCGTTCTTCGCGGGCGCGGCGCGCAACCTGGAGGGCAAGGCGGCCGGGGAGTACTCGGCCGGCTCCACGTCGATGGTGCGCCGCGAGGCGATCGGCGTGGTCGGCTCGATCGCGCCGTGGAACTACCCGCTCCAGATGGCCGCCTGGAAGATCCTCCCGGCGATCGCCGCGGGCAACACCATCGTGCTCAAGCCCGCCGAGATCACCCCGCTGACCTCGCTGATGTTCGCGCGGGCGTGTTCCGACGCGGGCATCCCCGACGGCGTGGTCAACGTGATCACCGGCAAGGGCCGCACCGTCGGCGAATACCTGATGGGCCACGCCGACGTGTCGATGATCTCCTTCACCGGCTCCACCGGCGTCGGCAAGCGGGTCGGCGAGGTCGCGCTGCAGACCGTCAAGCGGCTGCACCTGGAACTCGGCGGCAAGGCCCCGTTCGTGGTCTTCGACGACGCCGACCTCGACGCCGCGATCAACGGCGCGGTCGCCGCGTCGCTGATCAACTCCGGCCAGGACTGCACCGCCGCGACCCGCGCCTACGTGCAGCGCCCGCTCTACGACGCGTTCGTCGCGGGCGTCGCGGAGCTGTACGAGGGTGTGCGGCTCGGCGACACGATGGACCCCTCGACCGACCTCGGCCCGCTCGTCTCGCGCCGCCAGCAGGAGTCGGTGGCCGGCTTCGTCGAGCGCGCCCGCGGCTACGGCGCGACCATCGTGACCGGCGGCGAGATCCCCGGCGGCGAGCTGGCCAAGGGCGCCTTCTATCGTCCGACGCTGGTCACCGACGTGGCCCAGGACAGCGAGATCGTGCAGGACGAGATCTTCGGCCCGGTCCTGGTCGTGCTGCCGTTCGACAGCGACGAGGAGGGCATCCGACTCGCCAACGACACCCCGTACGGCCTCGCCGCCTCCGCGTGGACGCGGGACATCTTCCGCTCGCTGCGCGCGACCCGGGAGATCCAGGCCGGCTGCGTGTGGGTCAACGACCACATCCCGATCATCAGCGACATGCCGCACGGCGGCTACAAGGCGTCCGGCTTCGGCAAGGACATGTCGCAGTACTCCTTCGACGAGTACACCCAGGTCAAGCACGTCATGTACGACGGCACGGGGATCGCCCGCAAGGACTGGCACCGGACGATCTTCGGAGATCGTTGACCACCCCCATCGAGCGGGCGGTCGAGAGCGCGAGCCCTCGACCGCCCTTGCGGCCGGCGGACGGGCCCCGGCCCGCGATGCGGCGAGAGGAATCATGACTGAGCAGCAGCGGGCCGGCGACTCCGGCGACGTCTCCCTGGCGGGTCTGAGCAAGCACTACGGCGACTTCACGGCCGTCCGACCCATGGACCTGACGATCCCGGCGGGATCGTTCTTCGCCCTCCTCGGCGCCTCGGGTTGCGGCAAGACCACGACGCTGCGGATGATCGCCGGACTGGAGCAGCCCTCGACGGGCAGCGTCAGCATCGGCGACCGCGACGTCACGGCGCTGCCGCCGTACAAGCGCCCCGTCAACACGGTGTTCCAGAACTACGCGCTGTTTCCGCACCTGAACGTGGCCGACAACGTCGGCTTCGGTCTCAAGCGGCGCGGCATCAAGGACACCGCGGGCCCGGTCAAGGACATGCTCGACCTGGTCGAGCTCGGGCACCTGGCCAAGCGCAAGCCCACCCAGCTCTCCGGCGGTCAGCAGCAGCGGGTCGCGGTGGCCCGGGCGCTGATCAACACGCCGCAGGTGCTGCTCCTGGACGAGCCGCTGGGCGCGCTCGACCTCAAGCTGCGCCGGCAGATGCAGCTCGAACTCAAGCGCATCCAGACCGACGTGGGCATCACCTTCGTGCACGTGACGCACGACCAGGAAGAGGCCATGACGATGGCCGACACGATCGCCGTGATGAACGGCGGCCGAATAGAGCAACTCGGCTCGCCGGTCGAGCTGTACGAGGCGCCGCGCACCACCTTCGTGGCCAACTTCCTGGGCCAGTCCAACCTGATCGAGGCCAAGGTGACCGGGCGCGCCGACGGCGATCTGCTGCTGGACGCGCAGGGCAACCGGCTGGTGCTGCCGCAGGCCCGTTCGTCCGCCGACGGCGACCGGCTCGTGATGGGCATCCGTCCGGAGAAGATCACCATCACCTACGCGGCGGACGCCACCGTCGCGGACGGCCGCAACCGCCTCGACGGCGGCGTGATCGTGGACGCCGCGTTCATCGGCGTCTCCACGCAGTACGTCGTGCGCATGCCTTGGGGCCAGGAGTTCACCGTGTTCGAGCAGAACATGGAGCGCGACCCGCGCGTGGTGCCCGGGGCGACGGTGATCCTGCACTGGAACCCGGGGCACGGCTTCGGCCTGGAGTCGGGCGACCTGACTGCGGGCGTCGCCGAGGCGAGCGAGGACGCCGCGTGAGCGCGCTCGGCACCCTGGGCACGGGCACGACAGGGGGTGCGGAGACCCCCAAGGCGACAACGGAGCCGAGACGGCGCGGCAGATGGGTGCCGTACGCGCTGCTCGCGCCCGGTCTGCTGTGGCTGGTGGTGTTCTTCGCCGTTCCGATGGTGGTGCAGGGCTCGACCTCGCTGCAGACCGGCAACCTGAGCAAGGGCTACGACCTCACCTGGCACTGGGCCACCTACTGGGACGCGATCGAGCAGTACTACCCGCAGTTCCTGCGCTCGTTCGGGTACGCGGCCGCGGCGACCGTGATGTGCCTGGTGATCGGCTACCCGCTCGCCTACGCGATCGCGTTCAAGGCCGGCAGGTGGCGCGGCATGTGGCTGGTGCTGGTGATCGCGCCGTTCTTCACCAGCTTCCTGGTCCGCACGCTGGCCTGGAAGACGATCCTCGCGGACAACGGGATCGTCGTGGACGTGCTCAACAAGCTGCACTTCACCAACGTCACGGCGTTTCTCGGGCTCACCCAGGACGACCGGGTGTTGGCCACGCCGCTCGCGGTGATCTGCGGTCTGACCTACAACTTCCTGCCGTTCATGGTGCTGCCGCTGTACGCGTGCCTGGAGCGGATCGATCCGCGCCTGCACGAGGCCGCCGGCGACCTGTACGCGTCGCCGCGGACCACCTTCGTCAAGGTGACCTTCCCGCTGTCGCTGCCGGGCGTGGTCTCCGGCACGCTGCTCACCTTCATCCCGGCGTCCGGCGACTACGTCAACGCGCAGTGGCTCGGCTCGCCCGACACCGGCATGGCGGGCAACGTGATCCAGACCCAGTTCCTGCGGGTGCTGGACTACCCGACCGCGGCCGCCCTGTCGTTCATCCTGATGTTGTTGATCGTGCTCATGGTGACGGCGTACATCCGCAAGGCGGGGACGGAGGACCTGGTCTGATGGCCGTCGTCAACTGGTTGCGTCGCAACGTCATCGTGCTGTTCGGCCTGCTCGCGCTGGGCTACATGACGCTGCCCAACATCGTCGTGCTGATGTTCTCGTTCAACGACCCGAACGGGCGCTTCAACTACACCTGGAACGGCTTCACGCTCGACGCGTGGCAGGAGCCGTGCGGGGTCGCGGGCATCTGCGACTCGGTCGCGGTCAGCATGAAGATCGCGGTGTTGTCCACGATCGCGGCCACCGTGCTCGGCACCGCGATCGCGTTCGCGCTCGGCCGCTATCGGTTCCGCGCCCGCGGCGCGATCAACACGCTGCTGTTCCTGCCGATGTCGATGCCCGAGGTGGTGATGGGCGCCTCGCTCGGCACGCTGTTCCTGAACATGCGGATCAACACCGGCTTCGTCACCATCCTGATCGCGCACATCATGTTCTGCCTGAGCTTCGTGGTGGTCGCGGTCAAGGCCCGCGTGCTGGGCATGGACCCCAAGCTCGAAGAGGCCGCGCAGGACCTGTACGCGTCACCCACCCAGGTGTTCCTGCGGGTGACCCTGCCGCTCGCGGCGCCCGGCATCGGGGCGGGCGCGATGCTCGCCTTCGCGCTGAGCTTCGACGACTTCGTGATCACGAACTTCACCTCGGGCAACACGGTCACCTTCCCGATGTTCGTCTACGGCGCCGCCCAGCGCGGCACCCCGCCGCAGATCAACGTGATCGGCTCGGCGATGTTCGTGATCGCCGTGCTGATCGTGATGGTCGGCCAGATCCGCGCGTCGCGGCGGGCCAAACAGCGGGCGTAGTTCGTCCGTTGCATGATGATCAATCCCAGATCTGTAGCTATGCGGTGAAACCGCCGGGGTCCGACAAGGGGACTCCGGCGGGCCCCGCGAAAGTGGTGAAACCCCATGGGTCCCCGGAACACGTCGGATCCTGCCCCCTCGGTCGAGGCCGTCCGCTCGCTCGCGGACGCCGCGCCGACTCCCTTCTGGCTCGACCGCCCCGACCGCCCCGAGCCGCGCGCGGCCCTGGTCGGCGACCAGCACTGCGATCTCGTGGTCGTCGGTGGTGGCTATTCGGGCCTGTGGACCGCGCTGATCGCGAAGGAACGCAACCCCTCACGCGACGTGATGCTGGTCGAGGCACACGAAATCGGCTGGGCGGCCTCGGGCCGCAACGGCGGATTCTGCGCCGCGAGCCTGACCCACGGCTTCTACAACGGCCTGGACCGCTGGCCGAACGAACAGGCCCGGCTCGAGCGGCTGGGCGAGCACAACCTGGACGAGATCCAGGCGGCGGTCGAGCGCTACGGCATCGACTGCGCCTTCGAGCGCACCGGCGAGCTCAACGTCGCGACCCAGCCGCACCAGGTCGAGGAACTGCGCGAGGAGATCGAACTCGCGAAGCGGTACGGCACCGAGCTGGCCTTCCTGGACCGCGACCAGGTCCGGGCCGAGGTCGCCTCGCCGACCTACCTCGCGGGCGTGTGGGACAAGACCGGCTGCGCGATGGTGGACCCGGCCCGGTTGGCCTGGGGCCTCAAGGCCGCGTGCGAGTCGCTGGGCGTGCGCGTCCACGAGCGCACCAAGGTGACCGGACTGGCCGAGCACGGCTCCGGGATGGTGCTCGAGACCGCGTACGGCCGGATCTTCGCGGGCAACGTGGCGCTGGGCACCAACGTGTTCCCGTCGCTGGTCAAGCGGCTGCGGCCGTTCGTGGTCCCGGTCTACGACTACGCGATGATGACCGAGCCGCTCACCGAGGAGCAGCTCGCGGCGGTCGGCTGGCGCAACCGGCAGGGCATCGGCGACACGAACAACCAGTTCCACTACTACCGGCTCAGCGCGGACAACCGGATCCTGTGGGGCGGCTACGACGCCATCTACCACTACGGCTCCAAGCTGTCCTCGGACCTGGACCAGCGTCCGGAGACGTTCGCGAAGCTCGCCCAGCACTTCTTCGAGACGTTCCCGCAGCTCGAGGGCCTGCGCTTCACCCACACGTGGGGCGGCGCGATCGACACGTGCAGCCGCTTCTCGGCGTTCTTCGGCACCGCCTACAAGGGCAAGGTCGCGTACGCGCTGGGCTACACCGGCCTGGGCGTGGGCGCGACCCGCTTCGGCGCCGAGGTGATGCTGGATCGGCTCGACGGCCGCCCGACCGAGCGCACCGAACTCGAGATGGTCCGCACCAAGCCGCTCCCGTTCCCGCCGGAGCCGATCAAGTGGGCCGGCGTCTCGATGACCAAGTGGTCGATGGATCGCGCCGACAAGAACGGCGGCAAGCGCAACCTGTGGCTCAAGGCCCTCGACAAGGTGGGCATGGGCTTCGACAGTTAGAACCGCGCTGCGCGCGGGGCGGCGGTGCCGCCGGCGGCCTCCGGCCGCTCTCCTCGCGCGCTCGTCGATCACTTCACGCGATCAAGTCGTGGGCGCTGACGCGCCGTGGGGCAGCCGGGTGAGCATGCGCCTCACCCGGCTTCCGGCGCGTCGTTCCCGAGCCCCGGCGGAGGCCGCGGGGCCATGATCCGCCCGCCCCGCGTGGTGAATCCGCAGCCTCGTCCCGAAACGTGACGGGTGGGCGGGTGGGCACCCTCAAGGCCGACCAAGACGGTCTGTAAGCCGAACGCCCCAACCGCCGACACTGTGAACCTTGAGTCCACAACCCCCCGGCCAGCAGACTGGCAAACCGTACGGGGCTTGTGCGGCCCCTCGCCAGAACCGCATCCCCCGGAAGGTCGGACCGTGACGAACCACGTAACCCACTGGATTGCCAACGCGGAGTGGACCGGTACCTCCGAGCGTCGGGGCGACATCCACAACCCCGCCACCGGCAAGGTCACCGGCACGGTCGACTACGCCTCCGTGGCCGAGGTCGACGAGGCCGTCTCGGTCGCCGTCCGCGCCTTCGCCACGTGGAAGAACGCCTCGCTCGCGAAGCGCTCCTCGGTGCTCTTCAACTTCCGCGAGCTGCTCAACGCCAAGAAGGACGAGCTGGCCGCGATCATCGTGGCCGAGCACGGCAAGGTGCACTCGGACGCGCTCGGCGAGATCGCCCGCGGCCAGGAGGTCGTGGAACTCGCCTGCGGCATCCCGCACCTGCAGAAGGGCGGGCACTCCGAGCAGGCGTCGACCGGCATCGACGTCTACTCGATCCGCCAGCCGCTCGGTCCGGTCGCGATCATCTCGCCGTTCAACTTCCCGGCGATGGTTCCGATGTGGTTCTTCCCGATCGCGATCGCCACCGGCAACACGGTGATCCTCAAGCCGAGCGAGAAGGACCCGTCCACCGCGAACTTCCTCGCCGACCTGTGGAAGCAGGCCGGGCTGCCCGAGGGCGTGTTCAACGTCGTGCACGGTGACAAGGTCGCGGTCGACCGCATCCTGGAGCACCCGGACATCAAGTCCGTCTCGTTCGTCGGCTCGACCCCGATCGCCAAGTACGTGTACGAGAACGGCACCCGCTACGGCAAGCGGGTGCAGGCGCTCGGCGGCGCCAAGAACCACATGCTGGTGCTCCCGGACGCCGACCTGGACCTGGTCGCCGACGCCGCGGTCAACGCCGGTTTCGGTGCGGCCGGCGAGCGCTGCATGGCGATCTCCGCCCTGGTCGCGGTCGAGCCGATCGCCGACGAGCTGATCGCCCGGATCAAGGAGCGGATGACCAAGCTCCGGGTCGGCGCCGGCAACGACGCGCAGTCCGAGATGGGCCCGCTGGTCACCCGGCAGCACGCGGACAAGGTGCTGTCGTACGTTCAGGCCGGCGAGGACCAGGGCGCGACGCTGGTGGTGGACGGCCGCGAGCACCCGATCAACGGCGCCGACACCGCCGAGGGCTACTGGGTCGGCCCGACCCTGTTCGACAACGTCACGCCCGGGATGTCGATCTACACCGACGAGATCTTCGGCCCGGTGTTGTCGGTGGTCCGGGTCGAGTCCTACGACGAGGGCCTGGCGCTGATCAACGCCAACCCGTACGGCAACGGCACCGCGATCTTCACCAACGACGGTGGCGCGGCCCGCCGGTTCCAGAACGAGGTCGAGGTCGGCATGATCGGCATCAACGTGCCGATCCCGGTCCCGGTCGCCTACTACTCGTTCGGCGGCTGGAAGAACTCGCTGTTCGGCGACCTGCACGCGTACGGCGCCGACGGCGTGCAGTTCTTCACCCGCGGCAAGGTCGTTACCCAGCGCTGGCTCGACCCCAGCCACGGCGGCATCAACCTGGGCTTCCCGACCAACGACTGACATACCGCGCGCCGTACCCCGCACGCAGCCCGCCCGACCCCAATGACGTGGTCGGGCGGGCTTCGTCGTTCCCGCGCGCCGGGCCGGCTTGCCCATTTCTTCCGTACGCCTTCCCTGGCAGCATGCGTGACGGGTCGTCAGATGATCAATCGGCGGCCGCGACGAACGCGACAGGGGAACGGCGCATGCCCATCGACGACAGACCGGACGGCGACACGGCCATCCGATTGATCCAGATCTCCGACGTGCACTACCGAGACGCTCCGGGCACGCACGGGTTCGTCCGGCACGACCCGGACGCCGGACTGGCGGCGGCCCTCGCGCACGCCGCCGACGCGCTCTCCGCCGCCGATGTGCTGGTCGCGTCCGGCGACCTGGCGGACACCGGTGAACCGGGCGCCTACCGGAGGCTCGGGGACGTGCTGCAGGAGCTCCCGGTGCCGGTGTACTGCCTGCCGGGCAACCACGACAGCCACGACGCCTACACCGCGGGCCTGCCGCGTACCGGCGTGCACCTGGAACCCGCGGTGCGGATCGGCAAGTGGCTGCTGCTCATGGTGGACACCAACGCGCTCGGCCGCGAACACGTGGGCGACGGCGTGTACCGCGATCTCGACGACCGGATGACCCGGGCCGACGGGCCCGAGCTCAGCGCGCCCGAGGCGGCCCGGATCCGGGAGATCCTGGCCGGGTCCGACGCCGAACACGTCCTGCTGTTCGTGCACCAGCCGCCGCTCGCGGAGATCTCCCCGCACCTGGACCCCTCCGGCCGACTCGGTGCGCTGCTCGGCGACTTCGGGCACATCCGGGCCATCTCCGGCGGCCACCTGCACGGCAGCCTGGAGGGCGAGTTCGCCGGTGTCCCGGTGTTCGTGGCGCCCTCGACGACGTACAGCATCGACTACGCCGGCAAGCGCTTCGACGGCCCCGGCTACCGGACGTTCACGCTGCACCCCGACGGGCGGGTCGAGTCCCGGGCACACACCGTGCCCGGTCCGATCACGGACGCGATGCGGGCCAAGCCCGCACCGCGCTTCCTCACCGATCTCATGCTGGGAGTGGTGACCATCGAGGAGATGCGCGAGATGACCGACGAGGGGTTCCTGGAGCGGTTCGGCGAGCCGCGCCCGGTCCGCGGCGCCTGAGTCCGCCGCATTCCTTCGGCCGGGTCCCCGCGACCCGAGCCGAGGCAGTACGAGCCCGAGCCCGACCAGTACGAGGAGACACGTGACACAACATCAGGCGGACGCCGGACTCGCCCTCGAAGGGGTCCGCAACTTCCGCGACATCGGCGGACTGCCCACCGCCGACGGCCGGCGGGTGCGCGCCGGCCGCTACTTCCGCAGCGGCCACCTGGCCACGCCCACCGACGCGGACCGCGCGGTGATCGCGGAGCTGGGCATCCGGCTCGTGGTGGACCTGCGCAGCCCGGCCGACATCGAGCTGGACGGCGCCGACGTGCTGCCGGACGGCGCGCGATGGCTCAACCTGCCGATGTCCGACCCGGCCCGGCACTCGGACTTCTGGAGCGATCTGCGCAACGCCGACCTGAGCGTGCTGCGCGAGCGGCTCGGCAACGGGCGCGCGGAGAAGTCGATCGCGGCGGACTACCGCGACCAGGTGCTGAACCGGGTCGACAAGCACGCGCGGATGTTGCGCGCGATGATCGACGCCGACGGCCTGCCGGTGGTGGTGCACTGTTCGGCCGGCAAGGACCGGGCCGGCATAGCGGCGGCGCTGGTGCAGCGGATCGTCGGGGTCTCCGCCGACGACGCGGTGGCGAACTACCTGGTCAGCAACGACCCCGGAAACCGCTACGCGCCGAACAGCGACAAGCTCGCGATGCGGCCCGGCCTGCTCGAACTCTTCCAGCCGTTCCTGGAGGTACGCGAGGAGTACCTGCGCGGCGCGCTGGAGGTGATGGACACCCACTGGGGCGGCTTCGACGCCTACCTGGAGCGGGGCCTGGGTCTGGACGCGGACCGGCTGGACCGGCTGCGGTCGGCGCTGTTGGAGGACTGAGCCGGGCGGCGGACCGAAAGCGGTCCGGACGCGCCCGAGGGCGGTGCCCACAGGAGGAGGCACCGCCCTCGGGCGGGTACGGCGGTTGCCGCGGACCGGCTCAGGAATCGTCGGCCATCAGCTTGATGTTCCAGCGGGTCTCCTGGCGGGGGCGCAGGTAGAGCACCCAGTACAGCGCGGCCAGCACCAGCACCCCGCCGGTGATCAGCAGCGCACGGGTGGGCTGTTCGGTCAGCACGTAGATCATCGACGCGATCAGCAGCACCGGGATCGCGGGCCACAGCGGCATCCGCCAGGCCTGCGTGCCCTTGTGCGCGCCGCGACGCGCGACCAGTACGGCGAGCGCCACCACCAGGTAGAGCGCGGCGACCGCGACACCGGTGACCTCGCCGAGGATGTCCAGGTTCACGAAGCACAGGAGCGCGCCGGGCACGCCGACCACGAGCGTGGACACCCACGGCGAACCGAACCGGTTCACCTTGCCGAAGGCCCGGTTGATCGGCTCGGGCCAGGCCCGGTCGCGGGCCGAGGCGTAGACCACGCGCGAGTTCTGGATCACCATGACCACGCCCGCGTTGATGATCGCCAGCGCGATGCACAGGCCGATGAAGGTGGCCATGCCGTGGTTGGACCAGCCCTCGACCATGCCGAGGATGTCGCCGCCCGCCAGGGTCGCCTGGTCGGGCGCGCCCAGCGAGATCGCGATGGTCGGCACGATCAGGATCACGCCGCCCAGACCCAGGGTCCACAACACCGTGCGGGAGACCGTGCGGCGCGGGTTCTCCATCTCCTCGGCCAGGTAGACCGCGGTGGAGAAGCCCTGGAGGGCGAACAGCGCGCCGGCCATGCCCGCGATCAGCAGGCCCATCTTCAGCGGGTCCGTGGTGTTGTTCGCGGCGTCCACGACGACCTCGGGCTTGATCAGCGTCGAGGTGGACTGGTGCACGTTGGCGAAGCCGAGGAAGGCCACGATCGCCGCGGCGACCACTTCCAGGGCCAGGAACACGCCGGTCACCCACGCGTTGGCGCGCAGGTCGAGCAGACCCATGATGGTGGCCAGGATCATCACCGCGGCGCCGGCCCACATCGTGTCGATCGTCGCGATCGAGGTCAGATACTCGGCGGTGCCCAGCGCGATGATCGGCGGCACGATCATCACCACCACGGTGGCGATGACGAAGACCAGCCAGCCCATGAAGCGGCCCATCAGGGTGCCGACCATGGCGTACTCGCCGCCGGAGCTGGGGATCAGGGTGCCCAACTCGGAGTAGCAGAACGCGACGCCGATACACAGGACGGCGGCCACGACCAGGGCCAGCGCGGTGCCGGACCCCAGGTCCGCGAACATCCCCGGAACGATCACGAAGAGCGAGGACGCGGGGGTCAGACAGGAGAGGGTGAGCAGTGTGCCGCCGAGGACTCCGATGGAGCGCTTGAGCGGGGCGGGGGCACCGCCGACGTCGAGGGTGACTGGAGTCAGGGTCCCGGACGGCGGTGGGGTTGTTTCAACAGCCATGTGCGCTACCTCTGCGGGACAGCGGGGTGCGGATATCGCCTCCGGGACGGATGGTGAGCCGTTCGTACCTTCCGAACGGTGCGGCGTAATACAAACGCCCGTTTGATCACCCGTCAAGATCCCGTTAGCAACTGATTCCGTAGCCTGTACGCCCAGATTTCATCGAATAACGCTTCAAGCTGGCATCTGATGGTACGCAATCCGCAGATTACGCTGCGGGAAAAGTTTTCTCACCGTTCACCTGTCGAGATAGCCTCCGGCCATGGTCAACCGCGTACTCGCGCACACCGGCGCCCGGCACCCCGTGATCCAGGCGCCGATGGGTTGGATAGCGCGCTCCCCACTGGCCGCGGCGGTGTCCGCGGCGGGCGGGCTCGGGATGGTGGAGACCTCTTCCGGCGAGGTCGACGCGTGCCGCCGGGAGATCGACACGATGGTCGCCTCGGGGCTGCCGTTCGGGGTCAACCTGCCGCTGATGTTCCTGCGCGACGACCGGCTGGTGCGGCACGTGGCCGACGCGGGCGTGCGGTTCGTGACCACGTCGGCGGGCAACCCGGCGACCTTCGTGGACCTGCTGCGCGAGCACGGCCTGACCGTCTATCACGTGGTGCCCTCGATCCGGGCCGCGCGCAAGGCGGTCGACGCGGGCGTGGACGGGCTGGTGGTGGAGGGCGCCGAGGGTGGCGGCTTCAAGAACCCGGCCGAGGTGTCGCTGCTCGTGCTGCTCCAGGGCATCCGGGAGATCACCGACCTGCCGCTGGTGGCGGCCGGCGGCATCGTGGACGGGCGCGGCATGGCGGCGGCGTTCGCGCTGGGCGCCGAGGCGGTACAGATGGGCACCCGGTTCCTGGCGTCGGCCGAGAGTCCGGTGCACATCCACTACAAGCAGGCCGTGTTGGCCGCGGACGAGACCGGGACCGTGGTGGTCAACCGTTCGGGCAGCCCGACCATGCGGGTGCTGGGCACCGACTTCTCCCGCGCGCTCGCCGCCTCGGGCGGGCCGGCGCGCAGTTCGCTCGACGCGATCCAACGGTTGTACTTCGGCGGCGACATGGAGGCGTCGCTCGCCTCCGCGGGTCAGTCGGTCGGCCTGGTGCACGAGGTGGAGACGGTGGCCGCGATCATCGAGCGGACGATGGCGGGCTTCCACGAGGCGATGGCGACGGCGGCCCGGCGGGCGGCCGAGGTCTGAGCCCGGCGGCGTCGGCCACCCGGGCCGCCGCCCACAGCACGATCGCGCACAGCGCCCACGAGGCCAGCACGTCGGCGAGCCAGTGGTAGTCGCACCACAGCAGCGCGAACCCGATCGCGGCGCACAGGAGCACCGCGGCCCACTCCCGGTACCGGCCCGCCCGCGCCGAGCCGACACGCCCGAGCAGCAGCGCGGCGATCCCGAAGCAGACGGTCGAGGTCGCGGTATGGCCGGACGGGAAGAAACCCCACTCGTCGGCGGGCACGGGCGATTCGCCGGGCCCGGGCCGGCCGATCAGGTCCTTGCCGCCGATCACCGCGACCATCACCACGAGCACCGCGCCGGCCGCGATCGCGAGCGGGTACACGCCGCGCGCCCGCCAGGTCGCGAACAGCGCCGCGCAGGCGAGCACGATCCCGGCCGGCAGCGGTCCGCCGAGATCGGCGAGCAGGTGCATCGGGCGGTCCAGCCAGGCCGCGCCCCGCGCGCCCGCCAGTTCGCGCATCGCGTCGCGCACGGTGCGGTCCAGCGCGATCGAGGGTCCGCTTTCGGCCACCACCTGGACGGTGAGCACGACGAGCACGATGGCGGGAATCAGCGGCGCTACGAGGCCACGCGTGTACTGTGAGTGAACAGACCACCGCCCCGGAACGGGGGGCGTTGTCCCGGGGCGGCCGCCGGCTTGCTCAGGGCCGGCGTCGGTGGAAGGTCTGTGCATCTCACTCGAAGATACGCGGAGAACGGGTCGGCGGGTTCCCGGCGCGCGGCCTTCTCACAAAGCCTGCACACGTTCTCCACGGTCTGGAAGGCGAGACATACACGCTGTACGTTGGAGTATTGAAGGGTGTGAGCGGCGTCACAGCGCGTGTTGCGTGAGTCCGGCCGCCCCGGAGAGTCCAAGTACGCGGAGAACATCCGTAAGCAGGGCAAATCGACGGTGGCACGAGTGACGTGGCATTGACGCAATGTCGTCGATCGCCCCTCTGCTGTCAGCACGCAAAGGTAGGGTTGGCCAGGTGGTTGAAGAGTCCGATTACTCGACATACCGCGTGCCGTGCATCCCGGCCCCTGCGGGGAGCGGGCGCGTCCGCCGGGCCGAGGCCCCGGTGGTATCCAAGGGCGTCAAGGCGGGCGGTGCCGTGTTCGATTCCTCGGTGGAACCCCGACCGGGTCGGGGCGCGGGTGCGATGGGTGTGGTTCTGACCAGCGACCGCCAGCTTCGCGTCGTGCGCACGACGCGGCCGCGCGGCCTGCGACTCGAGGGCGAGATCGACCTCGCGAACGTGGACGTGGTGCGCCGCGTCCTGGCCGCCGCGGCCCGTGACGGCGGTGACGTCCGGGTGGACGTCAGCAAGCTCGCCTTCATCGACGTCGCGGGCCTGCGGGTGTTCGTCGACCAGGCCGGGGCGCTGTCCCGGCGCGGCGGCCACATGGTTCTGGTCGGCGCGAGCCGGCAGATGTTGCGCGTGCTCGCCCTGTGCGGGTGGGACACCGTCCCGGGCCTGAGCATGGTCGAGCGGATCGCCCCGGCGCCGCGCCGACCGCGGC
The DNA here is from genome assembly GCF_053594475.1 of Embleya sp. NPDC001921. NCBI lineage: Bacteria > Bacillati > Actinomycetota > Actinomycetes > Kitasatosporales > Streptomycetaceae > Embleya > Embleya sp. NPDC001921. The sequence goes on from NZ_JBSFEO010000015.1 coordinate 101,792, forward strand.
TCTGATCGGCCCGCACTGCTTTCGAACGTCGATTTCCGGCCGAAGTGGCCGCGCTCGACCACGCACCGAACAACGCGCCCGGCAACACGCCGAGGCAGGCCCGGAAAACCGAACACCGAGGCAGGCGCCGAACGAGACGCCGAATGTCACGAACCCCCGTCCACCGGAACAATCCGGCGGGCGGGGGTTCGTGGTGTCGCGGGCGGTCAGACCGAGGCGGCGAACGCCTCCTCCAGCACGTCCAGGCCCTCGACGAGCAGGTGGTCGGGCATCACCAGCGGCGGCAGGAAGCGCAGCACGTTGCCGTAGGTGCCGGCGGTCAGCACCAGCAGGCCCTGCGCGTGGCACGCCTTGGCGACCGCGCCGGCCAGTTCGGCGTTCGGCTCCTTGGAGCCGGGCTCGACCAGTTCGATCGCGATCATCGCGCCGCGACCGCGGACCTCGCCGATCTCGGCGAACTTCTCGCTCATCGTGCCCAGGCGGCCGAGCATGATCTCGCCGATCCGGCGGGCCGCGCCGTTGAGGTCGAGCCCGCGCATCGTCTCGATCGCGCCGAGCGCCGCGGCGCAGGCGACCGGGTTGCCGCCATACGTGCCACCGAGACCACCCGCGTGGGCGGAATCCATGATCTCGGCGCGCCCGGTCACGGCGGCCAGCGGGAGGCCGCCGGCGATGCCCTTGGCGGTGGTGATCAGGTCCGGCACGATGCCCTCGTCGTCGCACGCGAACCACTGGCCGGTGCGACAGAAGCCGGTCTGGATCTCGTCCGCCACGAACACGATGCCGTTCGCCCTGCAGAACTCGACGATCCTGGGCAGGAAGCCCTTGGCCGGCTCGATGAAGCCGCCCTCGCCCAGGATGGGCTCGATCACCACGGCGGCGACGTTGTGCGCGCCGATCTGCTTGGTGATCGCGTCGATCGCCTGCGCGGCGGCCTCCTCGGCGCAGTTCTCCGCGCCGGTCAGCCAGCGGTAGGGGTAGGCGACCGGGACCCGGTAGACCTCGGGGGCGAACGGGCCGAACGACTCCTTGTACGGCATGTTCTTCGCGGTCAGCGCCATGGTCAGGTTGGTTCGACCGTGGTAGCCGTGGTCGAACACGACCACCGCGGGGCGCTTGGTGTGGGCGCGCGCGATCTTGACCGCGTTCTCCACCGCCTCGGCGCCCGAGTTGAACAACGCGGTGCGCTTGTCGTGGTCGCCCGGGGTCAGCTCGTTGAGCTGCTCGGCCACGGCGACGTACGACTCGTACGGGGTCACCATGAAGCACGTGTGGGTGAAGCGCTGGAGCTGCTCGGACGCGCGACGCACCACACCCTCGGCCGAGTTGCCGACGCTGGTGACCGCGATGCCGGAGCCGAAGTCGATCAGGGAGTTGCCGTCCACGTCGACGACCACGCCGCCGCCCGCCTGGGTCACGAAGACCGGCAGGGTGGTGCTGACGCCGCGCGCCACCGCCTGGTTGCGGCGCGTCATCAGCTCGGTCGACTTCGGGCCGGGGATGGCGGTGACGAGCCGGCGCTCCTGCGGGAGCGAGGGCCCGCCGGGCTGCGAAGCGCCCATGCTGGTCTCCTGTGGGTCGAGGCGGGGGGTCGCGGTGGCACCGCGGTCCTATCGGCAGGCTAGGCGCCAGGCCGCGTTCGCCGCATGCGCCGCATCGGTTAATCACCCGGTTGCTTGTGTCCGGGATGGACAAATGCCGATCGGGCAGAACAACTTCGGAACGCATCGCGGACTCGCGCCGGAATGATCATCACGACAGCGGGTGTGGCGCCTAGATTGAGTTCCGGTTCAGGACGTGGCTCCGGGAGGGCTGGACGTGGACGTGGAACGGCCGGATTCCCCGGCGTCGCCGGCTGCCGAGGCAAAGGCCTTCGAGGCCGCTGCCTTCGAGGTCGACCCGGCACGCCGGAGCACACCGCCGACCCGCCGTGCGCGGCCCGCCGGGGCGCGGGTGCCCGCGCCGGCGGCGGCGGATCGCGACGTGGATCCCGACGGCTTCGACCTGCGCGGGTGGTTGCGCGGTCCGCGCCACCGCGAGGCCCCGGGCGTGTACGGATACGGCCGGGACGAGCGGGAGATCAAGCTGCGGGCGGCCGAGCGCGAGGCGCGCACCCGACCGGAGGCGGCGCTGGTGCGGCGCGCGGTGTTGTGGCTGGTGATCGCGGTGCTCAGCCTGAACTGGGTGATCATGGCCTACGTGTGGCTGGTCCGGAAGATCATCCCCACCTTCCTGTGGCCGCTGCTGTTCAACAACCTGCTCTACGTCCTGGTCTTCGTGCTCTTCGGCTATCTGGGCCGCTGGCACGAGATCGCCTGGCCGTTCCTGCGCCCGTGGTGGCAGCGGCTGGACCGGCGCGCCGGGCTGAACGGACGCCCGCGCCCCGAACAGTGGCGCCGCGCCGCGTTGTTCCTGGTCCTGGGCTTCGTCGCGTGGATCGCGCTGATGCGGCCGTTCGTCGCGCTGTTGTTGCTGATCTTCCCGCGCGGACTGCTGCACGACGGGCAGTGGCTGGTGCGACTCCTCTACAACGGCGGCTTCCTGTACGCGGCGGCGGTGCTCGGGCGCTGGAGGGTGGTGGTCGGGCCGTACGCGCGCACGCCCGCCGCGCACGCCGCGCACCCGGACGAGGAAGCGCCGGTCGCCGACGCCGAGTTGTGGCCCGAGTTGCGCGACGCGGGACAGCACGAGGCGGCCGACGTGCTCGACCACGAGGTGGCGGCGGGCCGGCTTCGGGACGTGGACTACCTGCGCCTGCGCCGGGTGATCGGGGCGGGCGAGCTCGACCCCGAATACCTGGCGGACGTGGCCGACGAGATCCACGACCACGGCGCCGCGGCCTGTCGGCACGGCTCCGGGCAGCGCGACGTGCGACCCAGGCGGGCCGAACACGACCTGCTGGCCGGACAGGTACGGGTCGGCATGGGCACCGACCACACGCGGAACCCGGCGCTGTACCGGGACACCGCGTTCGCGCTGGACCTGGACGTGCTCGGCGCCTCGATGCTCGTGGTCGGCGCGGCCCGGGCCGGCGAGCCGGGCCGGCTGCTGGAGCCGGTCGTGGAGACGATGAGCCTGCGCGCGCTGACCGGTACCGCGTCGCTGGTGGTGATCGACGCCAAGGGCGACGAGTTCGAACGCCCCGGCGGCTACGACCGCGAGGTGATCGTCGGCGACCCGGACTCGCCCTCGGGCCTGGACCTGTACGGCGGCGCGGCCTCGCCCGAGGACGCCGCCGACCGGCTCGCCGCCGCCGCGCTGCCGCCGAACGCGGTCGGGCTCGGCGAGGGCGCGAGCAACGCGCTGCGCCAGGTGCTCGGCGCGTACGTGGCCGGGCACGGCCGCTATCCCGAGGTCGGCACGCTGCTCGACCTGCTGGACGGCGCGGAGGCCGCGCTCGCCGCGCTGGAGCGCGCGCTGCGGGCCGCGGACCGCTACGCCGAGCACGAACGGGCGCTGCGCGCGATGGCCCGCGGCGACGACGACGCGCGGATGCTGGTGCAGCGCCTGGCGGTGCTGGAACGGCCCGGTGTCGCCGAGCTGTTCCGGCCCGACCGGGAGCGGTTCGCGGCCGGCGACATCGACCGGCCGCTGCGGGTGCGGATCGCGCTGAACGAGGCCGCGCACCCCGAGGCGGCCCGGCTGATCGGCCGACTGGTGTTGTCCCAGTTCGTCCAGGCGATGGCCACGCCCCGGCGCGAGCGCGGGCCGCGCAAGGTGTTCGCGTGCCTGGTCGCCGACGACGCCGGTCGCCTGGTGGACGAGTACGCGGCGAAGGGCCTGCAATGGGCCCGCAACCGCCGGGCCGGCCTGGTCCTGTCGGTCCGCTCGCTCGACGACCTCGCGCCCGCGCTGCGGCACACCGTGTTCGCCGCGGCCGGCTGCAAGGCGGTGGTGCCCGGTGCGTCCCGCACCGACGCCGAACTGTTCGCCGAGCACTGGGGGATGACCAAGGAGCAGGAGAAGTCGATCACCATGGGCACGCCCGAGGGCGGCCTGGCCAAGCGGATCCGCTACTCGGTGCTGGGCACGCTGTTCGGCGAGAAGGCCAGCGGCCGGTCCGAGCGGGTGACCACCCGCACCGTCGAGCGCTACCGCTGGTCCCCGTCCGAGATCGCCGGCGATCTGCCCACACGACACGCGATCGTCAGCCTGACCACCCGAAAGGGCGAGCGAACCCCTCCCGTGCTGATCGATCTCGGCCGCTGAGTCACACTGGAGGCCTCTCCCACTCCAGTTTGGACAACGCCGACATGCCGCCCACCCTCGCGTCCCTGGTCCGCGCACCCGCCCTCGACCTGCGGGTACTCGCGGGCCGGGGCGGGCTCGAGCGCGAGGTGCGGTGGGTGCACACGAGCGAACTCGCCGATCCCACGCCCTATCTGGAGGGCGGCGAACTGCTGCTCACCACGGGGATGAAGCTCGGCCGCAGCAACGCCGAGCGCCGCGCCTACGTCGAGCGGCTCGCCGCCGCCGAGGTGGCCGGACTCGGCATCGGGGTGGGCCTGTCCCTGGACCGGGTGCCCGCGGTGATCGTCGAGGCCGCCGAGGCGCACGGCTTTCCGGTGTTCGAGGTGCCGCGCCCGACCCCGTTCATCGCGATCAGCAAGGTGGTCTCGTCGGCGCTGGCGGCCGAGCAGTACGAGACGGTCACCACCGGCTTCGCGGTCCAGCAGGAGCTGACCCGGGCGGCCGCCGGGCGCGAGGGCGCCGCGACGCTGATCCGCAGGCTCGCGGCCCGGCTGGACGGCTGGGCCGCGCTGTACGACGCGGACGGCACGCTGCGCCAGGTCGCGCCGACCGCGGCCCGCACGCGCACCGACGCGCTGCGCGCCGACATCGAGAAGCTGCGCGGGATGCCCGCGCCGTCCTCCGCGTCGTTGCCGGGGGTCGAGGGCGAGGAGCGGGTGGTGGTCCAGTCGCTGGGCGCCGAGCGGCGGATCAGCGGCTTCCTGGCGGTGGGCACCGCCCGCCCGCCGCGCACCGCCGACCGGCAGACCCTGGGCACCGCGGCCTCGCTGCTCACGCTTGCCCTGGAACAGTCCCGGGTCAGCGCCGACGCGGGCGCCCGGATGCGCACCGCGCTGCTGCGGATGTTGCTCACCGGAGAGCGGGCGACGCCGGCCGAGTTGGCCCACGACATCGCGGCCGACCTGCCGCCCGGGCCGTGGCGGGTCGTGGTGGCCACCGGACCCGAGCCGGTCGTGGCGGCTTTCGCCGAGCGCCTGTGCGCGCGGGCGGTCCGGGCCGGCACGCCCGCGCTCACCGGCGGCCTGGCCGGCGCGACCGTACTGGTGCTGCCGGAAGCGGTCGAGCCGGTCGAACCGGTCGACCTGCCGGGTCTGATCGCGGGCGTGTCCGGTCCGGTCGAGCCGGCCGCCGCCGCCGACGGCTACCGGCAGGCGCTCGGCGCGCACGCGGTGGGCCTGCGCTCGGAGCGGACGCTGACCGTGCACGGCCGGGACGCGGGCGGGCTGCTGCCGCTGCTGGACGGGGCCGCGGTGCACGCGTGGGCCGAACAACTGCTCGCGCCGCTGCGCGCGCACGACGTGGGCGGCCGAGGCGACCTGATCGGCTCGCTGCGCGCGTGGCTGGCCCGACACGGGCAGTGGGACGCGGCCGCCGGCGACCTGGGGGTGCACCGACACACGCTGCGCTATCGCATCCGCCGGGCCGAGGAGATCCTCGGCCGTACCCTGGACGATCCGGACACCCGCGCGGAGCTGTGGTTCGCGCTGCGTGATCCGAGCGAGGTCCGCGACGACAAGTCGTAGTGGCGACGGAGCGCAATTGGCCGGCATGGACAAATGCGCGGGCGGGCGATCGGCCTACCGTTGAGTCACCGGGATCATCGGCGCCCGTTGACGGAGAAGGAGCAGCAGTGACCACCACCCACGCGTTCTGGCTGGCGGGCCGACAGGCCGCCGGCGAGACGGCCTTCGACGTCACGAACTCGTACGACGGCCGGGTCGTCGGCCGGGTCTCCGAGCCCACCGACGCGCAGATCGAGGAGGCCGTCGCCGCCGCGCACGCGGTCGCGCACGAGTTCGCCGGGCTGCCCGCGTTCCGTCGGGCCGCGGCGCTGGACCACGTCGCCAAGCGGCTCGGTCAGCGCACCGAGGAGATCGCCCGGCTGATCACCGCCGAGAACGGCAAGCCGATCAAGTGGGCGCGCGGCGAGGTCGGCCGCGCGGTGTCGGTCTTCCGCTGGGCCGCCGAGGAGGCCCGCCGGTTCAACGGCGAGGGCATGCGGCTGGACACCGACGCGGGCGGCACCGGCCGCTACGCGCTGGTCCGCCGGATCCCCAAGGGCGTGGTGCTGGGCATCGCGCCGTTCAACTTCCCGCTGAACCTGGTCGCGCACAAGGTCGCCCCGGCGATCGCGGTGGGCGCGCCGATCATCCTCAAGCCCGCCCCGGCCACCCCGCTGTCCGCGCTGGTGCTCGGCGAGATCCTGGCCGAGACCGACCTGCCGGCGGGCGCCTGGAGCGTGCTGCCGGTGCCCAACGACCGGATGCCGGCGCTGGTCGCGGACGAGCGGCTGCCGGTCATCTCGTTCACCGGCTCGGGCCCGGTGGGCTGGAGCATCATGGACTCGGTGCCGCGCAAGCACGTCACCCTGGAGCTGGGCGGCAACGCCGCCGCCGTCGTGCTCGCCGACTGGTCCTCCGAGGCCGACCTGGAGTGGGCCGCGCAGCGGATCGCGACCTTCTCCAACTACCAGGGCGGCCAGTCCTGCATCTCGGTGCAGCGGGTGATCGCCGACGCGAGCGTCTACGACCGCCTGGTGGAGAAGATCGTGGCGAAGGTGGCCGCGCAGGTCACCGGCGACCCCGAGGACGACACGGTCGACGTCGGCCCGCTGGTCAGCGTCGCCGCCGCCGAGCGGGTCCAGGCGTGGGTGGACGAGGCGGTGCAGGCGGGCGCCAAGGTGCTCACCGGCGGTACCCGCGACGGTGCCTCCTACGCGCCGACGGTGCTCAGCGAGGTCCCGGCCGGCGTCACCATCGCCTGCGAGGAGGTCTTCGGCCCGGTGCTCACGCTCACCCGGGTGGACGGCACCGACGCCGCGTTCGCCGCGGTCAACGACTCCGAGTTCGGCCTCCAGGCGGGCGTGTTCACGCACGACATCCAGACCGCCTTCCGGGCCCAGCGCGAGCTGGAGGTGGGCGGCGTGATCATCGGCGACGCCCCGTCCTACCGCGCCGACCAGATGCCCTACGGCGGCGCCAAGAACTCCGGCGTCGGCCGCGAGGGCGTCACGTACGCGATGACCGACTTCACGTACGAGCGCGTCATGGTGCTCACGGGCCTGGACCTGTAGGCACCCCCGAACGAAGGGCCCGGCCGCCTGGGGTGGTGTCGCCGGGCCCTTTCGCATGTCCGCGGACGGCGGCGCATGTCCTCGGGCGGCGGCGCATGTCCGCGGACGACGGCGCGCCTGTCCGCAGGAAGCGGCGCGCACGTCCGCGGGCACGGCGCGCCCGCCCGTACGGAGCAAGGGCACGCCCGTCCGGCGCAAGGCCGCACACTCGCGGACCGCCTCCTCTGGACAAATGGGCGTCACGCGGCATTCAGTGGGTGTGCACGGGCAGGTAACACCGATCGGTAACAACGTCGGTCCGCTGCGAGTCCGCGAGGAGTCCGCCATGCCCCCTGTCAGCGAACGCGAAGCCCGCAAGGTCGCCGAGGAAGCGCGGCAGCAGGACTGGGACAAGCCCAGTTTCGCCAAGGAGCTGTTCCTCGGACGCTTTCGGCTCGACCTCGTCCACCCGCATCCGGAGGCCGACGCCGAGGAGATCCGTCGGGGGGAGGACTTCCTCGCGGTGCTCCGCGAGTTCCTGATCACCCGGGTTGACCCCACCGTGATCGAACGCGACGCGCGGATCCCGGACGAGGTGATCAAGGGCCTGGCCGAGATCGGCGCGCTGGGCATGAAGATCGACACCGAGTACGGCGGCCTGGGTCTGAGCCAGCTCTACTACAACAAGGCCCTGGTCCTGGTCGGCTCGGTCAACGCCGCGCTCGGCGCGCTGCTGTCCGCGCACCAGTCGATCGGTGTGCCGCAGCCGGTCAAGATGTTCGGAACCGACGAGCAGAAGCGCGAGTTCCTGCCGCGCTGTGTGCGCGAGGTCAGCGCGTTCCTGCTCACCGAACCCGACGTCGGCTCGGACCCGGCCCGGCTGGCCACCTCCGCGGTGCCCACCGAGGACGGCGAGGCGTACGTCCTGGACGGCGTGAAGTTGTGGACCACCAACGGCGTGGTGGCCGGGCTGCTCGTGGTGATGGCCCGGGTGCCCAAGGCCGAGGGCCGGCGCGGCGGGATCACCGCCTTCGTCGTGGACGCGGACAGCCCCGGCATCACCGTGGAGAACCGCAACGCCTTCATGGGCCTGCGCGGCATCGAGAACGGCGTCACCCGCTTCCACAACGTCCGGGTGCCCGCGGCGAACCGGGTCGGGGCCGAGGGCGCGGGCCTGAAGATCGCGCTGACCACGCTCAACACCGGCCGGCTCTCGCTGCCCGCGATGTGCGCCGGCGCGGCCAAGTGGTCGCTGAAGGTGGCCCGCGAGTGGGCGGGCGAGCGCGAGCAGTGGGGTCGGCCGATCGCCGGACACGAGGCGGTCGCGGGCAAGATCGCCTACATCGCGGCGAGCGCCTTCGCGCTGGAGGCGGTGCTGGAGCTGACCGCCCGGATGGCCGACGAGGACCGCCGCGACATCCGGATCGAGGCGGCGCTGGCGAAGTTGTACGCGTCCGAGGTGGGTTGGACGGTCAGCGACGAACTCGTGCAGATCAGGGGCGGTCGCGGCTACGAGACCGCCGCCTCGCTGCGGGCCCGGGGCGAACGCGGCGTACCCGCCGAGCAGATGTTGCGCGACATGCGGATCAACCGCATCTTCGAGGGCTCGACCGAGATCATGCACCTGCTGATCGCGCGCGAGGCGGTGGACGCCCACCTGGCGGTGGCCGGCGACATCATCGACCCCGACGCGGACCTGAAGGCCAAGGGCAAGGCCGCCGCCGACGCGGGCGTCTTCTACGCCAAGTGGCTGCCCAAACTGGTCACCGGCAAGGGGCAGGTGCCCACGTCCTACCGCGAGTTCGCACCGGTCGGCGCGCCGAGCCTGGCCGCGCACCTGCGCTTCGTCGAGCGCGCCTCGCGCCGGCTGGCCCGCTCCACCTTCTACGGAATGGCCCGCTGGCAGGGCGCGATGGAGCGCAAGCAGGGCTTCCTCGGCCGGATCGTCGACATCGGCGCCGAACTGTTCGCGATGAGCGCGGTGTGCGTGCGGGCCGACATGCTGCGCCGGCGCGATCTCGAGCAGGGCCGGGCCGCGTACGAACTCGCCGACCTGTTCTGCCGGCAGGCGCAGATCCGGGTGGACGAGCTGTTCGGCCGGTTGTGGACGAACACCGACGAATTGGACGTCACGGCGGTCGAGGGCGTGCTCGCGGGCCGGTACCTGTGGCTGGAGGAGGGCGTGCTCGACCCGTCCACCGAAGGCCCGTGGATCGCCGACGCGACACCCGGCCCGGCCAAAGTGGACAACGTGCACCGACCGGTCGACTGAGCCGCCCGCGGCCGGCGGGCACACCCCGCCGGCCGCGCCCGCCGCACGCGCGGTCCGGCGGCCACCGCCGACAATCCGTCGACCTGCGCTCGGCGCCGCGCCGGCGCGGGCCACAATGGTCGGATGGACTCCCTGGCCGATCCGTACGTGCCCTTCGCCGCCCGCGACCAGTCGACCACCCGGCGGGACATCGTCCTGCTCGGCTCCACCGGGTCGATCGGGACCCAGACCATCGACGTGGTGCGCGCCCACCCCGACCTGTTCCGGATCGTCGGCCTGTCCGCCGGCGGCGGCCGGGTCGAGGAGCTGGCGCGGCAGGCGCTCGAACTGGCGGTCGAGGTGGTCGCGGTGGCCAGGGCGTCCGCCGCCCAGGACCTGCAACTGGCCTTCTACGCCGAGGCCCAGCGGCGCGGCTACGCCAAGGGCGAGTACAAGCTGCCGCGCATCCTGGCCGGCCCCACCGCCGCCACCGAACTGGCCGCGCACCCGTGCGACGTCGTCCTCAACGGGATCACCGGCTCGATCGGCCTGGCCCCCACGCTCGCCGCGCTGACCGCCGGCCGCACCCTCGCGCTGGCCAACAAGGAGTCGCTGATCGTCGGCGGCCCGCTGGTCAAGGCGATCGCCGAGCCCGGCCAGATCGTCCCGGTCGACTCCGAGCACTCGGCGCTGATCCAGGCGCTGCGCGGCGGTCGGGCCGACCAGGTCAAGCGGCTCGTGGTGACCGCCAGCGGCGGCCCGTTCCGCGGTCGCGGTCGGGCCGACCTGGTCGACGTCACGCCCGAGGAGGCCGCCGCCCACCCCACCTGGGACATGGGCCCGGTGATCACGATCAACTCGGCGACCCTGGTCAACAAGGGCCTGGAGGTGATCGAGGCGCACCTGCTCTACGACATCCCGTTCGACCGGATCGACGTCGTCGTGCACCCGCAGTCGATCGTGCACTCGATGGTCGAGTTCGTGGACGGCTCGACCCTGGCCCAGGCGTCGCCGCCGGACATGCGGCTGCCGATCGCGCTCGGCCTGTCCTGGCCGGACCGGGTGCCGAACGTGGCGGCCGGCTGCGACTGGACCAAGGCGGCCACGTGGGAGTTCTTCCCGCTCGACCACGAGGCCTTCCCGGCGGTCGAGCTGGCGTGCGCCGCGGGGCGCGCCGGCGGCACCGCGCCGGCCGTGTTCAACGCGGCCAACGAGGAGTGCGTGGACGCGTTCATCGCGGGACGGCTGAGGTTCAACGGCATCACCGACACGGTCGCCCGGGTCGTGAGCGAGCATGATGTACGCGGGGACGGCAACCGGCTGACACTGGATGACGTCCTCGACGCGGAGGACTGGGCGCGCCGACGGGCACGCGAGATCATCGCCCACGGAGGAGAACCCCGTTGACCCTGTTCATGACGATCCTCGGCATCGTCGTCTTTGTCGTGGGCCTGCTGTTCTCCATCGCCTGGCACGAGGCGGGGCACCTGGTCACCGGCAAGATGTTCGGTGTACGGGTGCCGCAGTACATGGTCGGCTTCGGCAAGACGCTGTGGTCGAGGAAGATCGGTGAGACCGAGTACGGGCTCAAGGCGATCCCGGCGGGCGGCTACTGCCGGCTGATCGGCATGTTCCCGCCCGACGCGTCGGGCAAGGTGCAGGCCCGCAGCACCTCACCGTGGCGCAGCATGATCGAGGAGGCCCGCGAGGCGTCCTACGAGGAGGTCGGTCCCGGCGACGAGGACCGGATGTTCTACCAGCGCAAGCCGTGGCAGCGCACGATCATCATGCTGGCCGGGCCGTTCATGAACCTGATCCTGGCCATCGGGCTGCTCGCGGTGTACCTGATGGGCTTCGGGATCCCCGAGACCACCTCCACGGTGAGCACCGTCTCGGAGTGCGTGGTCAGCGCCGACGCGAAGACCGACAAGTGCCCCGAGAACGCCAAGGCGGCCCCCGGCAAGGCGGCCGGTCTGCTGCCGGGCGACCGCATCGTGTCGTTCAACGGTCAAAAGATCGGCGACTACGACAAGCTCCAGGGCCTGATCCGCAAGTCGTCCGGCGAGGTCACCCTCGTGGTCGACCGCAAGGGCGAACTCCTCACCCTCAAGCCGGTGCTCGAACAGAACAAGATGATCAAGCTCGACGGCGACGGACGCCCGGTGGCCGATCAGTACGTCACCACCGGCTTCCTGGGCATCAGTCCGGCGCGCGGGATCCAGCGCCAGAGCGCCGCCGAGTCCGTCGAGTACACGGGCGACCTGGTCAAGAACGCGTTCCACGGCCTGCTGCGCATCCCGCAGAAGGTGCCCGCGCTGTGGGGCGCGGCCTTCCAGGGCGACGAACGCGACCAGGACTCCCCGGTCGGCGTGGTCGGCGCGGCCCGGGTCGGCGGCGAGGTGGCCGCGCTCGACGTGCCCGCGTCCCAGCGGGTCGGCCTGATGATCTTCATCATCGCGGGCTTCAACGTGTCGCTGTTCCTGTTCAACATGCTGCCGCTGCTCCCGCTCGACGGCGGTCACGTGATCGGCGCGTGGTGGGAGTCGATCCGTCGCCGGATCGCGAGCCTGCGCAAGCGGCCGGACCCGGGCCCGTTCGACGTGGCCAAGCTGATGCCGGTCGCCTACGTCGTGGCCTCGATCTTCATCGCCTTCACGGTGCTGGTGTTGATCGCCGACCTGATCAACCCGGTGAAGGTGACCTAGCTCTCGGGAGAGCACCCGGCAAGACGCCCCGCCGGCCCCCCTTGTGTCGATCAGGCAACAGGTGGGTCGGCACAGGGGCACGGGCGCGTCCGCACCGGTGTGCGGTGGCGTAGCGTTGAGGTCGACCTACCGCGCCGACCCACGGGACTAAAGCGAAGATGACCGCGATCCAGCTCGGAATGCCGTCCGTACCTGCCCGGCCCCTCACGCCGCGCCGCAAGTCACGGCAGATCATGGTCGGCAACGTGGCCGTCGGCGGAGACGCCCCGGTGTCGGTGCAGTCCATGACCACCACCTTGACCTCCGACGTCAACGCCACGCTTCAGCAGATCGCCGAGCTCACCGCGTCCGGCTGCCAGATCGTCCGGGTCGCGGTGCCCTCGCAGGACGACGCCGACGCGCTGCCCGCGATCGCCCGCAAGTCGCAGATCCCGGTGATCGCGGACATCCACTTCCAGCCGAAGTACGTCTTCGCCGCGATCGACGCGGGCTGCGCCGCGGTACGGGTGAACCCCGGCAACATCAAGCAGTTCGACGACAAGATCGCCGAGATCGCCAAGGCCGCGTCCGCCGCCGGCACCCCGATCCGGATCGGCGTCAACGCCGGGTCGCTGGACAAGCGGCTGCTGGCCAAGCACGGCAAGGCCACCCCCGAGGCGCTGGTGGAGTCCGCGCTGTGGGAGTGCTCGCTGTTCGAGGAGCACGACTTCCGGGACATCAAGATCTCGGTCAAGCACAACGACCCGGTCGTGATGATCGAGGCCTACCGGCTGCTCGCCGAGCGCTGCGACTACCCGCTGCACCTGGGCGTCACCGAGGCCGGTCCCGCGTTCCAGGGCACGATCAAGTCCTCGGTCGCGTTCGGCGCGCTGCTCGCGCAGGGCATCGGCGACACCATCCGGGTCTCCCTCTCCGCCCCGCCGGTCGAGGAGATCAAGGTCGGCAACCAGATCCTGGAGTCGCTGGGCCTGCGGCAGCGCGGCCTGGAGATCGTCTCCTGCCCGTCCTGCGGCCGTGCCCAGGTCGACGTGTACAAGCTCGCCGAGCAGGTCACCGCGGGCCTGGACGGACTCAAGGTGCCGCTGCGGGTGGCCGTCATGGGCTGCGTCGTCAACGGGCCCGGCGAGGCCCGCGAGGCGGACCTGGGAGTGGCGTCCGGCAACGGCAAGGGTCAGATCTTCGTCAAGGGCGAGGTGATCAAGACCGTGCCCGAGTCGAAGATCGTCGAGACCCTGATCGAGGAGGCGCTCAAGCTCGCCGAGCAGATGCAGGCGGACGGCGTGATCAGCGGCGACCCGATCGTCGACATCGCCTGAGCCGGCCTCGCCCCGGGACGACGCGGCCCCGTCCCGAGCGGACCTCGATCCCGGCCCGACGGCGCCGGCGATGGCGGCTTCGGCCCGCCCGGCACAGCCCGCCGACCGCCGCCCGCCCGGATCAATCCACTCGCCCACCCGAGTGACATATCGTTGATGCGCCCCTACCTCCGGTAACCGACCCCGATCATCGAGATACATGATCGGGGCATCGCCCCCGGGGGAGGGGCGTCGCGCGTGGGACGCGTCATCGTGGCCGCACTGGCCGTCGCCGGCATGATCGTGGGCACCGCGGCGGGCCCTGGCAGTGGTCCCGACCCGGGCGGGCGACCACCGGCCCGGGTGTCGCCCGGCATCGCGTGGGGCGCGTGCCCGGCCGATGTCGCCGCACCCGGACTGCGCTGCGGGACGCTGGCCGTCCCGGTCGACCACGCGCGTGCCGACGGGCCCACCACCACCCTGGGCGTCTCGATGGCACGGGCCCTCGGCGGCAAGCCACGGCTCGGCACGATCGTGGTCAACCCCGGCGGCCCGGGCGGCGGCGGCATGTGGCTGGCCGACCTGGTGCGACACGCGCTGCCGGAACGGGTGCGGCAGAGCTACGACATCGTCGGCGTCGACCCGCGCGGCAACCACCACAGCGACCCCATCTCGTGCGTCGACGCGAGCTTCGATCGGGCGCCGAAGCCGGACCCGGTGCCCGTCACGGCGCGGGACGAAGAGCGCCTGGTCGAGCGGGCCCGCGACTACGCGCGAGGGTGCGCCGAGCGGGCCGGGCACCTGCTGCCGCACCTGGGCACGCTGGAGAACGCGCGCGACCTCGACCTGGTCCGCGCCGCACTGGGCGAACCCCGGATCTCCTTCATCGGCTGGTCGTACGGCACCTATCTCGGCGCGGTCTACGGGCACTCGTTCCCCGAGCGGGTCGACCGGATGATCCTGGACAGCGTCGTCGACCCGCGCCCGGACCAGGTCTGGTACGGCGCCAACCTGCGACAGGACGTCGCCTTCCAGGGCCGCTGGCGGGACTTCGTCGCCGCCGAGGGCGCCGACCTGGACGACGTGTTCGCCCGCGTGCTCGCCCGTGTCCGGGCCGAGCCCGCCGGCGGCACCGTCGGCCCCGCCGAACTGCGCGACATCGCCACCCGGATCCTGTACGGCTCGCGGACCTGGCCCGGGTTCGCCCGGGCGTTGCGCGCCCACGACGCGGGCGACCCGGCCCCGCTGGCCGCGCTGTACGCCCCGCCCACCGCGCAGGACGCCAACGGCACCGCGATCTACACCGCCGTCGAATGCCACGACGGCCCTTGGCCGCGCGACTGGTCGGTCTGGGACCGCGACGCCCGCGCCGTGGATCGGGTCGCGCCGCTGGTGACCTGGTCCAACACGTGGCTGAACGCGCCCTGCGCGTTCTGGCCGGTGCCCGCGCGCACGCCGCCGACGATCGACGGCCACGACCTGCCGCCGGTGCTGCTGATCCAGGGCACCCGGGATCCGGCCACCCCGCCCGCCGGGGCGGGCGCGCTGCACCACGTGCTGCCGTCCTCGCATCTGATCACCGTGCTCGGCGAGGGCGACCACGGGATCCTCGCGTTCCAGCCCAACGACTGTGTCCTGCGGGCCGCCGCGGCCTATCTGACCGACGGCACGCTCCCGGCGGGCCGCGACACCACCTGCGAGGAATCGTGACCCGCGCCGTCCGCGTCCTGCTGGCCGGCGCGCTGACCGCCGCCGTGCTGACCGCCGCCGCGCCCGCCACGGCACAGACCGAGCCGATCGTGTGGGGCGACTGCCCGCCGGGCACCGCGCCGGGGGAGCGCTGCGGCGGTATCGGCGTGCCGCTGGACCACGCCCGGCCGACCGGCCCGCGGATCCGGGTCGGCGTCTCCAAGGTCGCGGCGACCGGGACCGCGGCCGAGTACCAGGGCATCCTGATGGTCAACTTCGGCGGTCCGGGCGCCGCCGCCGTCGGCTCGATGGCGGCACTGGCCGGCGGCCTGCCCGAGCGGGTGCGCCGGGCCTACGACCTGATCGGCTTCGACCTGCGCGGGCGCGGCACGAGCACCCGGGTGATGTGCACCGACCCGGCGACGTTCGGCCGCGGGCCCAAGCCCGACCCGGCGATGCCGGGCAGCCGGGCGGCGCACCTGGCCGCCACCCGCGCGCTCGCCGACGGTTGCCGCGCGTTTGCCGCGGACCTGCTGCCGCACCTGACCACCCGGGACATCGCACGCGACCTCGACCTGGTCCGGGCCGCGTTCGGCGCGGAGCGGCTCTCGATCCTGGGCTATTCGTACGGCAGCTACCTGGGAGCGGTCTACGGCCAGCTCTTCCCGAACCGGGTGCACCGGATGCTCCTGGACAGCCTGGTCGACCCGACCCGGGTCTGGTACGAGACCGGTTTCCTCCAGGCCGCCGGATTCGACGCGCGCCGGCGCGAGTGGGCCGCGTGGACCGCCGAGCGGGCCGACCGCTTCCACCTGGGTTCGACCCCGCCGGCCGTACTGGCGACCTGGGACCGGCTGCGCACCGAACTCGCCGCGCACCCGGCGGGCGGCGTGTTCGGCGGCGTCGAACTCGACCAGTACACGCTCGGCAAGCTGTACACCGACCAAAACTGGGCGAGCATGTCCGGCGCGCTCGCGGACTACGCGTCGGGCGATCCGGCCGCGCTGATCGCCGGACGCAAGCCGGCGACCGAGGACGAGGTCAACTTCGAGTCGGTGTTCCAGACCGTGGCCTGCGCGGACGCGCCCTTCCCGGCCGACGAGGCGGTGCTCGATCGCGACATGGCCCTGCTCCGGGCCCGGCACGGCGCGCTGGGCGCGGCCATCGCGTCCCCCGGCGCGTGCCTGTACCTGCAGAGCAACACCGCGCCGCCGACCCGGATCGACGGTGCCGGGTTGCCCGGCGTACTGCTGATCCAGTCCGTCGGCGACCCGGCGACGCCCTACGACGGGGCCCTGCGCATGCACGCCGCGCTGCCCTCCTCGCGACTGCTGACCGTGCGCGACAACGGCAACCACGGGCACTACCTCGTCGACGGCGGATGCGTCGACGAACGGGGCACCGCCTATCTGGTGGACGGCACCCTGCCGGCCACCGACACCGAGTGCGCCGGCGCCGCGTCGAGCGAGCCCCGGCCGCGCCGATCGGCGGTCCCTCGGCTCCGCCGCTGACCCGCCCGCGGGGGGCCGCCGGCCCCGGTCGCGGATCCCGTCGCCTCCCGGGCGGCGCGCGCGGCCCGGACCTGCATAGGGTGGTGCCGCAAGACTGGCATTTCCCCAAGGTCCGCCCGATGGCATGGTGAGGCACGTGCTGAGCTCGGTTTCCACCAAAGTCCTGGACGGGACCGACCTGTCCGCCGTCCAGGCGCTGCTCGACCGTGACCCCGTCACGAACGTCTTCGTCGCGTCCCGGGTCCGCCTCGCGGGCGTCGATCCGTGGCGGCTGGGCGGCGAACTATGGGGGTACTACGAGAGCGGTCGGCTCACCTCGCTGTGCTACGCGGGCGCGAACCTGGTCCCGGTCGAGGCCGGCCCGGACGCCATACGCTCCTTCGCCGAGCGGGCCCGCCGCCAGGGCCGGCGCTGCTCGTCGATCGTCGGCCCGGCCCAGGCGGCGGCCGACCTGTGGCGGTTGCTCGAACCCGTGTGGGGCCCGGCCCGCGACGTCCGCCCGATCCAGCCGCTGATGGTCGCCGACCAACCCTCGCGCGAGGTCGCGGCGGATCCGCTGGTGCGCAGGGTGCGTCCGGACGAACTGGATCTGATGATGCCCGCGTGCGTGGCGATGTTCACCGAGGAGGTCGGCGTCTCGCCGCTGATCGGCGACGGCGGCACGCTGTACCGCGCGCGGGTGGCCGAACTGATCGCCGGTGGACGCGCGTTCGCCCGGATCGAGGAGGGCCGGGTGGTGTTCAAGGCGGAGATCGGCGCGGTCACCCGGCAGGCGTGCCAGATCCAGGGCGTGTGGGTGGCGCCGGAGCGGCGCGGCGAGGGCCTGTCCGAGATCGGCATGGCCGCGGTGCTGCGCCACGCGCTGAGCGAGGTCGCCCCGATCGCCAGCCTGTACGTGAACAGCTACAACGGCCCCGCACGCGCGGCCTACCGGCGGGTCGGCTTCGCCGAGACCGGCACCTTCATGAGCGTGCTGTTCTGATGGGGCCCGAGCGGATGTCGCCCGGGCCGACGCGGCGCTCCCCGATGGGACGCGCGGGTACGCGGCCCGAACCGGCGGTACGTGGGCGGCGGCGGGGCCCGGCCCCTGGGGAGTGCGTGTGCTGATGGAGTGGACGTGCCGGGTCGTCGATCTCGCCGAGTACGCGGACGAGGCGGTCGACGTCCAGGCCGGCGCGTTCGGTCTGGCCGACGACGAGATCGCGGTACGGCAGCGGATAATGCGCCGGCACGCGACCTTCGCCGGGGTGCGGTCCCTGGGCGCGTTCGACGCCGCGGGTCGGCTGGTCGGATTCGGCTACGGCTACCCCAACCTCACCGACCAGTGGTGGAGCCTGGTGATCGAGCCGCACCTGGCCCGGGCCGGACATCGGGCCTGGCTGGACGAGTCGTTCGTGGTCGGCGAACTGCACGTGTTGCCGCGCTGGCAGGGCCACGGCATCGGGCGCACCCTGATCTCCCTGCTGTGCCGGGGGCAGGACCGGTCGCACATCCTGCTGTCCGCGATCGACGAACAGACCCCGGCCCGCCGGTTGTACCGGGGCCTGGGGTTCCGGGACCTGGCCCGCCCGGTGTTGTTCCCGGGCAACGACCGCCCCTACACGGTGATGGGCGCGATCCTGCCGTTCACCTGACCGGCCCGATCGGCCCGACCCGGATCCGGGCGGGGCCTGGCGAGCACCGGATCAGGACAGCCACTCGGCGACGGAGAGCAGGTCCTCGCCCGCCGGATCGTCGACCGACACGCACCACAGACCCAGCGCCAACGCCTGTACCAGGGCCCACCCGCGCACCCGCTCGGCGTCCAGGTCCAACGCGTTCGCCAGCCAGGTCACCCGTCGCCGCACCAGCGCCTGCGGGCGCGACTCGGCGACCACCGTGGCCATCCGGTCCCGCACCAGCGGGCCCAGGTCGAAGGCGCGTTCGCCGAGCATCGGGCGCGGGTCGATCGCCAGCCACTTCGCCCGGGTACCCGCCAGCACGTTGCCGTGGTGGCAGTCGGTGTGCAGGACCACGACCTCGGGCTGCGAGTCGGCCAACTCGCGGCACAGCGCCACCGCCTCGTCCACCAGCGCCCGGGAGCACGGGCCGGCCAGGTCCGCGTACCGGCGAGGGATCGATTCGGCCCAGTGCCCGGCGCGATCCGCGACCGGCTCGATCGCGCAGTCCGCGGGCGGGGTCACCCACAACCTGCGGATCACCTCGGCCGCCTCCAGCATCGCCCGGTCCTCGGCCAGCGAGCGCAGCGACACATCCGGCTGGAGCCGCTCCAACAACAGCGCGCCGCGCTGCGGATCACCGTCCAACAGCCGGACCGCCCCGACGCCGTCCCACAACGCGAGCGCGGCCGCCTCGTGCGCGGTGTAGCGGTCGATCAGGCCGAGCTTGAGCGTGGCAGGCGTCCCGTCCGCGAGCCGGACCAGGAAGGTCAGGCTGAGCGCGCCGCCCGGGATGATCGGCCGCTCGACGGTCAGCCCCCAGCGCCGCGCGTACTCGGCGACCGCGTCCGGCAGCCCCGCGAGCCACGGCCGGGCGACCTCCTCGCCGCACCAGCGCAGCGCGGTCCGGGTCAATCGTTCCGGCACCTCGACCCGATCGCTCACGCGCGGCCCCCGGCCGTCGGCGCGCCGGGCTCGGCCGAGGCGGGCAACCCCGGGAAGGGCGTACTCGTGCCGCGCCAGCGCACCGCCCACACGGCGGTCTCGCGCAACCAGCCCGCCGCCTCGTTCCGCAGCGGGGCGCCCGCGAGGGCCACCAGCTCGCCCAACCGCACCGCGACCCCGTCCTCCAGGTGCACCGCGAGCCGAGTCGCGTCCGCGGGCGTGGCCACCGGGAACGGGATCGTGTACGCGGGCGCCGCGGCCGGCGCCGGCGCGCCCCGATCGGTGATCAGCCGGGCGATCGTGTCCCGGCGGGCCCGGTGCGTGTCCAACGCGGTGCGCGCCTGGGTGCGCGCGGCACCGGTCAGCCGCCCGCCGGCCACGCCGTAGCCGTAGACCGCCGCGTGCTCCGCCTGCAACGCCTCGCTCAGCGCCCGGACCTCGGGGTTGGCGGACCCGGACGGGGTCGGTCGCGGCGTGCTCACGATGCGCTCCGAAGCAGTTGGGCGTGACCCGCCAGGCACGCGGCGGTGGCGGCCAGTCGGCGGGCGAGTTCGGGGGAGACCGCGTCCAGTCCGGTCAGCCGCTCGTCGGACGCCTGCTGCGCCCGGTCGGCGACCGCGCTGCCCGCGGCGGCGGCGTCGACCGGCGCGGCGCCGGGAGGCGGCGCGGAATGCGACGCGCCCCCGGCGAACACGCGCAGGTGTTCGCGCAGTTCGAGCGACAGCGGCCGGATCCGCTCGGCCAGGGCGGCGTCTCGCGCGGCGACCGCGTCGTAGTGTGCGAGCAGCGCCCCGGTCGCCGCGTACGCCCGTTCGCGCGCCGCGTCGTCGATCCGGCGTCGACCCTGGTCCGCGCCCCCGCCGTTGTCGTCGCAACCGACGACGGCCGCGGCGATCGTCGCCGCGGCCACGGTGCCCAGGACGGCCCGTCGCGTCGGCCCCGCGTCGCGCATGCGTCCCGCTCCTGAACCTCGTCCGTGATGTGCGATGCCCGGTGTCCGTCGCCGGCCCCGGCCGTGTCGGACGCTACCGCATATGCGGGCGTGCGGACCTCGGCGGACATCCGGCGTACGCCGGGCGGACGTGCGCGAGATGGCCTCCGGACCGGATACTGTTGTCCTTCCCCGACCCGCCCCGGGCGGTCGACGCACCTGAGACAACAGCACACGCAGCCGAGGAGTCACCCGGATGAGCACCACCACGTTGGACCGGCTGCGGGAGATGCTGGAGCCGGTGGTATCGACGGTGGGCGTGGATCTGGAGGATCTCTCCCTCACCCCCGCCGGCAAGCGTCGGGTGCTGCGTGTGATGGTCGCCGCCGACGGCGGCGTCGACCTGGACAAGGTCGCCGAGGTCAGCCGGGCCGTCTCGGACGTGCTCGACCCGAGCGACGTGCTCGGCAGCCTGCCCTATCAACTGGAAGTCACCACCCCGGGCGTGGACCGCCCGCTGACGCTGGAGCGCCACTGGCGCCGCGCGGCGGATCGGCTGGTCCAGGTCCACCTGCACGACGGCGGCACCGTCACCGGCCGGATCGGCGCGAGCGACGCGGACGGCGTGCAGCTGGACGTCGAGGGCAAGCCGCGCCGGCTGACCTACGACGAGGTGGCCAAGGCGGTCGTGCAGGTCGAGTTCAACCGCAAGAGCGCGGACCCGGCGGCCGACGCCGAGGACGACGAGGACACCGGGGTCGAGGACGACATCGACCACGACAACGACACAGACAACGACGACACCATGGACGAGGAGGCGTAGGACGTGGACATCGACATGAGCGCCCTGCGCGGGCTTGAGCGCGAAAAAGAGATCAAGTTCGACCTCCTGGTCGAGGCCATCGAATCGGCCCTGTTGATCGCATACCACCGCACCGAGGGCAGCCTGCCCAAGGCGCGCGTGGAACTCGACCGTGCCACCGGGCACGTCACCGTGTGGGCGACCGAGACCGACGAGGCCGGACAGCGCGTTCGCGAGTTCGACGACACCCCGGACGACTTCGGCCGGATCGCGGCGACCACCGCCAAGCAGGTGATCCTGCAGCGGCTGCGCGACGCCGAGGAGGAGATCACGTTCGGCGAGTTCGCCGGCCGTGAGGGCGAGATCGTCGCCGGCGTGGTCCAGCAGGGCAAGGACAATCGCAACGTCCTGGTGGACCTGGGTCGCATCGAGGCGATCCTGCCGCCCCAGGAGCAGGTACCGGGCGAGCGGTACGCGCACGGCATGCGCCTGCGTTGCTATGTCGTACAGGTGCGGCGTGGGCCCAAGGGGCCGTCCATCACGCTCTCGCGCACCCACCCCAACCTGGTGCGGAAGCTGTTCGCGCTGGAGGTCCCGGAGATCGCCGACGGCAGCGTCGAGATCGCCGCGATCGCCCGCGAGGCCGGCCACCGCTCCAAGATCGCCGTCTACTCCACGCGCGCCGGGCTCAACCCCAAGGGCGCGTGCATCGGGCCGATGGGGGCACGCGTGCGTGCCGTCATGGCCGAGTTGAACGGCGAGAAGATCGACATCGTCGACTGGTCGGACGACCCCGCGCGGATGGTGGCCAACGCGCTGTCGCCGGCCCGGGTGAGCAAGGTCGAGGTCGTGGACCTCGCCGCGCGTTCCGCCCGGGTGACGGTGCCCGACTACCAGCTCTCGCTGGCGATCGGCAAGGAGGGGCAGAATGCCCGCCTTGCCGCGCGATTGACCGGATGGCGCATCGACATCCGGCCGGACACCGAGACCGGGGAATCGGACGACCGGGGACGGTCGACCGAACCAGGTCGCGGTGAGGAGCGGTAGACTTGAACATGTCTGGTCGCAGGCGTCCCCGAGCATGCCCTCGTACAACGTCGGAGAAGCAGGAAATCACTGCCTCTCCGTGCCGAACGTGCGTAGGTTGTCGGCAGCGTGCGGCCAAGGCCGACCTATTGCGGGTCGTGGCGGTGGAGGGCAGTTGTGTCCCCGACCCCCGCGGCCGAATGCTCGGACGGGGCGCGCATCTGCACCCCGATCCGGAGTGCCTGGCCCAGGCTGAGCGTCGAAAGGCGTTCGTTCGGGCTTTGCGCGTGCCGGGGCCGCTGGACTCGGCACCACTGCGTGCTTATTTGAGCGGTGATGGGTTGTCAGAGGTCGGTCGGACAGGTCCAGCGAAGCAGTACCTCGCGAGTCGGAAGTAGGTCGAGATTGCGATGAGCACTCGATGAGTACGCGATGAGTACAGACATGCGGTAGTGACGGTCCGGCGGACGACCAACCCCGGACCAGAAGGAGCGACGTGGCAAAGGTCCGGGTATACGAACTCGCCAAGGAGTTCGGAGTCGAGAGCAAGGTCGTCATGGCCAAGCTCCAAGAACTCGGTGAGTTCGTTCGTTCGGCGTCCTCGACGATCGAGGCGCCGGTTGTTCGCAAACTGACGGAAGCACTCAAGACGGAAGGCGGGCCCGCCCGCCGGCCCCAGCGTCCCGCGCCCTCGGGCGCGCCGCAGGGGGCCACCCCCAGTTCCCCGCAGGGCGCCTCGGCGCGTCCTGCCCCCGCTCCGGGCCCGCGCCCGGCGGGTGCGCCGACTCCGGGCCCGCGCCCGGCGCCGCGCCCGGCCCCCCAGGGCAGCACCGCTCCGCCCGTGGTGCCGGCCGCGCCGGCCGCGGAGGCGGCTCCGGCCGCCCCGCGTCAGGCGGAGCGTCCCGCGGCACAGTCGGGTCAGCGTCCGGCCGGTGCGCCGGCTCCGGGCCCGCGCCCGGCGGCGCGTCCCGCCGACCGCGGTCCGGCCGAGCGTGGTCAGGGCGACCGCGGCCAGGCCGAGCGCGGTCCGCGTTCGGACCGTCCCGCGGCGGCCTCCTCGGGTCCGGCGGGCAGCCGTCCGGGTCCGCGTCCGGCCGGTGGCGGTCAGGGCGGCCCCGGTGGCCGTCCCGAGCGCGGCGATCGTCCCGAGCGTGGCGAGCGTCCCTCCGGTCCGCGTACCGGTGGCGCTCCGTCCGCCGGTGGCGCGCGTCCGGGCGGTCCCGGTCAGGGAGGTGCCCCCCGTCCGGGTGGCATGCGTCCCGCCGGCCCGCGTCCGGGCAACAACCCCTTCACCTCGGGCAGCACCGGCATGCCGCGGCCGCAGGCCGCCGGCGGTGCCGGTCGACCCACTCCCGGTGGCATGCCGCCGCGTCCGCAGGGTCCTGCGGCCGGTGGCCCGCGTCCGGGTGGTTCGGGTGGCCCCGCGGGTCCCCGTCCCGGTGGTAGCGCAGGCCCCGGTGGCCCGCGTCCCAACCCGGGCATGATGCCCAACCGTCCGGCGCCCGCTCGTGGCCCCGGCGGTCCCGGTCGTCCCGGCGGTGCGCCCGGTCGTCCCGGTGGTCCCGGTGGTGGCGGCGGCGGTCGTCCGGCGGGTGCCGGCGGCGGTGGCGGTCGTCCCGGTGGCGGCGGTGGCGGCTTCGGCGGTCCCCGTCCCGGTGGTGGCGGCGGCGCTCCGGGTCGTCCCGGTGGCGGCGGCGGCTTCGCCGGTCGTCCCGGCGGCGGCGGTCGTGGTGGCCCCGGTGGTCGCGGCGGCACGCAGGGCGCGTTCGGTCGTCCCGGTGGGCGTCCGGGCCGCGCGCGCAAGTCGAAGCGTCAGCGTCGTCAAGAGTTCGACAACATGCAGGCTCCGTCCGCCGGTGGCGTGATGGCTCCTCGCGGCAACGGGCGTGTCGTCCGGCTGTCGCGCGGTGCCTCGCTCACCGACTTCGCGGAGAAGATCAACGCGAACCCCGCGGCTCTCGTCCAGATCATGTTCAACCTCGGCTCGCTGCTCACCTCGACCCAGTCGGTCAGTGACGCGGAGCTGCAGATCCTGGCCGGCGAGCTCGACTTCGTGATCCAGATCGTCTCCCCGGAGGAGGAGGACCGCGAGCTGCTCGAGTCCTTCGACCTCGAATGGGGCGAGGACGAGGGCGACGAGGACGACCTCGAGGCGCGTCCGCCGGTGGTCACCGTCATGGGTCACGTCGACCACGGCAAGACCCGCCTGCTCGACGCGATCCGCAAGACGAACGTGATCGCGGGCGAGGCCGGTGGCATCACCCAGCACATCGGTGCCTACCAGGTCGCGACCACGGTCAACGACATCGACCGCAAGATCACCCTGATCGACACCCCGGGTCACGAGGCGTTCACCGCCATGCGTGCCCGCGGCGCCAAGTCGACGGACATCGCGATCCTCGTGGTCGCGGCGGACGACGGCGTGAAGCCGCAGACGATCGAGGCGCTCAACCACGCGCAGGCGGCCGGCGTGCCGATCGTCGTGGCGGTCAACAAGATCGACAAGGAAGGCGCGGACCCGACCAAGGTCCGTGGCCAGCTCACCGAGTACGGGCTCGTGGCCGAGGAGTACGGCGGCGACACGATGTTCGTCGACATCTCGGCGAAGCAGGGCCTGGGCATCGACGAGCTGCTCGAAGCGGTCGTACTGACCGCGGACGCGGCTCTGGAGCTCACCGCCAACCCGCACCAGGAGGCCCAGGGCATCGCGATCGAGGGT
Organism: Embleya sp. NPDC001921; assembly: GCF_053594475.1. NCBI lineage: Bacteria > Bacillati > Actinomycetota > Actinomycetes > Kitasatosporales > Streptomycetaceae > Embleya > Embleya sp. NPDC001921. The sequence goes on from NZ_JBSFEO010000015.1 coordinate 126,627, forward strand.
CACCTCGACAAGGGCCGCGGCCCCGTCGCGACCGTCCTGGTCCAGCGCGGCACCCTGCGCATCGGCGACGCGATCGTGGTCGGCGAGGCCTACGGCCGAGTCCGCGCGATGATCGACGAGAACGGCAACAACCTCACCGAGGCCGCGCCGTCCCGTCCGGTCATGGTGCTGGGTCTGACCTCGGTGCCGGGTGCCGGTGACAACTTCCTCGTGGTCGAGGAGGAGCGCACCGCGCGCCAGATCGCCGAGAAGCGGGCGGCTCGGGAGCGCAACGCGCTGCTGGCCCGTCGTTCGAAGCGGATCTCGCTCGAGGACCTCGACCTGGCCCTCAAGGCCGGCGAGATGCAGCAGCTCAACCTCATCCTCAAGGGTGACGGCTCCGGTTCGGTGGAGGCGTTGGAGGACGCGCTGCTCAACCTGGAGGTCGGCGAAGAGGTCGAGCTGCGGATCATCGACCGGGGTGTTGGTGCGATCACCGAGTCCAACGTCAACCTGGCGATGGCCTCGGACGCGATCATCATCGGCTTCAACGTCCGGCCGGAGGGCCGGGCGCGGACGATGGCGGACCGCGAGGGCGTCGACATCCGCTTCTACTCGGTGATCTACCAGGCCATCGAGGAGATCGAAGCCGCGCTCAAGGGCATGCTCAAGCCCGAGTACGAAGAGGTGCAGCTCGGCACGGCGCAGATCCGCGCGGTGTTCCGCTCCTCCAAGCTCGGCAACATCGCGGGCTGCATGGTCACCGGCGGGACGATCAAGCGCAACACCAAGGCGCGGATCATCCGGCAGGGGTCGGTCGTCGCCGACAACCTCAACGTCGAGGGCCTGCGTCGCGAGAAGGACGATGTCACCGAGGTCCGCGAGGGCTTCGAGTGCGGTATCAACCTCGGTTCGTTCAACGACATCAAGGTCGAGGACATCATCGAGACGTTCGAGATGCGGGAGAAGCCGCGAGGCTGACCCGGTAGCTCGAACCGATCGAACCGCTGAACCGATACGACGGATCCGCCCGGTGCACACCGGGCGGATCCGGCGTCTCGCAATACCAGCAGAGCGAGCGTGACCAGTGGTGTCCGGGCCGCGACGTGCGAGCCCGGTTCTTTTCGTCGGCGGCCCCAGCGGCCCCGACCCGAGGCCTCCCGGGCCGGCCAGGCCCGTCGCCTATGTTTGTGGGAACCATCAGCCTCGATGTGCTGTTCGGCGATGTGCACTCGTTGAAGGAAAAACGATCTCTGATCCGCCCCATCCTGGCGGACCTTCAGCGCAAGAATGCCGTTGCCGCCGCCGAGGTGGAGCATCAGGATTTGCATCGGCGCAGCGTGATCGGCATCGCGGTGGTCTCCGCGAGCGTCGAACGATGTGCCGAGGTGTTGGACGGCTGTGAACGGCTGGTCGCCGGCCGGCCCGAGTTGGAGCTGCTCTCCGCACGCCGCAGGGTGTACGGGGACGACGACTGACGATCGTTCGACCCGGGTCGAACGGGCAGCGCACGAACACCGAAGAAGAACAAGCAACGAGAGCGGCCTTCGCGTCCGGTGACCCCGGGCGCGGGGGTTCCGCCGAAATGCCGAGCAATCGCAGGAGGATCAGTGGCCGACACCGCGCGGGCGCGCAAACTCGCGGACCGTATCCAGGTTGTGGTCGCGGAGACCTTGGAGCGCCGGATCAAGGACCCGCGCCTGGGGTTCGTGACGATCACCGCCGCACGAGTGACCGGTGACCTCCGTGAGGCGACCGTGTTCTACACGGTCTACGGCGACGAGACCGAGCGCGCGGCGACCGCCGCCGCGCTGGAGAGCGCCAAGGGCGTACTCCGCAGTGAGGTGGGCCGCCAGACCGGCGTGCGACACACGCCGTCGCTGACGTTCATCGCCGACGCGCTTCCGGACAACGCCAAACTCATCGACGATCTCCTCGCCCGGGCACAGCAGGCCGATGCGGCGGTACGCTCAACCGCCGCGGGCGCCGGCTATGCCGGTGACGCGGACCCCTATCGGACCCCGGCCGTGGACGACTCCGAGGACTCCGACGACGAGTCGGAGGCGGAGACCAAGGCGGATACACAGGAGGGCGACCGACCTTGACACCAGGCGTGGCGGCGGACCGGGAGCCCGGCCCGGCCGCGGGAGCGAAGCCGCGGACCGGCGAGTCGGGCGTGCGGACGGTGCCGCCGACCGCGCCGGGTGCGGCCGATTGGGACGAGGCGGTACGCCTGCTCCTGACGGCCGAGGACATCACGCTGCTGGCACACGTCAGCCCCGACGGCGACGCGCTGGGTTCGGCGCTCGCCGTCGGGCTGGCGCTGCGCGAGCTGGGCCGCACGGTCCGGGTCTCCTACGGCGACGACCCGCTCGTGGTGCCGTCCTCGCTGGAGTTCCTGCCCGGCCAGGACCTGCTCGTGGCGCACACCGAAGTGCCCGAGGAGCCCGAACTGGTCGCCGTCTTCGACGCGGCCGGCTCGGCTCGGCTGGGCCTGTTGGAGGCCAAGGCGAAGGCGGCCGGCACGCTGCTGGTGGTCGACCACCACGCGTCCAACACGTGCTTCGGGACGCATCACCTGATCGACGTCGAGGCGCCCGCGACCGCGGTGCTCGCCGACGAGCTGATCACCCGGCTCGGCGCGACGCTGACCGCCGACATCGCGACCGCGCTGTACACCGGGCTGGTCACCGACACCGGCTCGTTCAAGTACGTGGGGACCACGCCCGAGACGCACACCTTCGCGGCTCGGCTGATGGCCACCGGGATACGGCACGACCTGATCCAGCGGGCGATCTGGGACACCTGCCGATTCGGCTATCTCAAGGTGCTCGCCGCCGCCCTGGCGGGCGCCGAGTTGGACGCCGGCGCGGCGGGCGGCCTGGGGCTGGTGTCCACCGTGATCACCCGCGCCGAACGCGCCGCGCACGGGATCCGGCTGGACGAGATCGAGGGCGTGATCGACGTGGTCCGCAAGAGCGGCGAGGCCGAGGTCGCGCTGGTGCTCAAGGAGGACGACGACGGCGCGCTGCGCGCGTCCGCGCGGTCCAAGGGCGCGGTGGACCTCGGGCGCGTCTGTGGCGCCTTCGGCGGCGGCGGACACGCCTTCGCGGCCGGATTCACCGCCTATGACCCACCGGCCGAGGTGGTGGCCCGATTCCGGGACCTCCTCGCCGACGCACTACTGCCGGTCGCTCCGGCGCACGCAACCCCGGGAGACGACGCGTGAAGCGCCGCAACGCAGGACCCCCGCCGCCCGACGGTCTGGTGATCGTGGACAAGCCGGCCGGGCTCACCTCGCACGACGTGGTGGGCCGGCTGCGCCGGATCGCCGGCACCCGCCGGGTGGGCCACGCGGGCACGCTGGACCCGATGGCCACCGGCGTCCTGGTGATCGGCATCGAGAAGGCCACCCGCCTGCTGGGCCATCTCGCGCTCACCGAGAAGGAGTACGACGGGACGATCCGGCTCGGGCAGAGCACGGTCACCGACGACGCCGAGGGCGAGGTCACCGAGACCACCTCGGCCGCGCACGTTCAGGACGCCGCGATCGCGGCGGGTGTCGCCGAGTTGACCGGCCCGATCCTCCAGGTGCCCTCGAAGGTGTCGGCGATCAAGATCGACGGCAAGCGCTCCTACTCGCGCGTGCGTGACGGCGAGGAGTTCGAGCTGGCCGCCCGACCGGTCACCGTCTCCGCGTTCGAGGTGCTCGCCACCCGCCGTGAGGGCGACACGATCGACCTGGACGTGCGGGTGACCTGCTCGTCCGGCACCTACATCCGCGCGCTGGCCCGCGATCTGGGGGCCGGGCTCGGGGTGGGCGGGCACCTGACCGCGCTGCGGCGCACCCGGGTGGGTCCGTACGCGCTGGATCGGGCCCACACGCTCGAGGGGCTGGAGGAGTCCTTCGGCGTGCTGCCGATCGCCGAGGCCGCCGCGGCGGCGTTCCCGCGCCGCGAGGTCACCGAGGACCAGGCGCGCGCCGTATCGCACGGCGGCCGGTTGCCGGCCGACGAGAGCGAGGGGCCGGTCGGGGTGTTCGGGCCCGACGGGACGTTCCTGGCCCTGGTGGAGAACCGGCAGGGAGTGGCCCGGCCGCTCGCGGTGTTCGTGGGCTGAGCCGCGCCCCGGACCGGATCCGGGGTGATGGTCGCCACGGCGGGGGCGGGATCGTGCGACGGCCCCTGCATGGGAAGCTGGACCCGCGACACGTCACGAAGAACGAGGAGCGGTTACGGTGCAGCGTTGGCGGGGCTTGGCGGACGTCCCCAGCGATTGGGGACGCTCCGTCGTCACGATCGGGTCCTATGACGGTGTGCATCGCGGGCACCAACGGACGATCGGCCAGGCGGTCGCGATCGGTCGCGAGCGCGGGCTGCCGGTGGTCGTGGTGACGTTCGACCCGCACCCCAGCGAGGTGGTCCGGCCCGGCAGCCATCCGCCCCTGCTCACGCCGCACCACCGGCGCGCGCAGCTCATGGCGGACCTGGGAGTGGACGCGGTGCTGGTGGTGCCGTTCACGCTCGAACTGTCCCGGCAGAGCGCGGTCGACTTCGTCCGGCAGGTGCTGGTGGACACGCTGCGCGCGGCCGTGGTCGTCGAGGGGCGCAATTTCCGATTCGGCCACAAGGCGACGGGCAACGTCGCGCTCTTGGAGGAGTTGGGCGTGGCGAACGACTTCACCGTCGTCGAGCCGGAGCTGTTCGTCTCCGGCGACGTGACGTTCTCGTCCACCGTGGTCCGGGCCCGGGTCGCCGAGGGCGACGTGGCGGGCGCGGCCGAACTGCTCGGGCGTCCGCACCGGGTCGAGGGCGTGGTGGTGCGCGGCGATCAGCGCGGGCGCGAACTCGGTTACCCGACGGCCAACCTGGAGGTGCTCCCGTACACGGCGATCCCGGCCGACGGGGTGTACGCGGGCTGGCTGGTGATCGATGGCGAGCGGCTGCCGGCGGCGATCTCGATCGGCACCAATCCGACCTTCGACGGCACCGAGCGGCGGGTCGAGGCGTACGCGCTGGACCGGACCGACCTCGACCTGTACGGGACGCACGTCGCGGTGGACTTCCTGGAGTACCTGCGCGGTACCGAGCGCTTCGACTCGATCGACGACCTGCTGGAACACATGGCGCGTGATGTGAAGCGGGCACGTGAGCTGATCGACGCGGCGGACCTGGACCCGACGGGCTGAGCGCCCGCGCCGCTTCGCGACGGATGTGCCAAGGGCCGCCCCGGAATCTCCGGGGCGGCCCTTCGGCGTGTCAGCCTCCCTGGTGCGGCGGGGGCTGCTGCTGCCAGTCGCCGGGCGGGGGCTGCTGGTAGTACGGCTGCTGGGGTTGCTGCGGTTGTTGCGGGTTCTGTGGGTGCGGCTGCTGGTGCGGGTGTTGTTGCGGCGGTTGTGGCTGCTGGGGCTGCTGCTGTTGGTGCTGGGGATATTGCTGTTGCTGCGGGTACGGCTGTGCCTGTTGCGGTTGGCCGTAGTAGGGCTGCTGCTGTGCCGCCTGCTGCTGTGGTTGGCCGTACTGCGGCTGCCACTGGTGCTGTTGCTCGGACGGCTGGGTGCGGTGGAAGTCCTCGGCGACCAGGGCGGCCAGTTCGAAGTACGCCTCGCGGGTCTTGGGCCGCATCATGTCCAGGTCCAACTCCGCGCCCGCCGACAGGTGTTCGTCGAACGGGACGACCACGACCGCACGGCAGCGGGTCTCGAAGTGGGCCACGATGTCCTCGGTCTTGACCATCTTGCCGGTCTCGCGGACGCCGGAGATCACCGTGATGCTGTTCGCGACCAGATCCGCGTAGCCGTGCGCGACCAGCCAGTCGAGCGTGGTGCTCGCGCTGGTGGCGCCGTCCACGCTGGGCGTGCTGATCACGATCAACTGGTGGGCCAGGTCGAGCACACCGCGCATCGCGCTGTAGAGCAGGCCGGTGCCCGAGTCGGTCAGGATGATCGGGTACTGCTTGCCCAGCAGGTCGATCACCGAGCGGTAGTCCTCGTCGTTGAACGTTGTGGACACCGCCGGGTCGACGTCGTTGGCCAGGATCTCCAGGCCGCTGGAGGACTGCGAGGTGAACCGCCGGATGTCCATGTAACTGTGCACGTGGGCCATCGAGTTGACCAGGTCGCGGATGGTCGCGCCGGTCTCCCGGCGGACCCGGCGGCCGAGTGTGCCGGCATCCGGGTTGGCGTCGATCGCGATCACCCGGTCCTGCCGCTCGGTGGCCAGCGTCGCGCCGAGTGCGGTGGTGGTCGTGGTCTTGCCGACGCCGCCCTTGAGGCTGATCACCGCGATCCGGTAGCAGCCGAGGACGGGTGTGCGGATCCGGTCCAGGCGCTCGGCCCGGCGGGCGTCGGCGGACTTGCCGCCGATCCGGAAGCGCGGGGTCTGCCGACGCGGTTGCGGTTGCTTGCGCAGCAGCCGGTCGCTGGTCAGTTCGACGGCGGCGGTGTAGCCCAGGGGCGCGCCGCCGCCGGTCCGCGCGGGTGCGCCGCCGTCGGGCGACCAGGCCTGCGGCTGCCGGCTGCCCTGCGGCGGGGTGCCCGGGTGGTACGGCTGGGCCGGGTCGGGCGCCTGCGCGTACTGGTCGGGTGCCTGCGCGTACGGGCCGGGTGCCTGGGCGTACGGGTTGGGCGGCTCGGGTGCGCGGTCGGCCGGGGTGGGTTGTCCGGACGGCGGGCCCGGTTGGGCCTGCGGGGTCGGTTGTCCGGACGGTGGGCCCGGTTGGGCCTGCGGGCCGGGTGCGCCGTGTGGCGGAGTGCCCGGGTGGTGCGCCGACTGCGGGTCGGGGGCCTGTGGGCCGGGTGGTTGGCCGTACGGGTTGTGCTGCGGCACGGGGGCGCCCTGCGGCGGGGTGCCCTGGGCGTACGGCTGGTGGGCCTCGGGCTGCCCGTAGGGGGTGCCGCCCGGGCCGTACTGCTGCGGTTCCTGGCCCTGGGGGCCGGCGTGGCCGTACGGCGCCTGGCCCTGACCCTGGCCGGGAGCGCCCTGGGCGTACGGGTTGTGCGCCTGGTTCGGGTCGGGCTGGGGGTAGGCCTGCGGGGCGGGGGCGCCCTGGTACGGACCCGGAGCCTGGTTGTACGGGCCGGGAGCCTGGGCGTAGGGCGGTTGACCACCCTCCGGCTGCTCCGGCTCGTTGCCGCCGAACGCGCGCCGCATCCACGAGCGCTGCTGCTGCGGTGGCGCCATCGGCTCGCCGCCGGGCGGCGGCAGCGGTTGTCCGGTCGGCGGCGGGGCGGAGCCACCCCACGCCTCGCCGTTGCCCGGGGCCGTGCCGGACCAGGCCGGCGGCGGCATCGGCGAGCCGTGCGGCGGGCTGACCGCAGGCTGCGGGGCGCCGGGCGCAGGCGGCTGCTGCGCGGCGCCGGGGGGCGGGGCCTGCTGCTGGTAACCGGGGGGCGGAGCCATGTCGTCGGTGATCGGCGGCAGCAGCCGGGTCGCCGGGTCGGGCAGCGGGGCGCCCTGGGCCCGGCCCGGGTACTGCTGCTGCGGCGGGGGGCCGGGGTGGGTGGCACCCGGCTGCTGCGGCGGATACGGCGCGGGGGCGCCCTGCGGCGGTGCGGGCTGCTGTGCGTGGGGCGGGTATCCGTCGGCGGGCGGTGCCTGCCGGTCCGCCGGGGCCTGGGGTTGCCGCGGGTGGTCGCCGGCCTGTGGTTGCGATGCGTCGAGGGCCGCCGCGGCCGCCGCGACTGCCGCCGCTGCCGGTGTCGGGTGGGGCTGCGGCGCTTCGGTGGCTCGAACCTCGGGTTGGGGAGCAGGGGGAGCAGGAGGAGCCTGGGGGGCCGGGTGCGGCTCGGGCGTCGGCTGCGCGCCGACGGCGGCGGGTCGGTGCGGCTCGGCCGATTGGTGGTTGTCGTGCGTGGGCGGCTCGGGTGTGTGCCGTGGAGCGGGTCCGGCGGCGTCGGCGGGCTCCGTGCGCGGTGCCTCGGGGGCCGGCGCCGGCGCCGAGGGGCCGGAGACGGGGATGCCGCCGGCGGGCGTGGTGGGCACGTCGTGCGGATCGACCGGCGCCTCCGGGCGCGCGTGGTCGGTCCCGTCGGGCGCGTCGGGCGCGTCGGGCTCGACGGGTGCGTCGGGCGCGGCAGGTTGTGCGTCGAGGTTCGGGGCGGCGTCGCTCGGCGGGGCGGAAACCGGCTGCTCGGCGGGCGGGACATCGCTGGAGCGGGCGGCGGGCGGGGCCTGCTCGGCCTGCTCGGCGCGGTCCGGACCCCGGTGCTCCGACTGTGCGGCGGGCGCGCCGGGTTCGTCGGCGGCACCGGCCGCACCCGGCTCGGCGGTGGGCGGCTCGGGGGTCTCGAACGACGGTGGGGCGATCACGGTCGGCTCGCCGGGTGTGTAGGTCGGTGTGGGGGGTGCCGGTGCCTCGGTGGGTGGCTCGGGGGTCTCGAACGACGGTGGGGCGATCACGGTCGGCTCGCCCGGCGTGTGGGTCGGTGCCGGGTCGGTCGGCGCGTCGGCGGCGCCGTTCGGGTCGAGGAACGGTGGCATGACCATGGTGGGTTCGCCGGGAGTGTGGGTCGGCGCGGGGGGTGCCGGTGCGTCGGTGGGCGGCTCGGGGGTCTCGAACGACGGTGGGACGACCATCGTCGGCTCGCCGGGTGTGTGGGTCGGCGTGTCGGTGGGCCGATCGGGGGCCTCGGATGACGGTGGCATGACCATGGTCGGCTCGCCCGGTGTGTAGGTGGGTGCGGGGGGTGCCGGTGCGTCGGCGAGCGGCTCGGGGGCCTCGAAGGACGGTGGGACGACCATGGTGGGATCGCCCGGTGCGTAGGGGGGCGCCGGTGCCTCGGTGGACGGCTGCTCGGCCGAGGGGGTGCCGTAGGGGAGCGGCGCCGGGGGTCGGCCGGGGGCGCCCTGGCCGTACGGGGCCGGCGGTTCGGTCGGCGCGGGCGCGTTCGCGGGCGGTTCGGGCGTCGGGGCGCCGAAGCCGGGTGGGTCGCCCGCCGGGCGGGCCGGCGGCACCGAGGCCGAGGGCGCGCCGGCGGCGGATCCGTACGGCTCCGGGGTATCGCCGGTCGGCCCGTGCGCGCCGGCGCCGGTCCCGTACGGCAGCGGGGCGGGCGGTTCGGGCGTCCGCGCCGGCGGCACCAGGGTCGGATCCTGGCTGCCGTACCCAGGCGCCGCCGGCACCTGGTGACCCTGCGGGGGAGGCGCGGGCGCGCGGACCCCGGACGGCGGTGGCGCGGGCGCGCCGCCGTCCTGGTGCGTGTACCACGAGGGCATGGTGAAGTCGGGTCCCGACCACTCCTCTTCCTCGTCCGCCCCCGTCTCGATGTGTGCGCCGTCCTGCTCGCTGCTCACGGTGTGGTCCTTCCGATCGTCCGGAGGCGGCTCGGCTTCAGATCACACGCCGCCGCCGTCCGCCGTACCCCGACCCGGGTCGGGGTTCGCCCCCTGCACGAGCCTCACAGCGTAGTCAGGGGTGTCGGCGGTCGTCGCCGGTCCGTCCACCTGTTCGCTCAGAGCCGGTGTCGCGAGCGCTGTTCGTCAGTCCATCCGGCGTGGCGGTCCGAGCAGGCCGAGCTCGGCCGGAGTGGGCGTCAGCAAAACGTACTTACGCGACGTCCCGGCATTCCACAGGGTCAGTTCGTCGGCGAGCGTGGGCAGCACGGCCTCGTCCTCGTCGGGCAGGAACAACACCGAGGACGCCGCCCGCGCCTCGATCGGGGAGACCCGCTGGAGGGCGACCAGGTCCGAGCCCGCGCCGATTCGCCGCCGGGCCTGTGCCGGGTCCAGGAAGGGCAGCAGGGTGAGCGTGGTCTGCCACGCGACCGGCGCGAGCCGATCGCGCGGCGGTCGCGCGCCGCAGTCGCGGACGACCAGGACCGGGCTGCCCGCCGTGGGTCCCTGCGGGCCGAGCCGACCCACCTGATGTACCGTCACGCACGGCTGCGCGCCACCGGCGGCCCGGGCCATCGCGGACCACAACCGCGGTCGGCCGGACTCGATCGCGACCCGCGCGCCGATCGCCGCGGCCCGCAGCGCGATGATCTGCACCGCGTGGGCGCCGCCGACGAACGCGATGTGCAGCGCCTCGGGCCGGAACAGGCCCAGCACGGCCGGCTCGCGCTCGGCGTCGACTCCGATCACCACGCCGTCGTCGCCCACCGGCAGGGCGAGGGCGGGCAGTTGAGCGGTGGTCGGCAGGTGCCGCTCGTGCCTGGGGCCGACCAGCCGGGCCGGGCCCCCGCGCCGGGAGGGCCGGGACGCGGGGGTTCCTCCCGAGCCGGGCGCCGGGTCGGGCGCGGGCGTCGGGTTCGGATTCCGGTGGTCGCCGCGGGCGTTCGGGGCCTGGCGCCGGCCCCGGCCGGTATCGGCCGTGCTCACTGGTCGATCCTCCTTGTACCTACCGGAATGTGACGATTCGTCACGCCAGGCCGCCGAGTGGCAGAGTGGCCAGCAGGGCCGGTTGCTGCTCCCAGTCGAGCCGGGTCAGGCCGATCTCTTCGGCTCGGGCCCGGCGTTCCAACTGCTTCGTCGCATCCGCGAGTTCGCTGTCGGAGCGGGCGGTGATCCGGACGTGCGCGGTGAGCGCGGTGGTGCCGCCCACGCCGTGCGTCGCGGTCAACGCGAAGGTGGTGGCGATGGCCGGTGTCGCGGTCAGCGTGCCGATCGGGTCGGAGGTACGCCCCTGGGTCGGCTCCGGCCAGCGGTTCGCCCAATAGGTGGTGTGCCGGCGGTCGTCGCAGCGCCACGCCCGCCTGGACTCGACGGTCCGCCGCCCACCGCGCCCGTACCCGTACCGGCGGGTGGAAAGGTTCACGCCGCACGAGGTGGCGAGTGCCTGGATCAGCTCGGCCTCGTCGAGCGCGCGGGCCTCGAATCCGGCGCCGGTCAGGTTGCCGGCGAGCCGGTCGACCGCGCGCAGCAGCGCGCGCTGGGCCCCCTGCTCGCCGCCGCCGCGCGCGGCGACCGCGCTCGCGCACAGCTCGGGGTCGAAGCGCAACGCGATCCAGGTCAGCCGCAGCGCCGGTACGTCGTGCAGGCCCTGTTCGACGAGTTGGCGGTAGGACGTGGCGGCCAACGACTCCTCGGGCAGGTGGCCGGCGGGTGCCGGCCGGGTGTGCTGGACCACCTGTACCGAGGCCAACCTCACGTCGTCGACCTCCAGCGCGCTCACGATCACGGTCGGCGGCAGCGACCGTTGCCCGCGCGCGGGACGCAGCGGCTCGTCGCGCGAGGTGACCAGCAACACCGCGGTGAGGAAGGTGCCGTCGCCGATCACTCCGATCGAACGGCGCTCGCGGTCGTCGACCGAGCCGGTCACCAGGTGCGGCGCGCACTCCAGGACCGGGGCCGGCACCGCATCCGCGTCGTCCGCGACGGCCGGAAGCCGGCGCCGCCGGCCGAAGTCGAACACGATCGGCAGCCACTGCACGAGCCAGCGCCCGCGCAGCCGCACCAGGGCCGGCGCCACGAGCAGCACCGCCACCGCGCCGAGGCCGATCGACGCCGCCGGGTTCGCGGTCGCCGCGATCGCGAACAGCAAGGCCCCGAGCTGGATCAGCACGATCTGTTGCACCAGGACGCCGCCGACGCGACCGGCGCGCGGGTGCAGGCGAAGCGTCGCGCGCCGCGACGCCGGCGTCGTCCCGTCGGGTGTGGACGCGCGGGCCCGTGGATGCGTCCCTACCGGCGCGGGTGCGGCCACGTCAGCTCCCCCATGGTCACGATTTGTCGCCCTGCTGTCACAGTGAGTGCGGAACACCGTACGGTACGTGTCCACAGGTTTGCCCGCGACCTCGCGGTCGCGGGGGTGTGGAAGGTTCGGCCGGAGCGCACGTCGATCACGGGGAGAACGATGGCAACGCGCCGTGAGCAGCTCGAGGCGTACATCTTCGCGCGCCGCCGCGTGGTGGCCGCGTTCCTGCAACCGGCCCCGGGCGGAGGCACGGAGGAGAACGCGCCCAAGCCGACGCGGATGGTCGCGCCGAGCATCGTGGTCGCGATGCTGGTGCTGGTCGGGTTCGCGGTGGTCGGGTTGATCAAGCCCGGTACGCCGCCGGGTTGGAAGGACAGGGGCAGCCTGATCGTGGGGCGCGACTCGGCGAGTCGGTACGTCTTCCTGGACGGCAGGCTGCACCCGGTGCTCAACATCGCCTCGGGCCGACTGCTGTTGGACCCGGGCAGGTTCAAGGTCAACGTGGTTGCGGAGAAGCGGCTCGACAGTGTCGCTCACGGTGCGCCGCTGGGCATTCCGAACGCGCCGGACCGGCTGCCGACGGCCAAGGAGGTCGAGGCACGCAGACCTTGGACCGTGTGCGAGCGGCCGGCCCCGGGCAAGGACGGCAGGCCCGACCCGGCCGGCGAGCCGCAGCGCGGCGTGTTCATCGGCGCCGCCCCGGCGGAGGGGGCGCTGCGACCGGGTGAGGCGCTGTTCGTGCAGGACCGGAACCGGCACAAGTACCTCGTCCATCAGGGCAGGCGCTTCACGGTCGAGGCGCCGACCGTGATCGGCGCGCTGAACCTGGTCGGCACACCGGCGCAACCGGTCGGCGACGCGTGGCTGGCCACGCTGATCGAGGGCGGCACGATCGACCACCCGATGCCGGCCGACTACGGCGCGGCGACCCGACTGCCGTTGGCCCCGGAGTACAACCGGGTCGGCATCGTGCTGCGTGCGGAGGGCGCCGCCCGGCGACAGAACTACGTGGTCACCCACGAGGGTGTGATGCCGGTCGGCGAGTTGACCGCCGTACTGCTCACCACCAACCCGAGGGCGCGGGAGGCGTACGGGACCACCGCACCCACCGCCTTCCCGGTGAACCTCGGCACGCTCGGCGGCGCGGTGGTGCAGGACCGTACGTTCGGCGCCGAGAAGGGCTGGCCGGAGATTCCGCCGACGCCGATGAACCGGATCGCCCGCGACGACCTGGAACTGCCGCGCAACGTGGTGTGCAACACCTTCTCCGGCGAGTGGAACGGCGGCCGGCCGGTGACCGCGCAGTCCGCCGGGACCCGACCGCCGGAGCAACTCGTCGACGGCATGGGCGGCGTGTGGGTCAAACCCGGTGCGGGGGTGCTGTATCGGGAGGTGACCGGGACGCCCGACGACGGCGGTCCGACATATCTGGTGGCCGACTCCGGTCTGCGCTACGCCATTGCGGAGACGGCGCGGACCGGCGGCGCGCCGGCCGTGCCGGGGCAGGAGAGCGAGGCCAAGCTGCGCTTGGGTTACGGGGGTGTGGAGGCGCGGCCGTTGCCCAGGGCATGGTCCGAACTGGTTTCGCGTGGGCCGCGGTTGAGTACGGCGGACGCCAGGAGGCCGCAAGGTTCCTGAGGCTGGGGCCAAGGGTCGCAAAGGCGGCGGGCGGGTCGCGAGGGGTGATGGCTCGACCCGAAGGCAACACCGAATACCGGCATTTTGCACGAAGCCGGAGGTGTATCCACAGCGTTGGGTTTCGGTGACCGTGCGTAGGATTCGGCTTGGGTGGCGTCCTCGAATGCGGTTAGAGTTCCCACGACGTCGCAAACCGTGACGTTGGTGCGGGGGACCCGACCCGGGTGACACGACCTTGCCTCGCGCACGTCCGTCTCATGGGGGCTGGTGAAACATGGCAGGTGAAGCGTTCAGGATCACTCCGCAGATGTTGGCGGAGTTGTCGAAGAAGGTTCAGGGCGTGGCGACCGATCTCGAAGCGGCGATCCAGGAGATGAACCGCAAGGTCGACGCGATCGAGGGCCGGTGGCAGGGTGCCGCCAGGAACCGATTCGACCCGTTGCAGGAGCAGGCCGTGCAGAAGGCGCTCGGGGTCAAGCGCGCGCTCGACGCCATCTCCGGCGCGATGGGCCACAACGCCGATTCGTACGACCGGACCGAGACGACCGTGTCCGGCAACATCTCGAAGCTGATGTTCTGACCGAGTTCCCTCGTTCGGTCCATTCGCCGCCGGGCGCTCGGTCGCAGGCGGTCGTACCCGCTCTCGTACTGGGGAGAAAGCATGTCGCAGGTAGTTGTCACTTTCGCTGCGCTCGAACAGGCCGCAGCCGATATCCGCGCCCTCAACGCCCGCCTCGCCGACATGCAGTCGAGCCTGAAGCGGGACATCGCGCCGGTCACCGAGTCGTGGTCCGGTGACGCGCGCGAGGGTTACCTGGTCCAGCAGGCGAGCTGGGACCGGAACGCGCGGGGCCTGCAGGAGGCGCTCAACGGCATCGCCGACGGCCTGACGCGCGCGGCCGACGCGTACCGCCGAACCGAGGCCTCCAACGCCAGGATGTGGGGCTAGCACCGACAAGGCCCGATCGGCTCGCGATCGCGGGGCGGTGGGGTGGTGGGGTGGTGATCCGGAAGGCGAACGAACCGGTGCGAGCCGTGCGGCGACGGTGGGGGGCATTCCTTCTCGCGTCGGGTCTGTTGTTGCCGGTCGGGGCGGTCGGGGCGGTCGGGGCGGTCGGGGCGATGGGTTCGGGGTCGGCGGAGCGTGGGCGGGTGGATGTCGGGCGAGCGGGTACCGCCTTGCTCGCGGGCGGCGATTGTCGGTACCCGTCCAAGCCGATGTCCGGCAAACCGTGGTCCCTGCAGCGCGTGTTGCTCGACGAACTCTGGCGGAAGGCCACCGGCAAGGGCGTCACGGTCGCGGTGATCGACAGCGGGATCGACGACGACAACCCGCAGTTGCGCCCTGCGGTCGTGGCCGGTGGCAAGGACTTCTTCAACGACCGGGGCGACGGCACCGACGACGACAACGGCCACGGCACGATGGCCGCGGGCATCATCGCGGCCCGGCCCGGCGACAAGCTCACGCCCAGGGTGGACACGGGCTTCGTGGGGCTCGCGCCCGACGCGATGTTGTTGCCGATCCGGCAGAACGGCGGCGGCGACGCGACCAAGGGCAACGAGGACAGCCTGGCCGCCGCGATCGACCACGCGGTGGCCGCGGGCGCCTCGGTGATCAACATCTCGCAGGACACGGTCGGCGGCCGGGAGCCGGGCGCGAAGCTGCGGGACGCGGTCCGGCGCGCGCTCGCCGGGCAGGTGGTGGTGGTCGCCGCCGTCGGCAACTCCGGCGACAAGGACAACCTCGACTCGTGGCCCGCGAAGTACCCGGGAGTCCTGGGTGTCGGCGCATCGGACCGCGGCAACGAGCGCGCGCCGTTCTCGCAGAACAAGCCGTACGTGGGCGTGCTCGCACCCGGCGTGGACATCTGGTCGACGGTGCCCGGGGGCGGCCACTGCCGAGGCGACGGCACCTCGTTCGCGACCCCGTACGTGGCGGGTGTCGCGGCGCTGATCCGCTCGGCGCACCCGGACTACACCGCCGCCCGGATCGTCACGCTGATCGAACAGACCGCACAACGCGGCGCCGCGGGCCCGGTGGACGGCGTCGGCTGGGGCGTGGTCGACCCGCTGCGCGCGCTCGATTCCACGGTGGTCCCGGCGTCGAGCCCGGTCCCCGACCCCCGGGTCGACCGCGGTACCGAACTCGTCGACGTCGCCCCGCTCGCACACGGTCCCACCCGAGCCGACCGCGACCGCCGTCAGGCCTGCGTGCTCCTCTTCCCGGCCGTCGGCCTGACGATCGTCGTCGTCTGCGCGGCCACCGTCATCCGTGACGCCCGAGGCCGGCACACACGACGCCGGTCGTAGGGGTGGCGGGTCGGCGATGGCGGCCGACGTCGGCCCGTCACTCCGCGCACCCGGCGCGGCTGGGTCGGTCGTCGGCGAGCCAGGCCGTCTGGATCAGGGCCACGCCGCGTCGGCGGGAGATGAACTGCCCACGTCCCGGTGGTAGTCGGGCCGGCCTGACGTTGGCCATCAAGGCGCCCTCGTCGTGGTTGCCGGACAGGATCAGGCCGGAGGTGCCCAGGTCGAGGAGCTTTTGCAGGACCGGCTCGTACAGTGCGCGGCCCGCGCCGCCGGTGCTGCGGGCGATGATCAGGTGCAGGCCGACGTCGCGGGCCAGCGGCAGGAACTCGGCGATGGCGCCCACCGGGTTGCCACCGGAGGAGGCGACCAGGTCGTAGTCGTCGATCAGCAGGAACAACTCGGGGCCGCTCCACCAGCTCCGGTCGCGCAACTGCTCCTGGGTCACCTCCGGCCCGGGCAGCCGGCGATCGATGCCGCCGCGGATCTCGTTCATGAACGAGGTCAGCGCCGGCGCCGCCGCGGCGTACTCCAGCAGGTGCGACTGTGGGACCGCGTCCAAGAGCGTGCGCCGGTAGTCGGAGACGATGATCCGGGCCTCGGTCGGCGTGTACCGCTCGGAGATGCCGCGCGCGAGCAGTCGCAGGAAGTTGGTCTTGCCGGACTCGCTCTCGCCGAACAGCACGAAGTTCGTGTCGACGCCGAAGTCCAGGTAGACCGGGTCGAGCGTCTGCTCGTCCACGCCGATCGGGATCCCCCGACCGGGCACCCGCGCGGGCGTCGGCAACTGCTCGTAGGGCAGCAGCATCGGCAACACCCGCACCGGGGGAGCGGGCGGCCCCGCCCACGCGGCCTTGACCGCGCCGACCATCGCGGCCGTCCCCTCGCTCAGGTCCTCGGCCGTCGAGGACCCGTCGATCCGGGGCAGCGCGGCCAGGAAGTGCAGCTTGTCCGGGGACAGACCACGGCCGGGCGCGCCCGTGGGCACGTTCGCCGCGAGCCGGCGGTCGACCTCGGACTCCATCGTCTCGCCGAGCCGCAACTCCAGCCGGGTCTGGATCTGGTCCTTGAGCGCGGGCCGAATCTCCGGATGCCGCGACGCGGTGAGCACGACGTGCACGCCGTAGCCCAGGCCGCGCATGGCGATGTCGGTGATCTCGGCCTCCAGCGCGTCGAAGTCGTTCCTGAGGGTCGACCAGCCGTCCACGACCAAGAAGACGTCGCCCCACGCCTCGTCCGGCAGCGTTCCGGCGGCGCGGCGTCGGCGGAACGTGTCGATCGAGTCGATATCGGCGGCCCGGAACATCTCCTCGCGCCGGTTCAGGACGCCCTTGACCTCGCCGACGATCCGGCGCACCCGCTCGGCGTCGAGCCGGCCCGCGACCCCGCCCAGGTGCGGCAGATCGCTCAGCGCGACCATGCCACCACCGCCGAAGTCCAGGACGTAGAACTGGACTTCGACCGGGGTGTGGGTCAGCGCGAAGGCGGCGATCATGGTGCGCAGCAGGGTGCTCTTGCCGCTGCGCGGGCCACCGACGACCAGCGCGTGGCCGGCCGCGCCGGACAGGTCCGCGTACATCACGTCGCGGCGCTGCTCGAACGGCTTGTCCACCAGGCCCAGCGGCACCACGAGAGGGCCGCGCCGGTCGGGTGCGCACAGCCCGCGTTCCGACGTGGCACGCAACGGCGGCAACAGCCGGTCGACCGAGTTCGACTCGGCCAGTGGCGGCAGCCACACCCGGTGCGCGGGCGGACCCTGGTCGACCATCCGACGCACGATCACATCCAGCACGGTGTCCGCGGGCGCACTGTCGACGTCCGGCTGCGGCTCGGGCTCCGGGGGCAGGTCCCGGTGCCCATTCCACATGTTCGCGGCCGTCCACCGACTGCCGAACAGCACCGGCATCGGCACGCCCGACCGGTTGTGCCGGACCCGGCCGCAGGCCCGAGGGGCCCCGGACACGTACGCGGCCTTGAACTGCACCATCGACTCGGTGTCGAACTTGAGGTAGCCCGCGCCCGGCACGGACGGCAGGTGGTACGCGTCCGGCACGCCGATCGCCGCGCGCGATTCGGCGGCGGAGAAGGTGCGCAGGCCGATGCGGTAGGACAGATGGGTGTCCAGGCCGCGCAACCGGCCCTCCTCCAGGCGCTGCGACGCGAGCAGCAGATGCACGCCCAGCGAGCGGCCGATCCGGCCGATCCGCAGAAACATGTCGATGAAGTCCGGCTTCGCGGTCAGCAGTTCGCTGAACTCGTCGATGACGATCATCAACGAGGGCAGCGGCTCCAGGGCCGCACCGGCCACCCGGGCCCGTTCGTAGTCGTGCAGATTGGCGTGGTTGCCCGCCGAACGCAGCAACTCCTGCCGCCGGTTCAGCTCGCCCGTGATCGCGTCGTGCATGCGGTCGACCAGGGTCAGGTCGTCGGACAGGTTGGTGATCACCGCCGCGACGTGCGGCATGTCCGACATCCCGGAGAAGGTCGCGCCACCCTTGAAGTCGGCGAGGACGAAGTTGAGGATCTCCGAGCTGTGCGTGGTGGCCAGGCCCAGCACCAGGGTGCGCAGTAGCTCCGACTTGCCGGAACCGGTCGCGCCGACGCACAGGCCGTGCGGCCCCATGCCCCCCATCGCCGCTTCCTTGAGGTCCAGCATGACCGGCTCGCCGTTCCGCCCGACCCCGATCGGCACCCGCAGCCGGTCGTTCGGCGGCCTCGGCCGCCAGGTCCGCGCCACGTCCATCCGCGCGGCGTCGCCGATGCCCATCAGGTCGGTGAAGTCCAGGTCGGCCGGCAGCGGCTCGTCGTCGTCGGCCGACAGCCGCAGCGGCGCGAGCCTTCGGGCGAGCGCCTCCGCGTCCGCCGCCGACAGGAAGTCGGGCACCCCCACGTACGCGCCGGCCGCCGACTCCAGTGTCAGCCGGTCCTCCTCGGCGATGACCGCCAGTCCGCCGCGCGGTTCGGCCGGCGGACCGGGGGCCACCTCGACGATGGTCACGCCCTGGAGACCGTCCGCCCCCGCCAACACCGAGTCGGCGGGCACGCCGCCGCCGTCCAGGACCACCAGCAGGTGCGGCCGGTCCGGTACGGGCCGCGCGTCGGCCGCGAACCGCGGGCGCCCGGCCAGATCCTCGGCCAGCCACTCCTCGATCTCGCCGAGGTCGCCCGCGATCATCCGGACCGAGCCCGCGCCGTCGGTCAGCGACGGGTGCTGCGTGTGCGGCAGCCACTTCAGCCAGTCCCAGCGCGGCAGCGAGTTCGCGTCGGTCGCCACCACGACGCGCACGTCGTCCGGCGCGTGCAACACCGCGAGTTGGCCCAGCATCGCCCGGGTCAGCCCGTACACCCGCTCCGGGTCGCCGGAGACGGTCAGGTGCGGGAAGGAGCGCAGCGAGACCGCCATCGGCAGGTCGTCCAGCGTCGCCCGGGCGCGCAGGAAGCGGCCCAGGGCGTCCGCGCACAGCGGCTCCAACTCGGCCGGTGGCGCCGTGCTCGGCGCCACCAGCGGCGTGGCCAACCGCTGTCGGCCGATCCCGACCCGGACCTGACCGAAGTCCGCGTCACCGGCCCGCCGTTCCCAGATCCGCCGTTCGCCCGCGGCCACCGACCACAACTGCGCCGGGTCCGGGTGCGTCCACAACTGCGCGTCGCGCTGCCGGCGGGCCGTCCGGCGGACCTCCGTGCGCCGCTGCGCGAGGTACGCGAGGTAGTCGCGTCGGGCGTCGAGCATCCGCGCCCGGTCGCCGTCGCGCGACTTGAGGATGTTGGCGACCACCATGACCAGCGACGAGATCATCATCAGGCCGCCCATGACCATCATCGTCCTGGGCGCGCCCGGCATGAAGAAGAAGCCCGCGGACCCCAGCATGCCCATCATCGGGAGCACGCTCATGATCCAGTTCCGGTCGGTCGGGCGCTCCGGTTCGGGCGGTGCCTGGAGTCGGATCTCCTCCGCCGGCACGGGCAAGGGAAACACCCTGGGCGGGCGTCTGACGATGACCACGGTCACGGTGCGTCGGCCTCATCCCTCGCGAGGATTCCCGGACACGGATCGAGCCCGCCGGGGGACACCGAAAAGGAGCAGGTGGGGTGGGTCGCCCCACCCGTCGGAGCGTCGTCTCCGCCCACCCGGCGAGGCGGTCGAGCCGTTCGTGCGTGCGCCGCATCCTATCGGCAGCATCGACGCTCGGTGGCGAGTCGTAACGCGGCGTATATAGAGTGCCTCGTCATCCCGGACCGCGGGGCCGCGGGACACGGGCCGGCGCACGGGCGGCGACCGGCACGGGCGGCGACCGCAGGGGCAAGACCGGCACGGGCAGCGACAACCGGGGGCAGCGACAAGGAGGGGGTCCGCACAGGTGAACTCCACGACCACGACGGTCACCACCGGGTTCGCCCGGATCACCGTCATCACGCCGGATCGCCGCGTGGATCTCGCACTGCCGGAGGAGGTCCCGCTCGCCGACCTGTACCCGGAGATCCTCCGACTGTCCGGGCAGACCCAGCGCAACGGCGCGGTGACCGGCTTCCGGCTCA
Source organism: Embleya sp. NPDC001921 (assembly GCF_053594475.1). Taxonomy (NCBI): domain Bacteria; kingdom Bacillati; phylum Actinomycetota; class Actinomycetes; order Kitasatosporales; family Streptomycetaceae; genus Embleya; species Embleya sp. NPDC001921. The sequence continues at coordinate 146,721 of NZ_JBSFEO010000015.1, forward strand.
CCCGGCTCGACGGCGCGCCCCTGGACAGCGCGCTCACCCTGGCCGGTCAGCACGTCCGCGACGGCGAACTGCTGCGCTTCACCGCGCTCGCGGACGTGCCCCCGCCGCCGGTTTACGACGACGTGGCCGACTGTGTCGCGACCTCCGTCGCCGGCGACCACCGGCTGTGGACGCCGGCGATGTTGCGGATCGCCGGCCTCGCCGGCGCGGCCGTCTTCTTCACCCTCGGCGCGATCGTGCTGTGGCGGATGGCCCCCCTGCCGCACGGCCTGCCCGCCGTCGTCGCCGGCTCGACGGCCCTGGTGCTGACCGTGGTCGCCGGGGTGCGGTCCCGGGTGTACGGGGACCACGTGGGCGGCGCGGTGCTGGGTCTGGGCGCGCTGCCGAACGCGTTCCTGGCCGGACTGGGCGCGATCGACCCGCCGGGACACGAGGGCCCGGGCCGGGTGCAGTTCCTGGCCGCCTGTGTCGCGGTCCTGCCGGTCGCCACCCTGATCGCCGCGCTGCTGCCCGAACGCGGCGCGGTGTACATCGCGGGGGCGGGCGCCGGCGCGCTCGGCACAGTGGCGACCTTCGGCCTGATCACCTTCGACAGCGGCCCGCGCGAGGCGGCCGCCGTCGCCGGCACCGTCGGCGTCGCGACGATCGCGTTCCTGCCCTCCTGGGCCGCGCGGCTCGCCCGCCTGCCGATCGGCTTCCTGCCCGCGGACGCGCCCGCCGCCCGCCGGAGCGACGTCCTCGACCACGCCGACGTCGCCGCCCGCGCCCGCGACGGCCACCGCACGCTCAGCGGCCTCACCGGCGCGTGCGCCGCCGCGATCGTCGCCTCCTGCGTCGTACTGGCCGACGCGGACACGGTGTGGACCCGGGTCCTGACCGCCGTCCTCGCCCTGATCACCCTGTGCCGAGCCCGCCTGTTCCGGCACACCACGCAGGTCACCGTGCTGTACACGGCCGGCCTGCTCGGCCTGGTCACGCTCTTCGTCGGCCTGACCCCGGACACCCGAGTCCTGGACGCGGAGCGCCAGGGCTGGATCTTCGCACTCGTGTGCGCGGTCGGCGCGCTGCTGGCGATCATCGCCGGCACCGTGCCCTCGCGCGGCCTGTCACCCTTGTGGGGACGGCTGCTGGACGTGCTCGAAGCCCTGCTGATGGTCTCCGTCGTCCCGCTGTGTCTGGCCGTTCTGGATCTGTACGACAAGCTGCGGAACATCACGGCGTGAAGTGCTCCTGCTAGGGTTGTCCATACCCCGGAGCCGCGTGCCCGGGATGCGCGCTGCCCACGGGCCGCGCGCCCGCACCATGTGAGCCCAGTTGCCTCCGTGAGTCAGACCGGAAGCGCTCACCACCTTGCAGAGGGAGAACACGTGTCGCTCGACACCGCAACGAAGAAGCAGATCATGGCCGACTACGCCACCAAGGAAGGCGACACCGGCTCCCCCGAGGTGCAGGTCGCGATCCTGAGCTACCGCATCAACGAGCTCACCGCCCACCTCAAGGAGCACAAGCACGACCACCACAGCCGCCGGGGCCTGCTGCTCCTGGTCGGCCAGCGTCGTCGCCTGCTCGGCTACCTGGCCAAGAAGGACATCGAGCGCTACCGCACGCTGACGGACCGCCTGAGCATCCGCCGCAGCGGCGTCGGCATCCGCTAGCAACGCACGACGGGGGAGCGGCTTTCGCAAGCCGCTCCTTCGCCGTATCCGGACCCGGCTTTTTGTAGGCTGTGTCCCGCACGCGCAACAAAGACGAATACGACAGAGAACTGGGAGCGCCGCGTCGCGACCAAGGCGCCGACCTACAGCGCCGGTCCTCGGTAGTGGCCCCCGGGTAACGCACCCGGGTGCTTCGATCGAAGACCGGCTCGGCCGGCCCTCAGGCGTCATGCGCCGCGGACCTCCCTCGAAACGAACGAGGAGGGCACCCGTGGAGGGTCCCGACATCAGCTTCGCCGAAGCCGTCATCGAAAACGGTACGTTCGGCAACCGCACCATCCGCTTCGAGACCGGCCGGCTCGCCCGGCAGGCGGCGGGTTCCGCCGTGGTCTACCTGGACGACGACACCATGGTGCTCTCGGCCACGACCGCCTCGAAGCGCCCGAAGGACCAGCTCGACTTCTTCCCCCTGACGGTGGACGTCGAGGAGCGCATGTACGCCGCGGGCAAGATCCCCGGCTCGTTCTTCCGTCGTGAGGGCCGCCCGTCCGAGGACGCCGTCCTCACCTGTCGCCTGATCGACCGTCCGCTGCGCCCGTCCTTCAAGAAGGGCCTGCGCAACGAGATCCAGATCGTCGAGACGATCATGGCGCTCAACCCGGACCACCTGTACGACGTCGTGGCGATCAACGCCGCCTCGATGTCCACCCAGCTCGCGGGTCTGCCCTTCTCCGGCCCGATCGGCGGCGTCCGGGTGGCGCTCATCGACGGCACCTGGGTCGGCTTCCCCACGCACACCGAGCTCGAGCGCGCCGTGTTCGACATGGTCGTCGCCGGCCGCGTGCTCGAGGACGGGGACGTGGCGATCATGATGGTCGAGGCCGAGGCCACGACCGGCACGATCGAGCTGGTCAAGGGCGGCGCGGACGCCCCGACCGAGGAGGTCGTGGCGGACGGCCTCGAGGCCGCCAAGAAGTTCATCAAGGCGCTGTGCGCCGCGCAGGTCCAGGTCGCCGAGAAGGCCGCCAAGGAGACCGGCGAGTTCCCGGTCTTCCTGGACTACCAGGACGACGTCTTCGAGGCGCTCGCCGCCGCGGTCACCGACGAGCTGTCGGCCGCGCTGACCATCGCCGGCAAGCAGGCGCGCGAGACCGAGCTCGACCGGGTCAAGGACCTCGCCGCCGAGAAGCTGCTCCCGGCGTTCGAGGGTCGCGAGAAGGAGATCGGCGGCGCCTTCCGCTCGCTCACCAAGAAGCTCGTGCGTCAGCGCGTGCTGCGCGACAAGGTGCGCATCGACGGTCGCGGTCTGACCGACATCCGCACCCTGTCGGCCGAGGTCGAGGTCATCCCGCGGGTGCACGGCTCGGCCCTGTTCGAGCGCGGCGAGACCCAGATCCTGGGCATCACCACGCTGAACATGCTGCGCATGGAGCAGATGCTCGACACGCTCTCGCCCGAGACGCGCAAGCGCTACATGCACAACTACAACTTCCCGCCGTACTCGGTCGGCGAGACCGGCCGGGTGGGCTCGCCCAAGCGCCGCGAGATCGGCCACGGCGCGCTCGCCGAGCGCGCCATTCTCCCGGTCCTGCCGGCCCGCGAGGACTTCCCGTACGCGATCCGTCAGGTGTCCGAGGCGCTCGGCTCCAACGGCTCCACCTCGATGGGCTCGGTCTGCGCGTCCACGATGTCGCTGCTCAACGCCGGTGTGCCGCTCCGGGCGCCGGTCGCGGGCATCGCGATGGGTCTGATCTCGGACGAGGTCGACGGCAAGACCGAGTACGTGTGCCTGACCGACATCCTCGGTGCCGAGGACGCGTACGGCGACATGGACTTCAAGGTCGCCGGCACCAAGGAGTTCGTCACCGCGCTCCAGCTCGACACCAAGCTCGACGGCATTCCGGCGTCGGTGCTCGCCGGTGCGCTCAAGCAGGCCAAGGACGCCCGCCTGCACATCCTCGACGTGATGATGGAAGCCATCGACACGCCGGACGAGATGTCGCAGTTCGCGCCGCGCATCATCACCGTCAAGATCCCGGTGGACAAGATCGGCGAGGTCATCGGCCCGAAGGGCAAGATGATCAACCAGATCCAGGACGACACCGGTGCCGAGATCACCATCGAGGACGATGGCACGATCTACATCGGTGCCTCGGACGGCACCTCGGCCGAGGCCGCGCGGGCGACGATCAACGCGATCGCCAACCCGACGATGCCCGAGGTCGGCGAGCGGTACCTGGGTACGGTTGTCAAGACCACCACGTTCGGCGCGTTCGTGTCGCTGATGCCCGGCAAGGACGGTCTGCTGCACATCTCGCAGCTCCGCAAGATCGCCGGCGGCAAGCGGGTCGAGAACGTCGACGACGTGATCAAGGTCGGCGACAAGGTGCAGGTCGAGATCGCCGAGATCGACCAGCGCGGCAAGCTGTCGCTCGTCCCGGTCATCGAGGGCGAAGACAACGCCGAGGCCTCCGAGGACGCTGCCGCCAAGTGACGTCCTCCTCGTCGAAGAACCAGGCCGCTGCGTCCGCGCAGCGGCCTGGTTCCACGAAGACCCTGCTGCGTGACGCGGACGGCACCGGTGCCGTCCGCCGCACGGTCCTGCCCGGCGGCCTTCGGGTGATCACCGAGAACATGCCGTCGGTACGCTCCGCGACGTTCGGCATCTGGGTCGGGGTCGGCTCGCGGGACGAGACCCCGGCCCTGGCCGGCACCTCGCACTACCTCGAGCACCTGCTGTTCAAGGGCACCGAGAAGCGCGACGCGCTGGAGATCTCGGCCGAGCTGGACGCGGTCGGTGGTGAGATGAACGCGTTCACCACCAAGGAGTACACGTGCTACTACGCACGCGTGCTCGACACCGACCTCCCGCTCGCGATCGACGTGATCTGCGACATGGTGACCGGCTCGCTGATCGACGCCGAGGACGTGGACGCCGAACGCGGCGTGATCCTCGAGGAGATCGCGATGAACGAGGACGAGCCCGGCGACCTCGTGCACGAGCTCTTCTACGACGCGATGCTCGGCGACGCCCCGCTCGGTCGTCCGGTGCTGGGCACGGTCGAGTCGATCAACGCGCTCACCCGAACCCAGATCAGCGGCTACTACAAGCGTCGCTACAAGGCGCCGAACATGGTGGTGACCGCGGCCGGCAACATCGACCACGCCAAGGTGGTCCGCCTGGTCAAGAAGGCGTTCGCGCACGTGCGCGTGGACGAGGCGGCGGTGCCCGCCGCGCCGCGCGTCGGTGGCCGCGGCGCGCGTTCGACCGGCAGCGTACGGCTGCTGAACCGGCCGACCGAGCAGGCCCATCTGGTGCTGGGCATGCCCGGGCTGGCCCGGGACGACGACCGGCGGTTCGCGCTCAGCGTGCTCAACACCGCGCTCGGCGGCGGGATGAGCTCGCGGCTGTTCCAGGAGATCCGGGAGAAGCGCGGGCTGGCCTACTCGGTCTACTCCTTCCACTCCGGCTACGCCGACCTGGGCGTGTTCGGCATCTACGCCGGCTGCCAGCCCAAGAAGGCCCGCCAGGTGATCGAGATCTGCCGGACCGAACTGGACCGGGTGGTCCGCGAGGGCCTGCCGCAGGACGAGATCGATCGGGCGATCGGGCAACTGCGCGGCTCGACCGTGCTGGGCCTGGAGGACACCGGCTCGCGGATGAGCCGGATCGGCAAGAGCGAACTCGTCTACGGCGAACACCTCTCCGTCGACGAGGTGCTCGCCCGGATCGCGGCGGTCACCGCCGCCGAGATCCACGACGTGGCGGGGCAACTGTTCGCCGCGCGGCCCACGCTGGCCGTGGTCGGACCGTTCGCCGACGACGCGGACTTCGTCGCCGCGTCGGCCTGATCGAAGTGCGATCGCGAGCGATCGAAGTCCGATCGAACGCCGATCGAACCCTGATCGATGCGAAATTCCGCTGACTGGAGAGTGCGCGACATCATGACTGCAATCCGGGTGGGTGTGATCGGTGCGGCCGGCCGCATGGGTTCCGAGGCGTGCCGGGCGATCGAGGCCGCGGCCGACCTCGAACTGGTGGCGCGTGTCGACGAGGGCGACGACCTCGCCGACCTCGCCGAGGCGGGCGCGCGGGTCGCGGTGGACTTCACCCACCCGGGTGTGGTCATGGGCAACCTCGAATACTGCGCGGGCGCCGGCATCCACGCCGTCGTGGGCACCAGCGGGTTCACCCCGGACCGGCTGGGGCAACTGCGCGAGTGGCTCGCGAAGAGCCCGGAGACCGGCATCCTGATCGCGCCCAACTTCGGCATCGGCGCGGTGTTGATGATGCAGTTCGCGGCCAAGGCGGCCCGGTTCTACGAGTCCGCCGAGATCGTCGAACTGCACCACCCGAACAAGCTGGACGCGCCCAGCGGCACCGCCCGCCGGACCGCCGAGCTGATCGCCGAGGCACGCGGGAAGGCGGGCCTCGGGCAGATGCCCGACGCGACGGTGGACGACCCGGACGGCGCGCGCGGCGGCAAGGTGGACGGCGTCCCGGTGCACGCGGTCCGGCTGCGCGGCCTGGTCGCGCACCAGGAGGTCCTGCTCGGCGACGAGGGCGAGATGCTGACCATCCGGCACGACTCGTTCCAGCGCACGTCCTTCATGCCGGGCGTGCTGCTCGGGGTGCGTCGCGTGGTCTCCGCGCCCGGCCTGACCGTGGGCCTGGAACACTTCCTCGACCTGGACTGACCATCGTGAAGCAACGTGTCACCGCGCTCGTGCTGATCGCGGTTCTGGTGTTCTACGTGTTCCTCGTCGGGAGCCGCGGCCTGATCGCGATTCGCGACGGGGAGCCGGTCACCATCGTGCTCGGCCTGGCGATCCTGCTCGTGCCGGTCGTCGGCGCCTGGTACATCTGGCGCGAGCTGCGCTTCGGCTTCGCGATGCAGCGGCTCGCCCGCGAACTCGAGGCCGAGGGCGCGCTGCCGCCGGACGAGCTGAGCCGCACTCCGGGCGGCCGGGTCGACCGGGACAGCGCGGACGAGGTGTTCGAGCGGCGCAAGGCCGAGGCCGAGGCCGCGCCCGAGGACTGGCGGGTCTGGTACCGGCTGGCCGTCGCGTACGGCGACGCGCGCGACAACGCGCGCGGGCGCCGGGCGATGCTCACCGCGATCCGACTGCACGCGGGCAAACCCCGCGTCGGCTCCGCCTGACCGACCCGACACCGCGCCCGGCCCGCGTCGGCTCGGCTAACCGGCCCGGGCCGGCCGGCCGGTCGGCGGCTCCAACGCGGCCAGCACCTGCGCCGACACCGGTGCGGCCAGGATGCCGACCACCGCGTCCACCAGGTCCGCCACGAAGGCCGCCGGCGGCAGCACGTCCTGCGCCTGCCCCTCGTGCACGCGCTGCTCGCGATCGGCCGTCGCGTGCACGGCCAGACTGCCGCCCAGCCGCAGCCGATTGCGCCGGACCGCGACCGGCAGGTGTCCCAGCGCGAGGTCGATCAGCCGCCCGAACTCCGGCGAACTGCCCTCCAGGCCCATCGCCGGCAGCGCGTACGTGGTCGCGCCCACGTGCTGGTGCACCCGGGCCAGGAAGCGCAGGTAGAAGCTGCCGCCGACATCGATCTGTTCGGCCAGCGGGCGCACCATCGCCTCGGCCAACGCCCTCGGTTCCCGGTCGAGCCCGGCCCGGACGAGTTCCCGGACCAGGTCCTCGCGGCGCGCGTTGACGGTGGTGAGCCGAAATCCGAAGATCGCCCGGATCAGCTCCTCCTTGTCGCCGAAGTGGTATTGCGCGGCGGAATTGTTGCGCTGACTCGCCGCGACACTGATCTGTCGCAGCGAGACCGCGTCGATTCCGTGCACGGCGAAGAGCCGCTCGGCGGTGAGCAGAAGGCGCTCGCGGGTCGGAGATCGGCTCACGGCGCCCACGTTAAGACGGCTGACTTACCTTGTTCAATGGCACATCGGTGTGGTGTTCGCCGTGCCGCTCGGCCGTTTCGCCCACCGATTCCCGATCACCGCGGATCGGTCACCGCCGTGTGCAATCGCACCTGTCGGATCACCGAACCGCCCGGCTCGTCCACCCACAGTTCGCGCGTCGCGCCGTCGGGCGCCCAACCGGTGCCGACCAGAAAGTCGTACAGCGGCTTGTCGCTCTCCAGAACCCAGGTCACCAACGTTTCCACGCCGTCCGTCGCCGCGTCCGCGACAACGGCCGTCAGCAGCCGGGACGCGTGGCCCTCGCGCTGCCGCGGCGGGTCGATCACCAGGATCGCCAACTCGCCCGCCCGCGCCGGGTCGAGATCCTCGTCCGAGCCGGGCACCAGGGCCGCGAAGCCGGCCACGGTCGAGCCCGCGCAGGCGACCAGCAGGTGGTGCCGGGGCGACGGTGGCGCGACCGCCGCGTCCTCCCACTCGGCGGCCAGCGCGTCGGGTGTCGCGGCCTCCAGCGCGGCCGCCGGCAACACACCGGTGTAGGCGTCGTGCCAGGCCCGGGCATGCGCGGCACCCAGCTCGGCACCGTCGCCGGCGTGGGCCGGGCGTACGTACGGATCGGTCATGTGGCGCCCCCATCGTCGAGTTCGGCCGATTCTCGCGCGCGCGGGCGGCCCGTGTCCGGCGCTCGCCGAACGCGCACACGCGTGGGCGACACGCGCCGAAGGCGCTGCCGCCCTCGTGCGCGGCGTGCGACGCTGTCCGCCAAGGACTGGTGGGCGCGGCAGCGAAGGATGGTCATGGGGGTCCGGATCCGACGAATCGCCCCGGCATGCGCGGTGGTCGCGCTGCTCGCGAGCGGCTGCATGGTGGGTCCGACGATCGACGACGAGAAGCCGAAAGCGGCCCCCGCGGGCGCCACCGGCAACCCGCCGGACCTGCCGGACAAGAACCCGACGGGCGGTTCGACGCCGGGCGCGCCGCCGCCCACCGGCGGTGCCGCCCCGCCGGCCCAGGTCCCGCAGAAGCAGGGCTCGCACACCTACTCGAACGGTCTGACGGTGGCCACGCTGCCGCTCGTGGTGACCCGCACCGCGAGCGTGCCGAACGAGAAGCGCGAGACGGTCGACGTCTCGGTCCCGATCCGCTACGCCAACCGGACCGGCTCGAACCTGCTCGCCGACCTGTTCGCGGTGACGCTGTACGCCGGGCCCGACGCGCTGCCGTGCGCGGCGGCGAAGGTCGGGCCGGCCCGCGGCGGTCCGGAGCAGGCGGCGCGCAACGCCGACACGGTGATCACCTACAACTTCGCGGTGCCCCGGGAGTACGTCGGCAAGCTGCTGATCCAGGTGCAGCCGTTCATGTCCCGCCTGGACAAGGTGTCCTTCGAGACCTCGGTGGGGTTGCCCGCGGGTGCTCCCACCAGGCCCGCGGAGGGTCCGTCGACGCAGCCGACCACCGTCGTGGTGCCCCGGTCCACGCCGACGGCCGGCGGCTCGGCCACGGCGTCCGGCGATGTCGGCGGGCGTGGTTAGGCTTGGGCGCCCACCCCAGCGGAATCAGATCGACGAGGAGCCACCCCGCGTGACCGAGACACCCCAGGAGAATCCGTCCGCCATCCGCTTTCGCAGCGACGTCACGGTCGAGCTGATCAAGCACAGCGCCGCCGACCAGGACGTGTTGTGGGCGGCTCGGGTCTCCACGGCGGGGGAGAAGTCCCTCGACGAGCTCGAAAAGGACGCCTCGCGGTCCAAGGGGCTGATCAACTTCCTGATGCGGGACAAGCACGGCAGTCCGTTCGAGCACAACTCGATGACGTTCTTCGTGAGCGCGCCGATCTTCGTCTTCCGCGAGTTCCACCGGCACCGCGTCGGCTGGTCGTACAACGAGGAAAGCGGCCGCTACCGCGAGCTGCAGCCGGTGTTCTACGTGCCCGCCGAGGACCGCAAGCTGGTCCAGCAGGGCAAGCCCGGCGCCTATGTCTTCGTGGACGGGACCCCCGAGCAGTACAAGACGGTGGACGACGCGACGCGCGAGTCCTACGAGGCCGCCTACGCGGGCTACCAGCGCATGCTGGAGGCGGGCGTCGCGCGCGAGGTGGCGCGCACCACGCTGCCGGTGGGCCTGTACTCGTCGATGTACGCGACCTGCAACGCGCGTTCGCTGATGCACTTCCTCGGGTTGCGCACCAAGCGCGAGGACGCGACCTTCCCCTCGTTCCCGCAGCGCGAGATCGAGATGGTGGCGGAGCGGATGGAGGCCGCGTGGGCCGAGCTGATGCCGCTGACCTACGCGGCGTTCAACACGAACGGCCGCGTCGCGCCGTAGGGTTGAGCCGTCCGAGTGGTCAAATCGGCACATAGGGTGACATCGGAAATTTTTCGCCCGAATCCCTAAGGTTTCGCCCGTAGTGGTCGATACTGAAAGAGATCAGGCGCTGCTCGAACCCCCGAGCGGGCAGCGCCTGGTCCTTGTTTTTGTCCGGGGCGCGTCCGGGCCGCCTCGGTGCGGCGCCGACGCCGGGACTGCTCCGCACGGGCCGTCGAAGTCTCATAGGGCGGGTGCTACCCGCAGGTCAGGTGTGCGCCCGGTACCGTTTGGGCCATGGCTCCGACGTCTACCCCCCAGACCCCCTTCGGCCGGGTCCTCACCGCGATGGTGACCCCCTTCACGGCCGACGGTGCGCTCGACCTTGCCGGCGCCCAGCGCCTGGCCTCCCACCTTGTCGACGCCGGCAACGACGGACTCGTCGTCAACGGCACCACCGGCGAGTCGCCCACGACGAGCGACGCGGAGAAAGAGCGACTGGTCCGGGCGGTCCTGGAGGCCGTGGGCGACCGCGCGTTCGTGATCGCCGGAGTCGGCACCAACGACACCCGGCACTCGGTCGAACTGGCCCGGCAGGCACAGGCCGCCGGCGCGCACGGTCTGCTCGTGGTCACGCCGTACTACAACAAGCCCCCGCAGGAGGGCCTGTACCGGCACTTCACCACCGTCGCCGACGCCGGCGACCTGCCGGTGATGCTGTACGACATCCCCGGCCGCAGCGCCGTGCCGATCGAGACCGAGACGCTGATCCGGCTCGCCGAGCACCCGCGGATCGTGGCGAACAAGGACGCCAAGGGCGACCTCGCGTCCGCGAGCCGGGTGCTGGCGAGCACCGACATGGTGTACTACAGCGGTGAGGACATGCTGAACCTGCCGCTCCTGTCCATCGGCGCGGTCGGTGTGGTGAGCGTGGTCGGGCATCTCGTCTCGGCGGAGCTCCGCGCGATGATCGACGCCTACGTCGGCGGCGACGTCGCCAAGGCGCGCGAGATCCACCAGCGTCTTCTTCCGGTGTACACCGGCATTTTTCGTACCCAGGGCGTGATCCTCACCAAGGCCGCTCTGGGATTGCAGGGCCTGCCCGCCGGGCCGCTGCGGCTGCCGCTGATCGAGGCCTCCAAGGCCCAGATCGCGCAGCTTAGGCAGGATCTCTCGGCGGGTGGGGTAGAGCTGTAAACAGGAATATCTGTAAGTAGTGCCCCGGGCGGGTACCACATCCGCCCGGGCCGAACACGAGCTTTTGCGCGTCCCCGTCCGGCCGTCCACGACGGCCGGGCGGCGGCACGTGGCGAGGAGAGAACTTGAGCCATCCCCATCCCGAATTCGGCCCGCCGCCGGTGCTGCCCAAGGGCGGCCTTCGGATCACCCCGCTGGGTGGTCTCGGCGAGATCGGCCGGAACATGACCGTCTTCGAGTTCGACGGCCGACTGCTGATCGTCGACTGCGGGGTGCTGTTCCCCGAGGAGGAGCAGCCCGGAGTCGACCTCATCCTGCCGGACTTCAGCTCGATCCGGGATCGTCTCGACGACATCGAGGCGATCATCCTGACGCACGGCCACGAGGACCACATCGGTGCGGTCCCGTACCTGCTGCGGGAGAAGGCCGACATCCCGCTGATCGGGTCGAAGCTGACCCTCGCGTTCATCGAGGCCAAGCTCACCGAGCACCGGATCCGGCCGTACACGCTCGAGGTCAAGGAAGGCGACATCGAGCGCCTGGGTCCGTTCGAGTGCGAGTTCATCTCGGTGAACCACTCGATCCCGGACGCGCTCGCGCTGGCCATCCGGACCGAGGCCGGCACCGTCGTGCACACCGGCGACTTCAAGATGGACCAGTTGCCGCTGGACAACCGGCTGACCGACCTGCCCGCGTTCGCGCGGCTGGGCACCGAGGGCATCGACCTGCTGCTCGTGGACTCCACGAACGCCGAGGTGCCCGGCTTCATCCCGGCCGAGCGGGACATCGCGAGCGTGCTCGACCGGGTCTTCGCGGACGCCGACCAGCGGATCATCGTGGCCAGCTTCGCCAGCCACGTGCACCGCATCCAGCAGGTGCTGGACACCGCCTACGCCTACGAGCGCAAGGTCGCCTTCGTCGGCCGCTCGATGGTGCGCAACATGAAGATCGCCGGGGACCTCGGCTATCTGAAGATTCCCGCCGGGCTGGTCGTGGACGTCAAGACGTTGGACGACCTGCCGCCGGACGAGGTCGTGCTCGTGTGCACCGGCTCGCAGGGCGAGCCGATGGCGGCGCTGTCGCGGATGGCCAACCGCTCGCACCAGCAGATCCGGATCGTCGAGGGCGACACCGTGGTGCTCGCGTCCTCGCTGATCCCGGGCAACGAGACCTCGGTCTACCGGGTGATCAACGGGCTGACCCGCTGGGGCGCCAAGGTCGTGCACAAGGGCAACGCCAAGGTGCACGTCTCCGGCCACGCCTCGGCCGGCGAGCTGCTGTACTTCTTCAACCTCACCCGGCCGCGCAACCTGATGCCGGTGCACGGCGAGTGGCGCCACCTGCGCGCCGCCGCCGACCTGGGCATCAAGACGGGCGTGCGCAAGGACCGGGTGGTACTGGCCGAGGACGGCCTCACCGTGGACCTGGTCAACGGTGTCGCCAAGATCACCGGCAAGGTGCAGGCCGGGTACGTCTACGTGGACGGTTTGTCCGTGGGCGACGTGACCGAGTCCTCGCTCAAGGATCGTCGGATCCTGGGCGAGGAGGGTTTCGTGTCCGTGTTCCTCGCCGTGGACTCCTCCTCCGGCAAGGTGGTCGGCGGACCGACGATCACCGCGCGTGGATCGGGCATCGACGACGCCCGCTTCGACGCGGTGATCCCGAAGATCGAGGAGATGTTGCAGAAGGCGGCCGCCGACGGTGTGGCGGAGCCGTATCAGCTCCAGCAGCAGGTGCGCCGGATCGTGGGCAAGTGGGTGTCCGACACCTACCGGCGCCGGCCGATGATCCTGCCGGTGGTCGTGGAGGTCTGAGACCTCGCCGACGGTTTGCGCGGGCCCGCTACGAATTCTTCGTAGCGGGCCCTTTGTTGCCGGTTGCCGGTGGCCGGTGGCCGGTGGCCGGTTGTCGGTGGCTGGTGGTGGGGCTTGTCGTGTGTGTGGGCGGCGGTTGGGGTGGTGGCTGTCGGTTCTCGGTTGTGGTCGGTGGCGGCGGCGGGTTCTCGACCGGTTGTGCGGGATGAGAGGACTCGGGGGTGGGCGCCGGGTGTCGATTTCGGTGGGGAGGGTGCCGGAACTGGGGCGGCAATACCGACATTCGGTCCGATTTTGCGGTGTGGAAGTCGGGTTTTCGTACCTCTCGGGGGTGCCGTTGCCGGCTCCTAACGTCGGTCGTGTTCGGAGGACACACGGTCCTTCGGGCGCTGGACAGGTCGACACGGGTCGACAGGATCGACAGTCGGGAGCAGAGATGAATGCGGTACAGCGGAACCGGCGCTGCGGCGGACCGCGACGGGGTGCGGAGCCGCCGACCCCGCAGAGCCCGCCGATTCCGGCGCCTCGGCCGCCCTCGGCCCGGCCCGGGCTGCGGCGTCGGGGGCGGGTCGCGGCGATCGCGCTGACCTCGTGCGCGGCGCTGGGTCTGGGCACGGGGATGACGGGCCCCGGGTCGCCGGCGGCGGCCGCCACGCGCTGCGATCACGTGGCCAAGGACAACCGGCCGGAGTTGCGTGAAGGGGATCGGGACGACGCGGTCGCCCAGGTGCAGTGCCTGGTCGACACGAGGTCCGGTGCCCCCGGGGACCTGCCGGTGAGCGGCGTGTTCGACGCGGCCACCGCGGACGGGGTCCGTTGGGTGCAGAAGTGCAGCGGCCTCGATCCGTCGGGGGTCACGGACGCGGCCACCTGGAAGGTGCTCTACCGCGCGAAGAAGGGCTGCGGCAAGGCGGCGGAACCGGCGATCGGCATCGGCTGAGCGGGCGGGTGAGGCCGGGAGGCGGGGCGAAGGGGCGTCGCGGGTCGGCCGGGGGCCGGACCGAGGGGGCGGTTCGGGCCACGCGCCGTGCACAGGCCGGGTGTGATGGTCACACTCATCCCGGGGGCTGTGGACGACGGGCGGCACGCGCGGAGGGGACGCGCGCACACTGACCCGCATGACGCCGACCGACCTTTCCGCCCTGTTGTCCCAACCCTTCACCCTCGCCGTCGCGGCCCGCCACGGGGTCGGCCGGTCGGTCGTCCGGCGCCTGGTGCGCGACGGCGACGTGCGTCGGGTCATACACGGGGTCTACGTCGGAGCGCACGTCGTGGACACGCCGGCGGTGCGAGCCCGGGCCGCGGTCATGGTTCTGCCCCGCGGGGCCGTGGTCTGTGGGCGCACCGCAGCGTGGTTGCACGGCGTGCGCGTTCCGGCGGATCCCCGGGACGAGGCTCGGCGCACGGCACCGATCGAGGTGGTCGTGCCGGTGGGGGCGGCTTTGCCCCGCCGGCACGGCTGCCGGGCCCGGGTCATGGCATTGGCGGCCGGGGAGGTGGTGTGGTCGGGCGGGATCCCGGTCACCTCGCCGACCCGGACGGCGGCGGACCTGGTCCGGGCCTCGGATCGGGACACCGGCGTGGTGGTGCTCGACGCCTTCCTGCGGGCCGGCCTGATCCCGGCCGGCGCGTTGGCCGGGCTGCTCGGGCGCTACGCCGGTCATCCGGGGCGCTGCCGGCTCGCCGAGGCGGTGCGGCTGGCCGACGGGCGCGGCGCGAACGAGGACGAGACCCGACTGCGGCTGGCGCTGCTGGGCGCTGGGCTGCCGCCGGTCGAGGTCGGGTGGGAGCTCCGCTCGGCGTTCGGCCGGATCATCGGCCGCTTCCCGCTGGCCTGGCCCGCGGCGCGGGTCGGGGTGGAGCTGACGGCGGATCGGCAGTGGGTGCGGGCACGGCACCGGAGCATCGCCGGACAGGGCTGGCTGGTGCTGGAGTGCCCGACGGCGCAGGTGCGCCGGGACCCGGCGGCCACGGTCGCCCGGATCGGGTCGGAGTTGCGGCTGCGCGCGCGTGGAAACGCCGGCGACATCGCCGCCTGAGCGCCGGCATGCTGCGGCGATGAACGTGAACGAGACGGCGTGGGTGCGCACCGATCGGCTGGACCTGATCCCGGTCGAGGTCGATCACGCCGAGGAGATGGCCGAAGTGCTCGGTGATCCGGCGCTGCACACCTTCATCGGCGGCGAACCGGAGGATCCGGCGGCGCTGCGGGCTCGATACGAGCGCTGGGCGAAGGGTTCGCCCGATCCCGAGGTGGTCTGGTTGAACCGCGTGATCCGGCTGCGCGCGGGGGAGTGCCTGGTGGGCACGGTCCAGGCCACGGTCGGTCCCGGTCCGGTCGCCGAGGCGGCCTGGGTCGTGGGCGGCGCGTGGCAGGGCCTGGGCATCGCCAAGGAGGCGGTGCTCGCATGGGTGGCCTGGTTGCGCGCGCACGGCGTCGAGGAGGTCCGCGCGCACATCCACCCGGCCAACCTCGCCTCGGCCGGCGTCGCGAGAGCCGCGGGCCTTCGTGTCACCGACACCTGGCAGGAGGGCGAACAACGCTGGTCGACGGGCCGCCTCGACCCGGACGCCGCCTGAGCCCGGCGCCGCCGGCGTACCCACCGGATCCGGTGGCCTCGGGCCTGTCCTCGATCTCCCGCCGAGCCCCACGACGCCCGGCGCCGCATCCGCCTGTCGGGCTCCTCGCCGCTCTCGCCGTCCCGAAGAGTCACCCGAACGCGACCACGACTCGGGCGTTTCTCCGGGACACCGACGCACGCCATCCGCCCCGCGGCCTCCTCGCCGCGCTCACGCCGCGGAGCCCGACGAGAAGGTGAAGACGGGCGCCAGGGCCGCCGGCTCCCGGCTTCCGGAGCGGCCGGCGGCCCTGGCGGCCGGGTTCGTCGGGGAGGGGCCGCTCTTCGCGGTCAGTCCTCGCCGGAGACCCGCAGGACCAGGATGGCCATGTCGTCCCGGGCCTGTTCCTCGGCGAACTGCTCGACCGCGCGGTGGATGCGGGTCGCGACCGCGCCCGCGGTCAGTCCGGTGCAGCCGCCGAGCACCTCGGCCAAGCCGTCGTCGCCGAGCATGCGGGTGCCCTCGCGGCGTTCGGTGACACCGTCGGTGACGCAGACCAGGACGTCGCCCGGGTCCAGGTCCACCGTCTCCAGGACCAGATCGACCTCGTCCAGCACACCCAGCAGGGGTTGTGGCGTGGCCACCGCGGTGACCGTGCCGTCGGGGCGCAGGCGCAACGGGAGCGGGTGTCCCGCGGAGACCAGGCTGAGCCGAATGCCGCCGCCCTCGCGGTGGGTGATGTGGCCGTGCAGCAGGGTCAGGAACCGGCTGCGCGGTCCCTCCTCCAGGATGGCGGTGTTCAGCCGCTGCAGGACGGCCGGTACCGACAGCCCCTCGCGGGTCAGCAGCCGCAGGGCCTGGCGGGCCAGCCCGGTGACCGCGGCCGCCTCGGGACCGGTGCCGCACACGTCGCCGATCGCGAAGCCCCATTTGTCGTCGCCGATGGTGAACAGGTCGTAGAAGTCGCCGCCGACCTCGTTGCCCTCGCCGGAGGCCTGGTAGACCACCTCGACGTCGACGCCCGGGACCTTGGGCAGCTCCGGCGGCAGCAGGCTGCGCTGGAGGGCCTGGCTGGTCGAGTTGCGCTCGGAGTACAGCCGGGCGTTGTCCATCGCCAGCGCGGCGCGCCGGGACAGGTCCTCGGCCAGCTCCAGGGTGTCCCGGCGGAAGCGGTCGCCGGCCAGGATGCCGAAGGTCAGCATGCCGATGCCCCGGCCGCGGGCGACCAGCGGCAGGGTGACCGCCTCGCCGGTGACCAGGTCGGCGTGCTCGCGGACGACCTCCGGGTCCAGGTGCCGCAGGCCCAGCCAGCGGCGCGCGCCCGGGGTGGGCTGGGCGCGGGGCGGCTCCGCCCGATCGAGCAGCGCGCGCAGGTCGTCGATCCGCATCTCGTCGGCGTGCCACACCACGCTCAGCACCGGCGCGTGCGACTCGCCGGTGTGGACCGCGCACCACGTGCCGAGCCGGGGCACCACGATCTGGGCGATCATCGCCAGCGTCATTTCCGGGTCCAGGGTGCCCGCGAGCAGGTCGGACGCCTCGGCGAGGAAGGACAGCGAGCCCCGGCGGACACGTTCGAGTTCGGACAGCCGGGCGCTCTCCACGGTCAGCGAGACCCGGTCGGCGGCGCGCTGGAGCCGGGCCGCGTCGTCGTTGTCGAAGCGCGCGGCGGATTCGGAGGCGACGCCGAGCGTGCCGGTCAGCCGGCCCTCGACCTTGAGCGGGACGGTCACCGCCGAGCGCATCCGGGTGTCCTGCAGGATCGGCACCGCGTCGGGCCCGGCCTCCAGGTCCTCGTGCACCGCGGGCATCCGGGCCGAGCCGTAGCGGCCCACCGAGGTCTCCACCGGCACCCGGGACAACCGGTGCGCGGCGCCGGCCAGGCCGGTGGTGGCGCGCACCTCCATCTCGCTCTCGTCGTCGGTGGCCAGCAGCACGAACGCGGCGTCCGCGTCGAGCAGGTCGCGGGCCCGTTCGACGGCGCGCTGCAGCAGGTCCTCCAGACCCAGCCGGCTGAGCCCGTCGATGCCGTCCCACTCGCTGTCCACCGGCACCGCACCGCCCGCCCGGCCGCGGGACCCGTCCCGGTGCTCCAGCACGGCCCGCGCCTGGGCGGGCACCAGCAGCGCGACCAGGGCCGGCTCGCCGCCCGCGTCGCGCAGGCGCACATGGGAGGCGAACACCCGGGAGGCGACCCCGTTCGCGGCGCGGATGTCGTAGCCGCCCTGCCAGCGGGACAGCTCCAGCATCTCGTCCAGGGTCAGCTCGGTACCGGGTGTCTGCGGCCACGCGACCAGGTCGTTCAGCGCCATGCCGATCGCCTCGTCGTCGGTGAGGCCGAACAGCTCGGACGCCTCGGAGCTCCAGTGCGTCACCTTGCGCGAGGCGTCCGCGTGCAGCACGGCCACGCCGACCGGCACCGTGGCGTCGGGCAGCGCGTTGACCGGCAGCAGCGGCCCCGCCGAGCTGGTCGCCGAGACCGGGTCGGGCAGTTCGAGCCGGAACCACACGCGCTTGACGTTCTTGGCGTACTCGACGCCCCACGCCGAGGCCAACGACGCGGACAGGAACAGGCCGCGCCCGCTCTCGTCGCCGTCGTCGAACCCGGTGGCGGGCTCGGGCAGCTCGCGGCTGGGGTAGTGGTCGGTGACCTCGATCTGTACGCCGCCGTCGTAGCGCACGCACGAGACCTCGGCCGAGGTACCCGCGTGCACGATCGCATTGGTGACCAACTCACTGGTCAGCAGTACGGCGTCGTCCACGACGTCGCCGGCGTCCCAGTCGCTGAGCGTCTTGCGGACGAACGAGCGCGCGGCCGCCACGGACCTGCCCTCGGGTGCGAAGGCAGCGCTCATCCGGGCAGTGATGAGCATGCTCGTTCCCTGATCCATACACTCCCGCATCTGCGACGAACGGCGGCTGCGGTGACGAATCCGGCTCCACAGTCCGGCAGATTCGCACCCTATCGGTTTCGGACGATCGGGCGGACCCCTTCCAAACAGTGACGGATCCGTCACGATTCCGACAGAAGTTCCGGCCGAGCGAGCCTTTCGAGCCCACACTTTCCGGATGACAAGCACCATCCTCCCGGACCGCCTCTGCTCTCAACCCTGTGAGTGAAAGACTGTCGATGGCAAGCGGCCGGGAGCACGAGCGGTCGCGGCGAATCGGTCCGGCGGAGGAAATGCGAGATGGCGAAGGCTTCCCCAGGGCAGGCACGGACGACGGCCGCCCGGAGCCGGCACGACGAGCAGGATCTGCGTCGTCTGCTGGCGGCGCTGACCGGCGTCCGCGACGGCAACTTCCGCAAGCGCCTGACGGTCTCCGGCGACGGGATCATGTCCGAGATCGCCGTCGTGTTCAACGACATGGTCGAGCGCAACCAGCACCTGTCCGGTGAGCTGGCCCGGGTCCGCCGGGTGGTCGGCCGTGAGGGCAAACTCACCGAGCGACTGGACCCCGGACCGGGCGAGGGCGCGTGGGCGACCAGCATCGACGCGGCGAACGCGCTCGTGGAGGACCTGGTCCGGCCGACGGTCGAGGTCGGCCGGGTGCTGGCCGCGGTCGCCGAGGGCGATCTGTCCCAGCGGATGGACCTGCGGATCGCCGAGCAGCCGCTGCGGGGCGAGTTCCTGCGGATGGGCCGTACCGCCAACGGTCTGGTGGACCAGCTCAGCGCGTTCGCCGACGAGGTCACCCGGGTGGCCCGCGAGGTGGGCACCGAGGGCAAGCTCGGCGGCCAGGCGCGGGTGCGCGGGGTGTCCGGGAGCTGGAAGGACCTCACCGACTCGGTCAACACGATGGCCAGCCGGTTGACCCTCCAGGTGCGCGACATCGCGCTGGTGACCACCGCGGTGGCCAAGGGCGACCTCTCCCGCACGGTCACCGTCGAGGTGGCCGGCGAGATGCTGGAGCTGAAGGAGACCGTCAACACGATGGTCGACCAGCTCTCCGGCTTCGCCCAGGAGGTGACCCGGGTGGCCCGCGAGGTGGGCACCGAGGGCCGCCTGGGCGGCCAGGCGCGGGTGGAGGGGGTCTCCGGGACCTGGAAGGACCTCACCGACTCGGTCAACATCATGGCCGGCAACCTCACCGCCCAGGTGCGCGACATCGCGCAGGTGACCAAGGCGGTCGCGTACGGCGACCTGTCGCAGACCATCACCGTGTCCGCGCGCGGCGAGATGGCCCAACTCGCCGAGACGATCAACGCGATGACCGGCACGCTGCGCACGTTCGCGTCCGAGGTGACCCGGGTCGCCCGCGAGGTCGGCTTCGAGGGGCGGCTGGGCGGCCAGGCCCAGGTACCCGGCGGCGCGGGCATCTGGAAGGACCTGACCGACTCGGTCAACACCGCCTTCTTCAACCTCACCGCGCAGGTCCGCGACATCGCCGGGGTGACCACGGCGGTCGCCCAGGGCGACCTGTCGCAGAAGATCACCGTGGACGTCTCCGGCGAGATGCTGGAGCTCAAGAACACCGTCAACACCATGGTCGGCCAGTTGTCCGCGTTCGCCTCGGAGGTGACCCGGGTCGCCCGCGAGGTGGGCAGCGAGGGCATCCTGGGCGGGCAGGCCCAGGTGTCCGGCGTGGCCGGCACGTGGAAGGACCTGACCGACTCGGTGAACGTGATGGCCGGCAACCTGACCGGCCAGGTCCGCAACATCGCCCAGGTCTCCACCGCGGTGGCCCGAGGCGACCTGTCGCAGAAGATCACGGTCGACGTCTCCGGCGAGATGCTGGAGCTCAAGAACACCGTCAACACGATGGTGGACCAACTCTCCGCGTTCGCCTCGGAGGTCACCCGCGTCGCCCGCGAGGTAGGCGGTGAGGGGCGTCTGGGCGGTCAGGCCCGGGTCGTCCCGGGCGTCGCCGGCGTCTGGCTCGACCTGACCGACTCGGTGAACTTCATGGCGGGCAACCTGACCGCCCAGGTCCGCAACATCGCCGAGGTGACCACGGCGGTCGCGCGCGGCGACCTGTCCAAGAAGATCGACGTCGACGCGCGCGGCGAGATCCTCGAGGTCAAGAACACCGTCAACACGATGGTCGACCAGTTGTCCGCGTTCGCCGACGAGGTGACCCGGGTGGCGCGCGAGGTGGGCACCGAGGGCCGTCTGGGCGGGCAGGCCCAGGTGCTCGGCGTGGCCGGCGTCTGGCGCGACCTCACCTACTCGGTGAACTCGATGGCCGGGAACCTCACCGAACAGGTGCGCAGTCTGGGCCAGGTCACCACGGCGGTGGCCCGGGGCGACCTGTCGCAGAAGATCACCGTGGACGCGCGCGGCGAGATCCTCGAACTCAAGAACACCGTGAACACCATGGTCGACCAGCTCTCCGGCTTCGCCGACGAGGTGACCAGGGTGGCCCGCGAGGTGGGCACGGAGGGCAGGCTCGGCGGCCAGGCCGACGTCAAGGGCGTCTCCGGCACCTGGAAGGACCTCACCGAGTCGGTCAACGTGATGGCCGGCAACCTGACCGGCCAGGTGCGCAGCATCGCCGACGTGACCACGGCGGTGGCCACCGGCGACCTGTCCAAGAAGATCACCGTGGACGCCCGGGGCGAGATCCTGGAGCTGAAGGAGACCGTCAACACGATGGTCGACCAGCTCTCCGCGTTCGCCGACGAGGTGACCCGGGTGGCCCGCGAGGTGGGCACCGAGGGCCGCCTGGGCGGGCAGGCGCGGGTGCGTGGGGTGTCCGGCATCTGGAAGGACCTGACCGACAACGTCAACGTCATGGCCAACAACCTGACGTCCCAGGTCCGCAACATCGCCCAGGTGGCCACCGCCGTCGCCGACGGCGACCTGTCGCAGAAGAGCACGGTCGAGGCCAAGGGCGAGATGGCGGGTCTCGCGGGCACCATCAACACGATGGTGGACACGCTGCGCGCGTTCGCCGACGAGGTCACCCGGGTCGCCCGCGAGGTGGGCACCGAGGGCATCCTGGGCGGCCAGGCGCACGTCCCCGGTGTCTCGGGCACCTGGAAGGACCTGACCGACAACGTCAACTCGATGGCGAACAACCTCACCGGCCAGGTCCGCAACATCGCCAAGGTGACCACCGCGATCGCGGGCGGCGACCTGTCGCAGAAGATCGACGTGGACGCGCGCGGCGAGATGCTCGAACTCAAGACCACCATCAACACGATGGTCGACCAGTTGTCGGCGTTCGCCGGCGAGGTCACCCGAGTGGCCCGCGAGGTGGGCACCGAGGGCATGCTCGGCGGCCAGGCCGAGGTCGAGGGCGTCTCCGGGACGTGGAAGCAACTCACGGAGAACGTCAACGAGTTGGCCGGCAATCTGACCCGCCAGGTGCGGGCCATCGCCGAGGTGGCCACCGCGGTGACCCGCGGCGACCTGTCCCTGCAGATCGCGGTGGACGCGTCCGGAGAGCTCGACGAGCTCAAGGACAACATCAACCAGATGATCTACAACCTGCGCGAGACCACCCGGGCCAACCGCGAACAGGACTGGCTCAAGACCAACCTGGCCCGGATCTCCGGTCTCATGCAGGGCCGCCGCGACCTGATGGCGGTCGCCGCGCTGATCATGAGCGAGCTCACCCCGGTCGTGGACGCCCAGCACGGCGCGTTCTTCCTGGCCGAGTTGACCCAGGAGGACGTGGTCGAGCTGCGGCTGATCGCCTCCTACGGCTACCAGGACGGCGGCGGGGTGCCCACCCGCTTCCGGCTCGGCCAGTCCCTGGTCGGCCAGGCCGCGCTGGAGAAGCGCTCGATCCTGATCCTGGACGCGCCTCCCGGCTACATCAAGATCGCCTCCGGCCTGGGCGAGGCCGCCCCGGCCAACGTGATCGTGCTGCCGGTGCTGTTCGAGGACCAACTGCTCGGCGTCCTCGAACTCGCCTCGTTCCGCCCGTTCACCAAGGTGCACCGCAACTTCCTGGAGCAGCTCAACGAGCAGATCGGCGTCACGGTCAACACGATCATGGCGAACTCGCGCACCGAGATGTTGCTGGCCGAATCGCAGCGGCTGACCGAGGAACTCCAGGAACGCTCCGAGGAGCTCCAGCGCCAGCAGGGCGAACTGCGGCACTCCAACGCCGAGTTGGAGGACAAGGCGGCGCTGCTCGCCCGGCAGAACCGGGACATCGAGATCAAGAACCGGGAGATCGAACAGGCCCGGCAGGCGCTGGAGGAGCGGGCCGAGCAACTCGCGCTGTCCTCCAAGTACAAGTCCGAGTTCCTCGCCAACATGTCGCACGAGCTGCGCACCCCGCTGAACAGCCTGCTGATCCTGGCCAAGCTGCTCGCGGACAACGTCGAGGGCAACCTGACCCGCAAGCAGGTCGAGTTCGCCGAGACCATCCACGGCGCCGGATCCGACCTGCTGCAACTGATCAACGACATCCTGGACCTGTCCAAGGTGCAGGCCGGGAAGATGGACGTGCGGCCGGCGCGGATCGCGCTGGCCCAGCTCATGGACTACGTCGAGGCGACCATCCGGCCGCTGACCTCGGAGAAGAACCTCGACTTCACGGTGCACGTCTCGCCCGCGGTGCCCGGGATCCTGTTCACCGACGAGCAGCGCCTGCAGCAGGTGCTGCGCAACCTGCTCTCGAACGCGGTCAAGTTCACCGACTCCGGTTCGGTGGAGGTGCTGATCACGCTCACGGACGACATCCCGCTGACCAACACCGAGTTGGACAACGCCGAACACGCGGTGGCGTTCTCGGTGGTCGACACCGGCATCGGCATCGCGGTGGACAAGCTCAAGGTGATCTTCGAGGCGTTCCAGCAGGCCGACGGCACCACCAGCCGCCGCTACGGCGGCACCGGCCTGGGCCTGTCGATCAGCCGGGAGATCGCGTGGCTGCTCGGCGGCGAGATCCACGCCGAGAGCATGCCGGGCCGAGGCAGCACGTTCACCCTCTACCTCCCGCTGGACAGCGTCCTGGTCCCGGGCGACGAGGTGGGCCACGACCGGCACACCGAGCTCGCCCCGACGCCGTACCGGCCGGCGCTGCCCGCCGCCGCGCCGTCCACCCCGCTGCTCAGCGACGCCCCCGACCTCCTCGCCGACGGCGAGGAGGTGGACGAGGACAAGGGCGACCCGGTCCCGCGCCGGGTGCTGGTGGTGGAGACCCCGCGCTCCGACGGGGCCCTGCTGGCCGGCGCGCTGGCCGCGATGAACGGGGCGATCGAGGTGACCGCGGCCGGCGACGAGGGGGAGGCGGTCCGGCTGCTCGCCGAGGCGCCGCCCGCGTGCCTGGTGGTGGACCTGCGGCTGGCCGACGAGGGGGCCTGGCAGGTGCTGGACGCGGTCGCCTCCCGGCCCGAGTTGCAGAACCTGCCGGTCGTGGTGCACGTCCCGCACCGGCCGACCCGCTCCGAGTCGGGGCGGCTGCGCGGCTATCGACGTCGGATCGTGCTGCTCCAGCGGGTCTCCACCCCGGACGGGCTGACCCGGGCGGTGACGGGCGCCACCGCCCCGGTCCGCCCCGACCACATGGTCCCGGCCAAGCCGGTGGTCGAGCCGTTCGAGGGCACCTTCGACGGCGAGCGGGTGCTGATCGTCGACGACGACGTGCGCAACGTGTTCGCGCTGACCAGCGTGCTGGAGCAGTACGGGCTGAGTGTGCTGTACGCGGAGAACGGCCGCGAGGGCATCGAGGTGCTCCAGGCGCACGACGACATCGCGATCGTGCTGATGGACGTGATGATGCCGGAGATGGACGGATACGCCACGACTTCGGCGATTCGCCGGATGCCGCAGTACGCCGGGCTGCCGATCATCGCGTTGACGGCGAAGGCGATGAAGGGGGATCAGGAGAAGAGCATCGACTCCGGGGCGTCCGACTACGTCGCCAAGCCGGTCGACACGCGGCACTTGTTGGGACTCATCCGGACTTGGCTCGACCACTAGTTCGCTTCCCGGGCGGCCGGCGCCCCATGATGGAACCCGAACGGACCGAGCGACGTTGAAGGGGCGGAGGGGTCGATGCGGTGTTGTCGCGACCGTGGGTCGAGGCGTGGTGACACCATGCGGTCGTCTGTGTCGGAATACCTGCCGAGCGGATCGCCTGACCACTACCATGACCGGGACGAGCACCACCCGGAACGTGTGCTCGACCGGTGTGGTGTGCGCCGGGACGGCCACGGCGAAGGTCGGGTCGAGCGAAACCGTGTCGATCGAGGCTGTGTCATTCAGGGCCGCGTAAACCGAAAAGATGCACAAGGACGAGTGGAGCCGACCGATACGCGGGGTCACCCACCGTGTCGGATCGAAGAGGGTGGGCCATGACGGAGAAGGCCAAGATCCTCCTGGTCGATGACCGTCAGGAGAATCTGCTCGCCCTGGAGGCGATCCTGTCCGCGCTGGACCAGACCCTGGTCCGGGCGCATTCGGGCGAGGAAGCCCTCAAGGCGCTGCTCACGGACGAGTTCGCGGTGATCCTGCTCGACGTCCAGATGCCCGGCATGGACGGTTTCGAGACCGCCGCGCACATCAAGCGCCGGGAGAAGACCCGGGACATCCCGATCATCTTCCTGACCGCGATCAATCACGGTCCGCACCACACCTTCCGCGGCTACGCGGCCGGTGCCGTCGACTACATCTCCAAGCCGTTCGACCCGTGGGTGCTGCGGGCCAAGGTCTCCGTGTTCGTGGACCTGTACAAGAAGAACTGCCAACTGCGCGAGCAGGCCGCGTTGCTGCGTGGGCGGCTCGAAGGAGTGGCCGGTGGCGACCGGGCCGGGGCGGACGTGATCGCGGAGTTGTCCGCGCGGCTGGCCTCGGTCGAGGAGCAGGCCGACGGCATGGCCAAGCAGGTCGAGTCGGCGGACGATCCGATCCTGGCCGCCTCGGCGAGTCAACTCCGCCGCCGGGTGGCCCGGATGCGCGCCGCGCTCGACGCCCTCGCCCCGGCCGCGGCCGGGCACGGCGGCCCGCCGCTGGTACCGGCACCGGACACCGGCGAGGCGGACGCCTGACCCGGTGACCCCGAGCCCCGACCGGACCCTGTGCGGCCCGGTCGGGGCTCGGGGCCGCTCGGGCCCGGAATCGGCGCGCGGATCCGACACGCGCGCCCTCCGGGCTGGGACGCATGAGGTGTGAAGGGTCCACCGGTAACCTCGGAACATGGCCACACGTGCGTCCGGCGGCGGAGCGCAACCGCGCACGGCCGCGAAGAAGAAGGCTGCCGCCAAGAAACCCGCTCCACCCCCTCCGCCTCCGCCGAAACTGCTCGGCGGGGTACCCGCGTTGCTCGGGAAGGGGCTCAAGCGGCTGTGGCTGGGCCTGGCCCACGCGTTCGGCTCGGCCGCGCGCGGAATCGGCTCCGGCGCGCGCGGGCTGGACCCGGCGCACCGCCGGGACGGCCTGGGACTGGCCCTGCTCGGCCTGGCCATAGTCATCGCGGCCGGCGCGTGGGGCACCATCGACGGCGCGGTCGGCGAGGCGGTCAACGCGGTCGTCGCGGGCCTGGTGGGCCGGCTCGACCTGCTGGTGCCGTTCCTGGTCGGCGCGCTGGGCGTGCGGGTGATGCGCCACCCCGACCAGAAGGACGCCACCGGCCGGATCATGATCGGCTGCACGGCGCTGGTGTGCAGCGTGCTCGGGCTGATCCACGTCGGCTGCGGGACCCCGCAACCCGGCGACGGCGCGGCCGCGATGCGCGACGCCGGCGGCCTGGTCGGTTGGGCCTTCGCGACCCCGCCCGTGCACCTGGTGACCCGTTGGGTCGCGGTGCCGCTCCTGGTGCTGCTGATCGTGTTCGGCCTGCTCGTGGTGACCGCCACGCCGATCAACGCGGTCCCCGAGCGGCTCGGGGTCTTCCTCGGCTTCATCGAGGGGCCCGAGCCCGCGCCGCTCGACGAGGACGAGCGCCCGAGCGGCTTCGCCGGCTTCGACGAGGACGACGCGCCACCCGCCGCCGCGCCGGTCCGCAAGACCCGACCGCGCCGCCGGCCGGGCGCCGCCCCCGGCCAGCCGGACGCGATCGACGTGGCCGCGGCCGCCGCCGCGGCGCTGGACGCGAACGACGCGGGCCTGGTCGTACCCCCCGCGCGCTCGCGCAAGGCCGCCGCCGCCCGGGTGGTCACCGACCTGCGGGCGCGCGGCGCCGACGCGCCGGCGCACACGCCCGCGCCGCCGCGCAGCGAGCAGTTGCGGCTGTCCGGCGATATCACGTACCACCTGCCCGGCCCGTCGCTGCTCGAGAAGGGCCCGCCGGCCAAGGCCCGCAGCAAGGCCAACGACGACGTGGTCGCCGCGTTGTCCAAGGTGTTCGAGCAGTTCAACGTGGACGCGCAGGTCACCGGCTTCTCCCGGGGCCCGACGGTGACCCGCTACGTGATCGAACTGGGCCCGGCGGTCAAGGTGGAGCGGATCACCGCGCTCGCCAAGAACATCGCGTACGCGGTGGCCAGCGCCGACGTGCGGATCATCAGCCCGATCCCGGGCAAGTCCGCGGTCGGCATCGAGATTCCCAACACCGACCGCGAGATGGTCAGCCTGGGCGACATCCTGGCCTCGGACACCGCGAGCGGCGACGCGCATCCGATGATCGCCGCGCTCGGCAAGGACGTCGAGGGCAACGACGTGGTGGCCAACCTGGCCAAGATGCCGCACCTGCTGGTCGCGGGCGCCACCGGCGCGGGCAAGTCGAGCTGCATCAACGGCCTGATCACCTCGATCATGATGCGTGCCACGCCGGAGGAGGTGCGGATGGTGCTGGTCGACCCCAAGCGGGTCGAACTGACCACCTACGAGGGCATCCCGCACCTGATCACGCCGATCATCACCAACCCGAAGAAGGCCGCCGAGGCGCTCCAGTGGGTCGTGCGCGAGATGGACATGCGCTACGACGACCTGGCCAACTTCGGCTTCCGGCATGTGGACGACTTCAACGTCGCGGTGCGCGCGGGCAAGCTCAAGATGCCGCCGGGCAGCGAGCGCGAGGCGCAGCCGTATCCGTACCTGCTGGTGATCGTGGACGAGTTGGCCGACCTGATGATGGTCGCCCCGCGCGACGTCGAGGACTCGATCGTGCGGATCACCCAGCTCGCCCGCGCGGCGGGCATCCACCTGGTACTGGCCACCCAGCGGCCCAGCGTCGACGTGGTGACCGGGCTGATCAAGGCCAACGTGCCGTCCCGACTCGCGTTCGCCACCTCCTCGCTGGCGGACAGCCGGGTGATCCTGGACCAGCCCGGCGCGGAGAAGCTGATCGGCAAGGGCGACGCGCTGTTCCTGCCGATGGGCGCGAGCAAGCCGATCCGCATGCAGGGCGCCTACGTCACCGAGGAGGAGATCGACGCGGTCGCCCGGCACTGCAAGGAGCAACTCCAGCCGGAGTACCGCGAGGAGGTCACCGCCGCGCCGGATCGCAAGAAGCAGGTGGACGAGGAGGTCGGCGACGACCTCGACCTGCTCTGCCAGGCGGTCGAACTGGTGGTCTCCACCCAGTTCGGCTCGACCTCGATGCTCCAGCGCAAGCTGCGGGTCGGCTTCGCGAAGGCCGGGCGGCTGATGGACCTGATGGAGAGCCGGGACATCGTCGGACCCAGCGAAGGCTCCAAGGCGCGCGAAGTGTTGATCAAACCGGATGAAATCGAGCAGATTATGGCCACGTTGCGCGGTGAATGATCTGACTTAAGTGATGATTGGTGTCAGTCGTGATGAATGACGCATAAGGGGCGAATCGTGTCGATCGGTCAGAGCCTCGCCGAGGCACGAGTGCGGGCCGGTCTCACTGTCGAACGGCTCAGTGAGGTCACCCGCATCCGGCAGGTCATCATCGAGGGCGTCGAACGGGACGACTTCGAACCGTGCGGCGGCGACTTCTACGCCCGCGGCCACATCCGCACCCTGGCCCGCGCGACCGGCCTGGATCCCGAGCCACTGATCGCCGAGTACAACCACACGGTCGGCGGCACCAGCACGCCCCGTCCGACCGAGATCTTCGACTCCCCCCGCAAATCGATCGAATACCGCCGGCCGAACTGGACCCTGGCCATGGGCGTCGCCGTGGTCATCGTGCTGATCTTCGCGTTCGTCCAGCTCGCCGGCGGTCGCGCCGACGACGACAAGAAGGAGACCGCGTCGCGGGTCGCGCCGCCCACGACCGCCCCCACCGCCCCGGCCCCGCCGCCCCCACCGCCTCCGGCCGAGCCGTCGACCAAGGCCCCCGAGTTCCCGGCCGAGGTGGTCGTCACGATCACCGCCGTCGACGGCCGTAGCTGGATTCGCGCGTTCGACGCCGACGACAAGCAGATCTTCGAGACGATCCTGGACAAGGGCGAGGCCAAGACGCTCACCGACCCCGAGCAGCTCAAGCTCCAGATCGGCAACTCCGGCGCCGCGCGACTGAACGTCAACGGCCGGGACCTGGGCCCGGCGGGCGAGGAGGGCGCCGTGGCCGAGCACACCTTCGTCCCCGGCGACCCCGTCCCGCAGATGCGGACGACCTCGTCGGCCGACCCCTCCCCGACGCGGGCGACCACGTCGGCCGACCCCTCCCCGACGCGCAGGAGTGCGTCGGCCGACCCTTCCCCGACGCGCAGGAGCGCGTCGGCCGACCCTTCCCCGGCCCGGACGACCTCGGCGGCCGGCGCTTCCCCTCGCTGACGAGCCATCGTGACCTCCCCGGAACCATCGGACGCTTCCCTGCGTCCGGTCCACGCCCGCGCCTGACGTAGGCTTTCCGGCATGCCCGCCCGCGATACCACCAGCCCCGCCGCCCCGGCCGAGAGCCCCTCCGCCCTGCGCACCGTCGCCCTGGTCACCCTCGGCTGCGCCCGCAACGAAGTGGACTCCGAGGAACTCGCCGGCCGGTTGGAGGCCGACGGCTGGTCCCTCGTCGAGGACGCCGCGGACGCGTCCGTCGTGATGGTCAACACCTGCGGTTTCGTCGAGTCCGCCAAGAAGGACTCGATCGACACCGTCCTGGAGGCCGCCGACCTCAAGGGCGAGGGCCGCACGCAGGCCGTCGTCGCGGTCGGCTGTCTGGCCGAGCGCTACGGCGACCAGCTCGCGGGCGCCCTGCCCGAGGCGGACGCGGTGCTCGGCTTCGACGACTACAGCGACATCTCCACCCGGCTGCGCTCGATCCTCGCGGGCGACGAGCACACCTCGCACGTGCCGCGCGACCGCCGCGCACTGCTGCCGATCACCCCGGTCGAGCGCCAGGCCGCCGACGTCGCGGTGCCCGGACACGGCGCACCCGAAGACCTCCCGGAAGGCGTCGCCCCGGCCTCCGGGCCGCGCGCGCTGCGCCGCCGGCTCGGCTCGGGCCCGGTCGCCTCGCTCAAGCTCGCCTCCGGCTGCGACCGGCGCTGCTCGTTCTGCGCGATCCCCTCCTTCCGCGGCTCGTTCCTCTCCCGCCGCCCCTCCGACGTGATCGCCGAGGCCCGCTGGCTGGCCGAGCAGGGCGTCCGCGAGATCGTCCTGGTCAGCGAGAACTCCACCTCCTACGGCAAGGACCTGGGCGACCTGCGCCTGCTCGAGACGCTGCTGCCGGAGCTGGCCGCCGTCGAGGGCATCGAGCGGGTCCGGGTCAACTACCTCCAGCCCGCGGAGATGCGGCCGACCCTGATCGACGTGCTCACCGGCACGCCCGGCGTCGCGCCGTACTTCGACCTGTCCTTCCAGCACGCCTCCGAGCCGGTGCTGCGCAGGATGCGCCGCTTCGGCTCGCGCGAGGCGTTCACCACCCTCCTGGAGCAGGCCCGGACCAAGGCTCCCGAGGCCGGCGCGCGCTCGAACTTCATCGTCGGCTTCCCGGGCGAGACCGAGGAGGACGTGGACGAGCTGGAGCGCTTCCTGATCGCCGCCCGACTGGACGCGATCGGCGTGTTCGGCTACTCGGACGAGGACGGCACCGAGGCGGCCGGCTACGCCGACAAGATCGATCCGGACGTGGTGGCCGCGCGCGTGGAGCGGATCTCCCGGCTGGCCGAGGAACTCGTCGCGCAACGCGCCGAGGACCGGATCGGCACCGAGGTGATCGTGCTGATCGAGGAACTCGGCGAGGACGGCACCGCCGAGGGCCACGCGCACCACCAGGCCCCCGAGACCGACGGCTCGACCACGGTGGTCGGCGAGGGCCTGCGGGTCGGCGACCTGGTCCGGGTCCGGGTCACCGACAGCGAGGGCGCCGACCTGCACGGCGAGGCGATCGACGTGATCGTGCCCGGGGGCGATCGGTGACGGCCGATCCGGCACCGCAGCGCCGGCGTCCGGCCGAGGCCGTCCGCGCCGCCGCGGCCAACCACCCGCCGAAGCCGGATCGACTCGGCGACCCCACCACCTCGGTGAGCGCGTGGAACGCGGCCAACGCGCTGACCATGATGCGGGTGGCCCTGGTGCCGGTCTTCGTCGTCCTGCTGCTCCAGGACGGCGGCCACGATCCCGCGTGGCGGGCCTGGGCCTGGGCCGCGTTCACCGTGGCCAGCATCAGCGACCTCTTCGACGGCAAGCTGGCCCGGATGCACAACCTGGTCACCGACTTCGGCAAACTGGTCGACCCGATCGCCGACAAGGCGCTGATGGGTGCCGCGCTGATCAGCCTGTCCGCGCTCGGCGACCTGCCGTGGTGGGTCACCCTCGTGGTGCTCGCCCGGGAGGTCGGCATCACCCTGCTGCGCTTTTGGGTGATCCGCCACGGCGTGATCCCGGCCAGCCGGGGAGGCAAGGCCAAGACCATGCTCCAGGGTGTCGCGATCGGCATGTACACACTGGTCATGACCGGCCCGCTGGCCAGCACGCGGGCCTGGGTGATGGCGGCCGCGGTGATCATCACCGTGGTGACCGGCCTGGACTACATCGTCAAGGCCGTACGACTGCGACGCGGCACGCCGGTGCCCGCCGGACAGGTCTGACGTCGGGACGGAACCCGACCACGGGGGGAGAGGGACCATGCGCGAATTGAAGGTCGAACTGGTCGCGGTGGGGGACGAGTTGCTCGTCGGCGACGTGGTCAACACGAACGCGGTCACCCTCGGCCGCCGGCTCACCGCGGCCGGGCTGCGAGTCACCGGCGTGTCCACCGTGGGCGACGGACTCGACGAGATGATCGACGTACTCGCCCAGGCGGTGCGGCGCGCCGACGCGGTGCTCGTCTCCGGCGGCCTCGGTCCCACCTCCGACGACCGCACGCGCGAGGCGATAGCCGCCGTCGCCGGGGTGGCGCTGCGCCGGGACCCGGCGATCGAGGACTGGCTGCGCCGCCGGTACCAGGGCCTGAACCGCACCCTCACCGCGCTCGGCCTGCAACAGGCGGACGTGCCCGAGGGCGGCCGCTCGCTGCCCAACCCCAACGGCAGCGCCCCGGGCGTGGCGATCGAGATCGGCGACGTGCAGGTGTACGCGGTGCCCGGCCCGCCGCACGAGATGATCGCGATGACCGAGGACCGGGTGCTGCCCGATCTGCTGCGCCGCGCGGGCAACCCGCCGATCCGGGCCCAGCGCCAGTTGCTCACCGCGTCGATCGGCGAGGGCGTGATCGCCGCGACACTGGAGCCGCTGGAGAAGGAACTCGCGGTCGCGGGCGCGGTCGAGGTGGCCTACCTCGCCACCGCCGGGCAGACCAGGGTCAAGCTCACCTCGACCGCTCCCGGCGGCGCGGACGCGGTCGACGCCGCCGCGGCACGGGCCCGCGAACTGCTCGGGAGCTGTGTGTACGGCGAGGCGGGCGACACGCCGGCCGGCGTCGTACTGGACCTGCTGCGCGAGCGCGGCGCCACCGTCGCGGTGGCCGAGTCGCTCACCGGCGGCCTGGTCGCCGCCGAACTGACCTCGGTGCCGGGCGCGTCCGCGAGCGTGCGCGGCTCGATCACCGCGTACGCCACCGACGTCAAGGCCGCGGTGCTCGGCGTGGACGCCGACCTGCTGGCCACCGAGGGCGCGGTTCACCCGGACGTGGCGGCGGGGATGGCCGAGGGTGTGCGGCGCCTGATGTCGGGTACCTACGGGGTGGCCACGACGGGGGTCGCCGGGCCGGACCCCCAGGACGGCAAGCCCGTGGGCACCGTGCACATCGCGGTGGCCGGACCCGAGGGAACAACCGTGCTTTCGTTGCTGTTCTCGGGCAGTCGGAGCAGGATTCGGGAGATGACCACCATCCGTGTCCTGGACCTGCTCCGGTGCGTCGTGGCGGGGCTGCCGGCCGAGCAGGACCCGTCGTGTACGGGGTGACCGGACTCCCCGACCGGCCGGGGAGAGCGCTCCGGTCGAGAACGCGCGGGACACGCGGAAGGCTGTGCGACGACGTCATGCGAATCGAGGTGGGAGTGGGCCGGAAACCCCATGGACCCTGGACACCCCCGCCGTCAAGGTTCCACGCCCTGAGTGAACAGGACCGTAAGGCGGGCACACCCGCGCGGTCGGGCAGGTACGGTGGGGCTGTGACCCCCCGAGCCGCCCTAGGAGGGAGCGACCGATGATCCTGCTCCGTCGCCTGCTGGGTGACGTGCTGCGGCGCCAGCGCCAGCGTCAGGGTCGCACCCTGCGCGAGGTGTCGTCCTCAGCCCGGGTATCCCTTGGCTACCTGTCCGAGGTCGAGCGCGGCCAGAAGGAAGCCTCGTCCGAACTGCTCGCCGCGATCTGCGACGCGCTGGACGTGCGCATGTCCGTGCTCATGCGGGAGGTCAGCGACGAGCTGGCCCTCGCCGAGCTGGCCTCGGCCGAGGCGATGCGTCCGGTCCTGGAACCGGTCGGCGCCGGCTTCACGCCGAACGAGCGCGCCGCCGCGGAACGTCAGAACAACGACCGGTCGTCGGGCACGGGCCCGATCTCCGCCGACAACGCGGTGAGCGTGGTGGTGGCGGCCTGACCACGACGACCCGTGGTGTGGTCTTTCCCACTCGGGAGCATCGATCGGCCGATTCGGGGCATCCGGTGTCAGGTACACCGGGTTCCCCGACCCGGTGGCGGATCGACACCAACCCGGAGGAGTCGCAGCACCATGGTCGTCGTCAAGAGCCCACTTTCCGAAGATGCGCGCAAGATCACCGGCGAGGCGCTTCAGGGTGCCCTCGTCGACCTGATAGACCTCTCGCTGGTCGCCAAGCAGACCCACTGGAACGTGGTGGGCCCGCGCTTCCGTTCGATCCACCTCCAGTTGGACGAGGTGGTCGCCTCGGCGCGCGCCTTCGCGGACACCGTCGCGGAGCGCGCCTCGGCGATCGGGTACAACCCGGACGGCCGGGCGGCGACGATCACGGCGGGCAGCGGTGTCCCGCAGCCCGACTCCGGCTGGATCAAGGACGCCGACGTGGTCGGCTACTTCGTCGGTGTGTACGGCGCGGTCATCGAGCGCATGCGCGAGCGGATCGCGGCCACCGAGGAACCGGACCCGGTCAGCCAGGACCTGTTCATCACGATCGCCGCGGATCTCGAGAAAATGAGTTGGATGTTCCAGGCCGAGAACCAGGCCTGAGCGACGCGCGGCCCCGGCCCCGTCTCCCGATCGTGGGAGGCGGGGCTTCGGCATGAGCGGGGTGCGGCGCGGGCGCGGGATCGTGGGTCGGACGGGGGCGGTTCGGGCCGCGGCCTACCAGGGCATCGCGATGCCGCCGTTGGGGCGCAGGATCTGGCCGGTGACGAACCTGGCGGCGTCCGAGGCGAGATAGGCCACCGCGTAGGAGATGTCGGTGGGCTCGCCGACCGTGCGCAGCGGGGCCATCCGGGCCATCGGCGCGGCCACGGCGGCCTTGCGCTCCTCGTCCTCGTTGCCGTCCGCGTCGGTCCAGTGCCGGCCGGTCATCCCGGTGACGATCCAGCCCGGCGCGACCGCGTTGACCCGCACGCCGCTGGGACCGACCTCGGTGGCCAGGGTCTTGGTCAACTGCACGACCGCGGCCTTGGCCGCGCCGTAGCACAGCAGGCCCGAGGTCGCGGTGTCCACGGCGCCGGAGGCCATGTTGACGATGCTGCCGAAGCCCTGCGCGGTCATCACGCGCGCCGCGGCCCGGCACCCGAAGAAGACTCCCTTGAAGTTGATCGCGAGGACCCGGTCGAGGTCGGCCTCCTCGGTCTCGATCACCGTGCTCGAGTGCATCACCCCGGCGATGTTGGCGAGCACGTCGAGCCGGCCGTGCGCGGCCACCGCGTCGCTGATCAGCGCGTCCACCCGGGCGGCCGAGGAGGTGTCCACGGCGGCGGCGGTCGCGGCGCCGCCGGCGGCCACGATCGCCTTCGCGGTCTCCTGCGCCCCGGCCTCGTGGATGTCCGCGCAGACCACGGTCGCGCCCAGGTCGGCCAGCACCTCGGCGCTGGAGCGGCCGATGCCCGAGGCCGCGCCGGTGACGACGGCGACCCGGCCGGTCAGATCGAGGGCTTCACGAAACACGGTTGGCCTCCCGGCGCTAGGCGTGCACAGCGCGCCGACCGTACGAGCCATCTGACGAACAGTCAATAAAGGCGTGGGGCAACGAGATCGGTGTCACCGCCGGCCCTCTTGGCGGTGGCACCAGCGGTGCGCGGCGCCGCCGCGGGGGAACACGCCGGCCGCCGCGAGGGCGTCGCACGGGTCGCTCTCGATCCGGTTGGACCGCCCGGTCGACGCACTCGTGCGGGCCGGCCGGGCCTCGCCCTTGTCGGCCCGCGGGCGTGGGCGGGCGGTCCGCGACGGGGGCGGCGGATCCGGATCCGGATCCTGCCCGGTCTCGGTGGGGGCCGCCGCCTCGGGCGGCTCGGACTCGGCCGAGCCGCCCGCCATCGCCGTGATCGCCGGCTCCGGCTCCACCGCGAACGGGGAGACCTCGGCGACGGGAGGGGGTTCCGGCACGGGCGCGAGCGGTGCGGCGGCGGTCGCGGCCGGGGGCGCCGGGCGCGGCGACGGGGTCGGCGCGGACACCGAGGTGCAGCCGACCGCGGCCACGAGCAGGACGGACAGCAGGACGGGCGACACCAGGGCGGGCACGATCCGGGGCGGGCTCATGCCCTGTACGACGAACCGCCCGGGCGTCGGTCACCGGGTGTACTCCCATCGGGTGACACCTGGCAGCGCGGGCACCAGAACGCGACCCGCGGCGGATCGCCCAGGTCCGCCCGACGGATCGAGGTGCCGCAGCGCGCGCACGGGCGACCGCCGCGCCCGTAGACCCAGTGCCGCCGGCCCGGTCGGGTGTCGCCGGTGGTGACGTGCCCGATCCGGTCGCGATTGGCGTACAGCAGGCGGTGCGCCAGGGCGACCCACGCGTGCGGGTCGCCGGCCGCCGCGACCGGGGTCCAGGGGGTGATGCCGCGCAGGAAGCACAGTTCGGCTCGGTAGACGTTGCCGATCCCGGCCAGGTTGCGCTGGTCCAGGAGCGCCTCGCCGATCGGCCGGTCCGGGCGTTCGGCCAGTCGGCGTGCGGCCTCGACCGGGTCCCAGTCCGGGCCCAGCAGATCCGGACCCAGCCCGCCGACCGCGGTCGCCTCGTCGGCGGTGCGCAGCAGTTCGACCACGGGCATCCGCATCCCGACGGCGGTCCGTGTCGCGTTGGCCAGCACCAGGCGGATCGCGTGCCAGGGCCGGGGGAGCGGGCGCGAGCCGGTGGGGTGGATCTCCCACGTGCCGTCCATCCGCAGATGGGTGTGCAGCGTGAGGTCGCCCTCGATCCGGGTCAGCAGGTGCTTGCCGCGCGGGACCACCGCCAGGACCGAGCGCCCGGTCAGGTCCACGGTCGCCAGGGCCGGCACGCGGAAGTCGGTCACGGTCAGCGGGCGGTCCACGAGGGCCGCGCGCAGCCGCCGCGCCACCTGATACACGCTGTCGCCTTCGGGCACCCCACCATTGTCCCCAACGGGCGGCGGCCGAGCCCGGGGCCGGCCTTCCGAGTCCCCCCGGACCCGTCGGTGCGGCCGAACCCCGGGGGTCGCGGCGCCGCGGGCGATGCCGCACAGGGACCGACGTCGCGAGCGCGCGGCCAGGAACACGTTCGCGACGCCGGATCCATGTGCTTCCGACCGTGACGCGTGCAGGGTCGCCACGGGCGGATGGTGCCGGTCGGCGTCACCGGGATCGCTCCCCGCGTCGCCTTCCGTGACCACGATCCTGCTGGACGTACATGACCGGGGTGTTTCGCGGACCGGGCGCTCGTGTAACGAAACGGTGTCACCCTCGCAGGCGCAGCCCCCTGGGGGTGGCATGGAACCCGGCCGCCTCCAGCGCCTTGCCCAGCGAGGAGGTGAGCACCTCGGCGCCGTCGGCCCGCTCCACCGTCAGCTTGCCCAGCGCGCCCGCGCGCACCGCGTGGGCCAGCGCCTCGGTGGCCGGGCCGACCCGGTCCGGGTCGTCGGTCCAGGACAACAACGTGCGCCCGCCGCGCTCGATGTACAGGATCGGCTCGCCGTCGAGCAGGATCACCAGCGCGCCCGCCTTGCGGCCCGGGCGGTGGCCGCCGCCGGTCTCGCCGGGACGGTCCGGCCACGCCAGCGCGGCGCCGTACGGGTTGGCCGGGTCGGCGGCGGCCAGCACCACCGCGCCGGGCACCTCGTGCGGCTCGCGGCGCTCGCTCGCGCCCTGGAGCGCGCGCAGCCGGTCCACCGCCCCGTCGGCGGCGAACTGGGCGGCGCCCAGGCCCTCCACGAAATAGCCCCGGCGGACCCGGCCGCCGTCCTCGAACACACTCAGCACCTTGTAGGCCGCGGCGAACCCGCCGGGACTGCCCTCGGCGACCACCGCGCCGCGGGTGACCACGCCGTGCCGGTCGAGCAGCGTCTCGGCCAGCGCGTGGGCGCGCCGGGTCGGGTCGGGCTCGGGTGCGGGGGCCAGCGACCAGCGGCCGGCCACGGTGGGCGGCCCGGTGCGCGCGGACGCGACCGGACGACCCCGGCTCAGTCCCGCGTACCGCCCGCGCGGGGTCGCCCGCCGGGCGCGATGCGCGGTGGAGCCGGACGTGCGCCCGGAGCCGAGCAGCGCGCGCAGCGGGGTGAGCGTGTCACCGGTGACCCGCCCGGACCACACCAGGTCCCACAGCGCCTCGGCGATCGCCGCCTCGGACGCCGGGGTCGGCAGGTCCAGCCGCTCGGTCAACTGCCGGAAGAACAGCGCGTAGCCGCCGGACAGCGCGGCCAGGATCGCGGTGTGCAGCGATGTCGTCTCCAGCGGCACCGGCGGCGGGAGCAGGTAGGGCGCGGCGTCCGCGAGGCAGAGCGAGAGCCAGCCGTCCTTGCCGGGCAGCGCGCCGTGTCCGGCCCACACCACCTCGCCGGCCGCGCACAACTCGTCCAGCATCGCCGGGTGGTAGTCGACCACGCGCGAGGGCAGCACCAGCTTCTCCAGCGCCGAAGCCGGCACGCTCGCGCCCTGGAGCTGCTCGATCACCCGGACCAGGCCGTCGGCGCCGCGCACCCCGCTCGCGCCGACGCCCTGCCACGCGGTCAGGAACCGGGCCAGCGCGACCGGCGGCACCGGTTCGACCTCGTGCCGCAGCGCCGCCAGCGAGCGCCGGCGCAACATCCGCAGCACCTCCGCGCCGCACCACTCCAGGCCGGATCCGCCCGGGCGGAACTCGCCGGAGACCACCTGCCCGCCCGCGGCCAGCCGCTCCAGCGTGCCCGTGGTCACCGCGACGCCCAGACCGAAGCGGGCGGCGGCCTCGCCCGCCCGGAACGGGCCGTGCGTGCGGGCGTGCCGGGCCAGCAGGTCGCCCAGCGGATCCTTGACCGGCTCGGTGAACGCCTCGGGGACGCCGACCGGCAGGGGAGTGCCCAGCGCGTCCCGCAGCCGGCCCGCGTCCTCGATGCCGGCCCAGCGCTCCTCGCCCGCGATCCGCACCCGGATCACCCGACGGGAGTCCTCCAGGCCGGTCAGCCAATCGCGCTCGAAGGCGCCCGTGGCGCGCGCCGCGACCTCGGCGGTGGTCAGCGGCCCGAGCAGCCGCAACAGATCGGCGACGCCCTCGGCGTCGCGCACCCGGCGATCCTCGGCCAGCCGCTGCAACTCGGCCTCGGTGCGCGCCAGCACCTGCGGGTCGAGCAGTTCGCGCAGCTCTGCCTGGCCGAGCAGCTCGGCCAACAGCCGCGAGTCGAGCGCGAGTGCCGCCGCCCGCCGTTCGGCGAGCGGCGAGTCGCCCTCGTACATGAACTGCGCGACGTAGCCGAACAGCAGCGAGCGGGCGAACGGCGAGGGCTCGGTGGTGGTGACCTCGACGATGCGCACCGCGCGGGTGGCGATGTCGCGCATCAGACCGGTCAGGCCGGGCACGTCGAACACGTCCTGGAGGCACTCGCGCATCGTCTCCAGGACGATCGGGAACGAGCCGTACTCACTGGCCACCGCGAGCAGTTGGGCCGAGCGTTGGCGCTGCTGCCACAGCGGGGTGCGTCGGCCCGGCATCCGGCGCGGCAGCAGCAGCGCGCGGGCCGCGCACTCGCGAAAACGGGACGCGAACAGCGCGGAGCCGCCGACCTCGGCGGTCACCAGCGGCTCCACCTCGGCCTCCTCGAACAGCGCGAAGTCCGGCGGCAGGGCACCCGCCGCGAGATCGTCGGGCTCCTCGCCGAAGGTCTGCTCGCCGAAGGGCATGCCGGTGTCCGGCAGCCGCAGCACGATCCCGTCGTCGCCGTGCATGGTCTGCACGTCCAGACCGGTGCGCTCGCGCAGCCGGGCCGAGATGGCCAGCGCCCAGGGCGCGTGCACCTGGGCGCCGAACGGCGAGTGCACCACCACCCGCCAGTCGCCCAGCTCGTCGCGGAAGCGCTCGACCACGATGGTGCGGTCGTCCGGGATGTGGCCGCATGCCTCGCGCTGCTCGCCCAGGTAGCCGAGCAGGTTGTCCACCGCCCACGGGTCCAGGCCCGCGGCGGCCACCCGTTCGCGGGCCCGGTCCGCCGGCAGCGCGCCCACCTCGCGGACGAACGCGCCCAGCGCCCGGCCCAGTTCCACCGGCCGCCCGAGCGCGTCGCCGTGCCAGAACGGCAGCTTGCCCGGCACCCCGGGAGCGGGCGAGACCAGCACCTTGTCGTGGGTGATGTCCTCGATCCGCCACGACGACGTGCCCAGGGTGAACACGTCGCCCACGCGCGACTCGTAGACCATCTCCTCGTCCAGCTCGCCGACCCGCGACTTCGCGTCGCCGGCGACCAGGAACACGCCGAACAGGCCCCGGTCGGGGATGGTGCCACCCGAGGTGACGGCGAGCCGCTGCGCGCCGGGGCGGGCGGACAACACCCCGCCCACCCGGTCCCACACGATGCGCGGGCGCAGTTCGGCGAACGCGTCCGAGGGGTAGCGGCCGGCGAGCATGTCCAGCGTCGCCTCGTAGGCCGACGCGGGCAGGGCGGTGAACGGCGCGGCCCGGCGGATCAGCGCGAGCAGCGCGTCCACGTCCCGGTCCTCGGTCGACACCATCGAGACGATCTGCTGCGCGAGCACGTCCAGTGGATTGCGCGGCCCGCGCACCGACTCGATCGCGCCCTCGCGCATGCGCTCGGTCACCACCGCGGTCTGCACCAGGTCGCCGCGGAACTTGGGGAAGATCACGCCCCGGGAGATCGCGCCCACCTGGTGGCCGGCCCGCCCCACCCGCTGCAGGCCGGAGGCCACCGAGGGCGGCGACTCGACCTGGACGACCAGGTCCACCGCGCCCATGTCGATGCCCAGCTCCAGGCTCGAGGTGGCCACCACGGCGGGCAGCCGGCCGGCCTTGAGATCCTCCTCGACCTGGGCCCGCTGCTCCTTGGACACCGAGCCGTGGTGGGCGCGCGCGAGCAGCGCGGGCGCGCCGCGGCTGCTTCCCGCCTGTGCCATCAGCTCGGCCGGCGACGCGTCCTCGGGGAGCTTGTCGCCGGTGGCGCGCTCGTAGGCGATCTCGTTCAGCCGGCCGCACAGCCGCTCGGCCAGCCGGCGCGAGTTGGCGAAGACGATGGTCGAGCGGTGCGCCTGGATCAGGTCGACGATGCGTTCCTCGACGTGCGGCCACACCGAGGCCTTGCGCTCGTTGCCGGCCTCGTCGAACTCGCCGGTGCCGCCGCCGAGCTCGCTCATGTCCTCGACCGGGACCACGACCGAGAGCTCGAACGTCTTGGCGGCCGGCGGCTGGACCACGCGCACGTCGCCGGTCGAGCGCAGCCAGCGGGCCACCTCGTCGACCGGGCGCACGGTCGCGGACAGGCCGATCCGGCGCGCGGGCCGCTCCAGGAGTTCGTCCAGCCGCTCCAGGCTCAGCGCCAGGTGCGCGCCGCGCTTGGTGCCGGCGACCGCGTGCACCTCGTCCACGATCACCGTGTCCACCCCGCGCAGCGCCTCGCGG
Source organism: Embleya sp. NPDC001921 (assembly GCF_053594475.1). NCBI lineage: Bacteria > Bacillati > Actinomycetota > Actinomycetes > Kitasatosporales > Streptomycetaceae > Embleya > Embleya sp. NPDC001921. The sequence goes on from NZ_JBSFEO010000015.1 coordinate 187,339, forward strand.
GCCTGCGAGGTGAGGATCAGGAACAGCGATTCGGGCGTGGTGATCAGGATGTCCGGCGGCTTGGTCGCGAACCTGCGTCGATCGGCCGCGGGGGTGTCGCCGGAGCGCACTCCCACGGTGACCTCGGGCTCGGGCAGGCCCAGGCGTACGCAGGCCTGGCGGATGCCGGTGAGCGGGCTGCGCAGGTTGCGCTCGACGTCGACCGCGAGCGCCTTGAGCGGCGAGATGTACAACACCCGACAGCGCCGGCGCGGGTCGGCCGGCACCGGTTCGGCGGCGAGCCGGTCCAGCGCGGACAGGAACGCCGCGAGGGTCTTGCCGGACCCCGTGGGCGCGACCACCAGCGCGTCCTTGTCCTCGGCGATGGCGCGCCAGGCGCCCTCCTGGGCCCGGGTCGGCGCGTGGAAGGCGCCGGTGAACCACTCCCGGGTGGCGAGGGAGAAGCCGGCCAGGGCCGAGGCGGGGTCGTCGTGTGGCATAACTCCCCATGGTGCCGCGTGGCTCCGACATTCGCGGCGGACGACAAGCGGGCGACGAGGGGACGCGGCGCGACCGCGATACTGGTCGCATGGGACTCACCGACTTCTGGCGACGCATGCGCGCCCACTTCGGCGACTCGTACGCCGAGTCCTTCGCCCGCGACCACGTGATGTCCGAGCTGGGCGGGCGGACCGTGCACGAGGCCTTGGCCGCGGGCATCGAGGCCAAGGACGTCTGGCGCGGCGTGTGCGTCTCGATGGACCTGCCGACGACCAAACGGGCCTGACCCGCCGGGCGGCCCCCGACATGCCCAAATGGACATAACGTGACGCTCTAGTCTCTTCCTGTCATCGGACACGCATCGCGACACAGCGGTGCGGAAGAGTACAGGGAGCCCATGTGAGCACACCCGACACCCCCACCACACGGGTCGGGTCGCGCGATCGCATGCCGCCGTGGTTGCCGCGGGCCGTGTTCATGATCCTGGCGATGATCGCGGGCTTCCGGCTGCTCGGCTGGACGCTGGCCCACCTGCGCTCGCTGCTGATCGACCTGTTGCTCGCGTTCTTCCTCGCGCTCGCCTTCGAGCCGGCGGTGGACCGGATGGCCCGGCGCGGGATGCGGCGCGGTGCGGCCACCGGCATCGTGTTCGTGGTGGTCTTCGTGGCCTGCGCCGGCTTCCTGGCGGTGGTGGGCTCGCTGCTGGTGGACCAGGTGGTCGCGTTCGCGCGGCACCTGCCCGACTACCTCGACGACCTGGTCGCGTGGGTGAACCGCACCTTCGACACGGACCTGACCGTGGAGAAGATCCAGGGCGACATCTTCAAGGACTCCGGCACCGTCCAGGGCTACGCGGAGCGGGTGGCGAACAACGCGCTCGGTCTGTCCGCGAAGCTCGTGGCCGGCCTGTTCGAGTTGTTCACCATCGCGCTGTTCACCTTCTACTTCACCGCCGAGGGCCCGCGGATGCGCCGCGCGGTGTGCTCGCTGCTGCCGCCGGGACGGCAGGCCGAGGTGTTGCGCGGGTGGGAGATCGCGATCGACAAGACCGGTGGATACCTGTACTCGCGGGCCGCGCTCGCGCTGATCTCGGCGTTCGCGCACTACCTCCTGTTCCTGGTGCTCGGCGTGCCGTACGCGGTGCCGCTGGCGCTGTGGGTCGGCTTGATCTCGCAGTTCGTGCCGACCGTGGGCACCTACATCGCGATCGTGCTGCCCGCGCTGATCGCGCTGACGGTGAGCCCGTTGACCGCCGTGTGGGTGGTGGCGTTCGCCACCGCGTACCAGCAGTTCGAGAACTACCTGCTGCACCCGCGGATCACCGCGCGCACGGTGGAGATCCACCCGGCGGTCGCGTTCGGCGCGGTGATCGCCGGGGCCGCGCTGCTGGGCGCGGTGGGCGCGCTGATCGCGATCCCGATCGCGGCCACCGGGCAGGCCTTCGTGGGCGGCTACCTGCACCGCTACGAGATCCCCGAGCATCACCTGACGCCGGACGAGACCCGGCCCCGGCGCGGCCGGGGTCCGCTCATCCGACGGTGGCGGCGGGGCCGGCGGGATCCCGGGGATCCTCAGGACCAGAAGCGGAACAACCGGTAGCCGTCGCTCGCCAGGTACGGCGACACGTCCAGCGCGTCGGTGACGTGGTCGATCACGTCGTAGAACCAGCCGTTGACCGCCGGCGACCACAACAGCGCGAACAGGAACAGGATCGCGTACGGCGCGTACGGCGCGATGGCCCGCCGGAAGTCGTACGGCAGCCAGGGCTCGATCACGCCGTAGCCGTCCAGGCCCGGGACCGGCAGCAGGTTGAGCACCGCCGCGATCACCTGGAGCTGGATCAGGAACGAGAACGCGGCGACGAAGGTCGGGCTCGCGCCGTCCACCGCGCCGGAGGACAACACCAGGGCGAGCACGATCGCCAGCACCGCGTTGGTCAGCGGTCCGACCGCCGACACCATGCTGTTGCGCGCCCGGCCGCGGATCGCCGAGCGGTCCAGGTAGACCGCGCCGCCGCTGAGCGGGATGCCGCCGAGCAGCACGAAGATCGTCGGCAGGATGAAGGACAGCAGCGGATCGCTGTACTTGAGCGGGTCCAGGGTCAGATAGCCCTTGCCCACCACGCTGTCGTCGCCCGAGCGCAGCGCGGCGAACGCGTGCGCGAACTCGTGCAGGCACAGCGACACCAGCCAGCCGGACATCACCAGCAGGAACACCCCGGTGCGGGTGGCCGCCTCGGAGGAGCCGTCGTCGTGCCACGTGTACCAGGTCGAGGCGGCGCAGACCGCGACTATCGCGAGGAAGATCGGGCTCGGTCGCACGTGGCGCAGCGAGCCGGCCGCGGGGCGGCGGCCGTAGTCTCCGTAGGGGTGCGTCACGAACTGCTCCAGGTGCGGGAAAGGGGCCGTACGACCGGGAGTTCGATCGTACGGCCCCACCGCACGCTCAGTGGAACGTGTGCTCCGGGCCCGGGTAGGCGCCGCCGACCACGTCGCCCGCGAACGCCTTGGCCGCGTCGCCGAGCACGGCGCGCAGGTCGACGTACCGCTTGACGAACTTGGCGGTGTGGCCGGTGGTCATGCCGGCCATGTCGGTCCACACCAGCACCTGCGCGTCGCACCGCACACCCGCGCCGATGCCGATGGTGGGGATCTCCAGGTGCTCGGTCACGCGCGCGGCCAGGTCCTCCGGCACACACTCCAGGACCACCGCGAACGCGCCCGCGGCCTGCATCGTCTTGGCGTCGGCGAGCAACTGCTCGGCGCTCTCCGCGTCCCGACCCTGCACGCGGTAGCCGCCGAAGGCGTGCACCGACTGCGGGGTGAGCCCGAGGTGGGCCATCACCGGCACGCCCGCCGCGACCAGCGCCTCGACCTGACGGGCCGAACGCTGTCCGCCCTCGAGCTTGACCGCGCCGGCGCCGGCCTCCTTGAGCAGCCGCACGCCGTTGCGCAGAGCCTGCTCGGGGGACTCCTGGTACGAGCCGAACGGCAGGTCGGCCACGATCAGCGCGCGCTTGGTGCCGCGCACGACCGCACCGGTGAGCAGCACCATCTGGTCCATGGTGACCGGCACGGTGTTCTCGTAGCCGAGGTGGTTGTTGCCCGCCGAGTCGCCGACCAGGAGCACCGGAATGCCCGCGTCGTCGAATACGGAGGCGATCATCGCGTCGTACGCGGTGAGCATCGGCCAGCGCTCGCCGGCTCGCTTGGCGCGGGCGAGGTCGCGCACGGTGACCCGGCGCCCGGTTCCCTCGCCGCCGTACAGGGTCAGTCCCGGACCCTCGCCCGAAGCGGCTATCGGCTGCGCGGATGTGTTGCTGGACATGGTGTTCTCCCGACTCGAGGCGCTCGGACGGCGTCCCCGGACAACGCCATGGTGACACGCGCCGTAACAGGACAACAGGGGAGTCGGACGCCGGATTCCGGGTGATCGGCGGGCCGTCGGCGGGCACGCATTTGCCGAGGCTTTGCAATACGAGACGTTCTCGTTTCGTAAATTGGCCCTAGTCTGTGAGGCAACCCGAACCGGTCCCACGTGTTTGACGAATCGAGCTTCACCCGTGACTTCAGCGAACGTTCCTCCCATACGCACGGTCGACGAGCACATACATCGCCGCCGCTGGGCCATCCTCGGCGTCCTGGTGATCAGCCTGCTGGTCGTCGTCCTGGACAACTCGATCCTCAACGTCGCGATCAAGACCATCGCCGACCCGGAGAAGGGCCTGGGCGCCACCCAGAGCGAGCTCCAGTGGGCGATCAACTCCTACACCCTGGTCTTCGCGGGCCTGCTGTTCACCGCCGGCATCCTGGGCGACCGCTTCGGTCGCAAGCGCACCCTGTTGTTCGGCATGGTGATCTTCGGCCTCGCGTCGCTGCTCTCCGCCTACTCGCAAAGCCCCGGGCAACTGATCGCCGCGCGGGCGGTGATGGGCTTCGGCGGCGCGTTCGTGATGCCGGCCACACTCTCCATCATCAGCAACGTCTTCGAGCCGCACGAGCGGCCCAAGGCGATCGGCATCTGGTCCGGCGCGGTCGGTCTGGCGATCGCGATCGGCCCGATCACCGGCGGCGTGCTGCTCGACCATTTCTGGTGGGGCTCGGTCTTCCTCATCAACGTCCCGATCGTGCTGGTCGGCATCGTCGCGATGTTGCTCCTGGTGCCCGACTCGCGCGACCCCAGGCCCGGCCGGCTCGACCCGATCGGGGTCGCGCTGTCGATCGCGGGGCTGGTCTCGCTGGTCTACGGCATCATCCGGGGCGGCGACGCGGGCTGGGGCAGCGTCGAGGTGATCGGCACGATCGTGCTCGGCCTGGTCGTCCTCGCCTTCTTCGTGTGGTTCGAGAAGCGCAGCGACCACCCCGCGCTGGACGTCAGGTTCTTCCGCGACCCGGCCTTCTCCGCCGCGGCCGGCGCGATCGGCCTGGTGTTCTTCGCGCTCATGGGCGTGACCTTCTTCATGGCCTTCTACCTGCAGAGCGTGCGCGGCTACACCCCGCTGCGGACCGGTCTGCTGCTGCTCCCGCTGGCGATCGCGCAACTGATGTTCTCGGCCCGCAGTTCGGTGATGGTCAAGCGGTTCGGCGTACGCGCCGTCACCACCGGCGGCATGCTCGTGGTCGGCCTGAGCTTCCTGGCCTTCCTGGGCATGGACCGCACCTCGCCGATCTGGATCCTGTGCGTGGTGTTCTTCTTCCAGGGCGCGGGCATGGCGCACGTGATGCCGCCGGCCACCAACTCGATCATGTCCTCGCTGCCGCGCGAGAAGGCCGGGGCCGGCTCCGCGGTCAGCAACACCGTGCGTCAGGTCGGCGGCGCGCTGGGCGTGGCGATCCTGGGCTCGGTGCTTTCGTCGGTCTATCGGGACCGGATCTCCGGCGACCTGGACAAGCTCCCGCCGGACGTGCCCAAGGGCCCGGCCGGCGACTCGGTCGAGGCGACGCTCTCGGTGGCCGGCCGACTCGGCGACAAGGGAGCCGCGCTCGTGAACCCGGCCAAGGACGGCTTCATCGACGCCATGCACGCCGCCTCCATCGGCTCCGCCGTGGTCGCGCTGATCGGCGCGGTCGTGGTGTTCCTGTGGATGCCGCGCCCCGGGGCCGGGCAGACTGCCCCCGAAGCGGACCGAACCGAACGGTCCGCCGAGGAACCGCGCTCCGCGAAGGTCTGACATGCAGCCTGCGACATCCGCATCAGCGGCCGAACCCCTGCCCGACACCACGACCGAGCCCGGCGCGGCGGACAAGCCCCGCCGGGGTCGGCCGCGCAGCGAGGAAGCCGAACGGGCGATCCTGGACGCCACCTTGCGCCTGCTCGACGCGCACCGCAGCATCGCCGCGATCTCCGTCGAGGCGGTGGCCCAGGAGGCGGGCGTGGGCAAGGCCACCATCTACCGCCGCTGGCCCGGCAAGGAGGCGCTGATCGTCGCGGCGGTCGAAGCCGCCGAGGCGTCGCCGGCGGTGCTCGAGGGTCGCTCGCTGCGCGAGGATCTGATCCTGGTCCTGGAGCACATGCGCCTCCAGGCGGTGGACAAGCGCGGCGACGGTCTGATGGGGATGCTCTCCGGCGAGATACGCAGCCATCCCGAGCTGCACCGGCGCTATCACGAGGTGGTCGTGGAGAAACGCCGGGCGATCCTGCGCGGCCTGCTGCAACGCGGGGTGGATTCCGGCGAGCTGCGCGCCGACCTGCCGATGGAGGTCCTGATGGACCTGGTCACGGGCCCCATACTGGTACGCAAGCTGGTACGGGAGAACGCAAGTCTGGAACCGGAGCTGCCGGGCCAGATCGCGGACGCGCTGCTCGGCGGGATTCGCGCTCGCTCCTGAGCCCGATAGGGAACCTATCGGCCGCTTTCCGGCGTCCGTTTCGACGTAGGGGACGTTTTGTTCGTACGTTGACGCGGACACAGGTCGGGACTCGAGCCTGGGACTTCAGGAGGCAGCATGACGTGGCCCACCACGACGGACGCCGGAGCCGAGCCGCAGCCGGCCGGCGACGGAGGTCGTCGGCGAGGGTCGCGGTGGTCGTGGCAGGGCGTGCGGGACGGTGCGGTCGCCCTGTGGCGCACCCCGCCGTGGCGCCGCGGCCGAGTGATCGCCGTGTTCGCGGTGTTGGCCACCCTCCCGCTCGCGTTCCACCGGATGGTGCCCAACACCCCGGGCAACTGGGGCAGCTTCGTGGAGACCTTCCTGCCCTGGGGCGGCCTGGTCGTCCCGGTGCTGCTGGTCTGCGCGGCGATCCGTCGCTCGTGGACCGCGGTGGCCGCGACCATGCTGCCGATCCTGGTCTGGGTCACCATGTTCGGCGGCTTCTTCATGCCCGGCCGCGGCGGCGGCCCGCACGACCTGCGGGTGCTCAGCCACAACGTGAACGCGAGCAACCCCGACCCGGCCGGCACCGCCCGCTCGCTGCTCGGCGCGAACGCCGACGTGATCGCGCTGGAGGAACTGCCCGAGGGCGCGTGGAAGCTGTACGACGCGGTGCTCAAGAGCCGGTACCCGAACGTGCAGCACGAGGGCACGGTCGCGGTCTGGACCACGGCCGACTTCTCGATGAGCAAGGCCGAGGCGGTCGACGTCGGGATGGGCTTCACCCGCGCGCTGCGCACGGTGATCAAGACGCCCAAGGGCGACGTGGCCTTCTACGCCGTGCACCTCGCGTCGGTGCGCTTCGGCCCGAGCGGCTTCACGGTCGGCGACCGCAACGACACGATCGATCGGCTGTCCCGCTCGCTCGCGGTCGAGAGCGCGCCGCACGTGGTGCTGGCCGGTGACCTCAACGGCACCACCGACGACCGCGCGCTGCGCCCGGTCACCCGCTACCTCGCGGACGCGCAGGACGCGGCCGGTACCGGGATGGGCTTCACCTGGCCCGAGTCGTTCCCGATGGCCGCGATCGACCACATCATGTACCGGGGCATGGCCGCCGCCGACGCGAAGGTGCTGGGCGGCACGCCGAGCGACCACATGCCGATCCTGGCGGACCTGCGGCTGAGCTGAGCGGATCCGCGGCCGAGCCGAGCCGATCCCACGACGAAGGGCCCGACCGCATCGGTCGGGCCCTTCGTCGTGTCCGTGCCCCGCTCCCGGGGCCGCGCCTTCGGGGCGTGCTCGGCCGCTCCCGGGGTCGTGTTCAGCCGCTCTCGCGCCACCGGCTGGTGATCGGCAGTCGCCGGTCCCGGCCGAACGCCTTGAGCGAGATCTTGGTGCCCGGCGGGTACTGCCGACGCTTGTACTCGGCCGTGTCCACCAGCTTGAGGATCCGGTCCACCAGCTCCGGCTCGAAGCCCGCCGCCACGATCGCGTCACGGCCCATGTCCCGCTCGACGTAGTCGTCCAGGATGGCGTCGAGCAGTTCGTACGGCGGCAGCGAGTCGGTGTCGACCTGCCCCGGCCGCAACTCGGCGCTCGGCGGCTTGGTGATCGAGTTCTCCGGGATCGGGGCCGGCTCGCCGAGCCGCTCGGCCTCCGCGTTGCGCCAGCGCGACAGCCGCCACACCGCGGTCTTGGGCACGTCCTTGATCGGCGCGAAGCCGCCGACCGCGTCGCCGTACAGCGTGGAGTAGCCGCAGGCCAGCTCGCTCTTGTTGCCGGTGGCCAGGACCAGGTGGCCCTCCTGGTTGGACAGGCCCATCAAGGTGGTACCGCGCACCCGGGCCTGGAGGTTCTCCTCGGCCAGGCCGGTCAGCGCGAGCGCGCCCAGGTAGGCGTCCACCATCGGGGCGATCGGCACCTGGCGGTAGTTGAGCCCGATCCGCGCGGCGGTGTCGGCCGCGTCGTCCTTGGAGTGCTCGGAGGAGTAGCCGCTGGGCATCGAGACGCCGTACACGTTGCCGCCGCCCACCGCGTCCGCCGCGATCGCGGCGACCAGGGCCGAGTCGATTCCGCCGGACAGGCCCAGCAGCACCGACTTGAAGCCGTTCTTGGCCACGTAGTCGCGCAGCCCGGTGACCAGCGCGCGGTAGATCTCCGCGTCGTCGGACAGGGCCGGCGCGATCGAGTGCGCTGCGGCGGGCGCGGGCACCGGCGCGGCCTCCTCGGTGAGGATCACCTGGTGGATGGTCAGGCCGTCGGCCACCACGTCGCCCGCGCTGTACACGCTGTCGTCCACGGTGCGCTCGGGCAGGTCCAGGTCGGCGATCAACAACTCCTCGCGGAACTGCGCCGCGCGCGAGAGCACCCTGCCCTCGGCGTCCACGATCAGCGAGTCGCCGTCGAAGACCAGCTCGTCCTGGCCGCCGAAGGCGTTGACGTAGGCGAGCGCGCAGTTCGCCTCGCCGGCGCGGCGGCGGACCAGCTCCAGCCGCGAGTCGTCCTTGCTCACCTCGTACGGCGACGCGTTGATCGACAACAGCAGGCCGACCCGCGCGGCGCGCGCGGCGGCCACCGGGCCGCCCTCCTGCCACAGGTCCTCACAGACGGCGATCGCGATGTCGACCCCGCCGACCCGGGTGACCAGGAGCCGATCGCCCGGGACGAAGTAGCGGTACTCGTCGAACACGCCGTAGTTGGGCAGGTGGTGCTTGGCCGAGCGGGCCGCGACCCGGCCGCCGTGCAGCACCGCGACCGCGTTCTGCGGGGCGCCGGCCGGGCGGCCCAGCCGCGGCGTGGACACCCCGCACCGGTCCAGGTAGCCGACCACGACCGCGACCTCGCCCAGTCCCTCGGTGGCGAGCCGGGCGGCGAGCGCCTCCAGCGCGCGGCGGGATGCCTCGACGAAGGACGAGCGCAGCGCCAGGTCCTCGACGGGATATCCGGTGAGCGCCATCTCCGGGAAGGCCACGAGCGACGCGCCGCGCTCGGCGGCCTTCCGGGTGCGCCCCACGACCAGTTCGGCGTTGCCGTCGAGGTCGCCGACCGTGGGGTTGATCTGGCTGAGGGCGATGCGAATCCGGGTCACGCGATCCAATGTACCCGACCCTTGACGTCAAAGTGACGAATAATGGTCCGGGGCACCGCGACGCGCCGTGCGCACCGCGCTCGCGGCGCGATGGCGAGTGTTCGGCCGGCCGGAAAACCGCAGGCGAACGGCGGGCGAAAGGCGTACGCCCGAGCGAACCCGGGGCTCGGCGCGGAAGCACCCGGGAGATACCCTTGGCGCAGTTCAGCACCGGGCCCCGACGGCTCGCCCGACGGGATTCCCGGTGGGTGCGATGCCGCGCGAAGAAGGTATCCCGCAGGTCGCCCACGAGCGGTTATCGGGGTACAGGACCACGGGACGTACGCGCGCACGGCGGTACCTGTGCGCGAGCAAGGGCGCAACGCAAAGGGCACGTAATGTGCTGGAAACCCTGAAGCGGGATACTCGTGTGCCCCGCAGTGCCCTGCCGATCGCTCACAGGCCGTCCGACCTGCAAGGATAGGGAATTATGGATAAGCAGCAGGAGTTCGTGCTTCGCACCCTGGAGGAGCGCGACATCCGGTTCGTGCGACTGTGGTTCACCGACGTGCTCGGGTTCCTGAAGTCGGTCGCGGTGGCTCCGGCCGAGTTGGAGCAGGCGTTCGCCGAGGGCATCGGCTTCGACGGGTCGGCGATCGAGGGATTCGCCCGGGTGCACGAGTCCGACATGCTGGCGAAGCCGGATCCGGCGACGTTCCAGATCCTGCCGTGGCGGGCCGAGGCACCCGGTACCGCGCGGATGTTCTGCGACATCCTGATGCCCGACGGCTCGCCGTCCTTCGCGGACCCGCGCTACGTGCTCAAGCGCACCCTGGAGCGGGCCTCGGAGAAGGGCTTCACCTTCTACACGCACCCCGAGATCGAGTTCTTCCTGTTCAAGGAGAAGCCGGTCGACGGCCGTCCGCCGACCCCGGTGGACCACAGCGGCTACTTCGACCACACGCCGCAGCCGGTCGGCCAGGACTTCCGCCGCCAGGCGATCACGATGCTCGAGAACATGGGCATCTCGGTCGAGTTCAGCCACCACGAGGGTGCGCCGGGTCAGCAGGAGATCGACCTGCGCTACGCGGACGCGCTGAGCACGGCCGACAACATCATGACCTTCCGCCTGGTGGTCAAGGAGGTCGCGCTGGAGCAGGGCGTGCACGCGTCCTTCATGCCCAAGCCGTTCTCCGAGCACCCGGGTTCGGGCATGCACACCCACCTGTCCCTGTTCGAGGGCGACCGCAACGCGTTCTACGAGGCCGGCGCCGAGTACCAGCTCTCCAAGGTCGGCCGCTCGTTCATCGCGGGCCTGCTCAAGCACGCCGGCGAGATGGCCGCGATCACGAACCAGTGGGTCAACTCGTACAAGCGGCTGTGGGGCGCGTCGGCGCGCACCGCGGGGATGGGCGGCGAGGCCCCCTCGTACATCTGCTGGGGGCACAACAACCGCTCCGCGCTGGTGCGGGTGCCGATGTACAAGCCCACCAAGGGCCAGTCCACCCGGATCGAGGTGCGCCAGATCGACTCGGCGTGCAACCCGTACCTGGCCTATGCCGTGTTGCTCGGCGCCGGGCTCAAGGGTGTCGAGGAGGGCTACGAGCTGCCCGCCGGCGCCGAGGACGACGTGTGGGCGCTGACCGACGCCGAGCGCCGCGCGCTGGGCATCGCGCCGCTGCCGCAGAACCTGGCCGAGGCGATCGCGTTGATGGAGCGCAGCGAACTGCTGCCGGAGATCCTCGGGGAGCACGTCTTCGAGTTCTTCCTGCGCAACAAGCGGCACGAGTGGGAGGAGTACCGCCAGCAGGTGACGCCCTTCGAGCTGAAGCGGTACCTGCCGGTGCTCTGACACCCGGGCGCCGGTGCTTTCGGTGCTTTCGGTGCTCCCGGTGCTCCCGGTGCTCCTGGTGCGTTCGGTGCTCCCGGTGCTCCGAGCCCGACGCGAACGGCCCGACTCCCGGTGTGTCGGGAGCCGGGCCGTTTCCGGTGGTGCGGCGCGCGGGTGCTCAGGTCATCGGCGGGCCGAGGAGTTCGAGGATGTAGCGGACGTACGCGTCCTTGTCCTCGCCCTGGGGCAACAGTTGCGGCGCGCCCCGGCGGATCAGCGCGATGCCGACGGTCATCGTCAGCGCGGTCAGCGCGTGTCGGTAGGCGGCGTCGGCGGGCAGGCCGAGTTCCTCGGTGAGCCGGGCGCCGAACTCCAGGCGGCGGCGGGTGACCTGCTCCAGGATCGGGCCCACCACCGGGTGCTGGGCGTGGATCAGCAGCGTGGTGGTGATGTCCGCGCCGCTGGGCGCGGTGAACGCGTACTCGGTGAGTCGGCGCCCGCGCTCCACCGGATCCTCGATGCGTTCGGCGGCGGCCATCAGTTCCTCGGACTCGGCCACCCAGCGGTCCAGCGCTGCCTGGATGAGCGAGTCGCGGTCCTTGAAGTGCCAGTAGAAGCTGCCCTTGGTGGTGCCGAGGCGTTCCGCGAGGGGTTCCACCGCGACCGCGCCCAGGCCGCCCTCTCGCATCGCCTCCAGGGCCGCCCGAGCCCAGTCCTCTCGGCTGAGGGTACGGCGGCCGGGGCGAGCGGGCCGTTCCGGTTCGTCGTCTGATTGAACCCTCTCCGAGGGAACACCGTTGCGCATGGCACCTACGCTAACGTAGGGTGACGTCCCGTACGGTGGCGTATGGCAGCTCGTCGCTACGGAGGCCTCTTCGGGCCGTGGGACGGACGGCTCGCAGAGTGGAACTGTCGTCCGCCGCCGGGCGAGGGCGCGCCGCATTCACGTTCGCCGCGGTCGGGGGGCTCGGCGAGCCCCGTGCGGCGCGTCCACATTCCCAGTTCCGTTCTTGATCGATCAGCCGTTTGACCGGATACGCTCGGCCGGTGACCTCTGTGGATCAGCCCCGCGAACCGGCGGCCACCGACGGGCGCCTGGTCCGGCTCGGCTTCATCGACATCGCGGGCGCGGCACGCAATCTGCGTGATCCGGCCCTGCTCGGCGCCGGGGACGACTCGCTCTTCCTGGACGCCCTCGCCGCCACCGCCGACCCCGACCTCGCGCTGCTCGGCCTGGTCCGACTCGCCGAAGCCGCGGACGACGCCTCCGTTCTGCTCTCCACCCTCGCGTCCGCGAAGCCCTTCCGCGATCGCATACTGGGCGTTCTGGGAGTGAGCGCGGCACTGGGCGACCACCTCGCGCGGCACCCCGAGGACTGGCGCACCCTGGTCACCTACGACGTCCAGGACGCCCGACCCACCCCCGCCTACTTCCACGCCGTGCTCACCACCGCCACCGCCGGCCTGCGCGGCGACCCGGCGCTGGACGCGCTGCGGATCGGCTACCGCCGCTGCATGCTCTCGATCGCCGCCCGCGACGTGTGCGGCAGCGCCGACGAGCCGACCGTGGCCACCGAACTCGCCGACCTGGCCGGCGCCACCCTGGACGCCGCGCTCGACCTGGTCCGGCGCGAACACCCGGTCGAGGCCGAGCAGTGTCGGCTCGCGGTGATCGGCATGGGCAAGTGCGGCGGGCGCGAACTCAACTACATCAGCGACGTGGACGTGGTCTTCGTCGCCGAGGCCCCACCCGGCGTGCCCGAGGGGGTCGCGGTCGCCGCCGCCAATCGGCTCGCGGGCGCCCTGATGCGGACCTGCTCGGCGACCACCGTCGAGGGCTCGATCTGGGAAGTGGACGCCAACCTGCGCCCGGAGGGCCGCAACGGCCCGCTCACCCGCACCCTGGCCAGCCACCTGGCCTACTACGAACGCTGGGCCAAGACCTGGGAGTTCCAGGCCCTGCTCAAGGCCCGCCCGGTGGCCGGCGACCCGGCACTGGGCAAGAAGTACCTGGACAGCGTGTCCCCGATGGTGTGGACCGCCGCCCGCCGGGAGAACTTCGTCGCCGACGTGCAGGCGATGCGCCGCCGGGTGGTGGACAGCATCCCGGCGCGCGAGGTGGAGCGCGAGGTCAAGCTCGGCCCCGGCGGCCTGCGCGACATCGAATTCGCGGTCCAACTCCTGCAGTTGGTGCACGGCAAGTCCGACCCTTCGCTGCGCAGCGGCTCGACGCTGGACGCGCTCGCCGCGCTGTCCGCGGCGGGCTACGTGGGCCGCGACGACGGCGCCGCGCTGGACGCCGCGTACCGCTTCCTGCGCACGCTCGAGCACCGGATCCAGCTCTTCCGGCTGCGCCGCACCCACCTGATGCCGACCGACCCCGGCGAACTGCGCCGGATCGGCCGCTCGATGGGCATGCGCTCGAACCCGGTGGGCGAACTGGAGAAGGCCTGGAAACAGCAGACGTTGGAGGTGCGCCGGCTGCACGAGAAGTTGTTCTACCGGCCGCTGCTGGACGCGGTCGCCCGGCTCAAGGCGGGCGAGCAGCGGCTCACCCCCGAGGCCGCGCGGGCCCGCTTCGAGGCACTGGGGTACGCCGACCCGGCCGCCGCGATGCGCCACCTGGAGGCGCTCGCCTCCGGGGTCAGCCGGCGTGCCTCGATCCAGCGCACGCTGCTGCCGGTGATGCTGAGTTGGTTCGCCGACTCGGCGGATCCGGACGCCGGCCTGCTCGCCTTCCGGCAGGTCTCCGAGGCGCTCGGCAACACGCACTGGTACCTGCGCCTGCTGCGCGACTCCGGGGCCGGCTCGTCGGGGGCGGCGGCGGAGAACATGGCCCGCGTGCTCGCGTCCGGGCGGCTCGCGCCGGACCTGGTGCTGCGTGCGCCCGAGGCGGTCGCGATGCTCGGCGACGGGGACGGGCTGCGGCCACGCTCGCGGGCGGCCCTGGAGACCGAGATCCTGGCCGCGGTGGGGCGGGCGCCGGGTCCGGAGAGCGCGGTGCAGGCGGCGCGCAGCGTGCGTCGGCGCGAGCTGTTCCGGGTCGTCGCCACCGATGTGCTGGGTCGGCTGGACGTGGACGCCACCGGCAAGGCGCTCACCGATGTCAACGCGGCGACGCTGACCGGCGCGCTCCGGGCCGCCATAGACGCGTGCGAGCGCACCCGGGGGCCGATCCCGACCCGGCTCGCGATCATCGCGATGGGGCGGTTCGGCGGCTACGAGCAGGGCTACGGCAGCGACGCGGACGTGATGTTCGTGCACGAGCCGATCGAGGGTGCCGAGGAGGAGGTCGCGGCCCGCGCCGCGCAGTTCGTGTGCAACGAGGTGCGCCGGCTGCTGCAGATCCCGTCCACGGATCCGCCGCTGCTGATCGACGCCGACCTGCGGCCCGAGGGGCGGCAGGGTCCGCTGGTGCGCACGCTGGCGTCGTATCGCGCCTACTACGAGCGCTGGTCCAAGCTGTGGGAGAGCCAGGCGCTGCTGCGGGCCGACTTCACCTCGGGGGACGCGGACCTGGGCCGGCGGTTCCTGGAGATGGTCGATCCGCTGCGTTATCCGGCGGGTGGGATCGACGACACGCAGGTGCGGGAGATCCGGCGGATGAAGGCCCGGATCGAGGCCGAGCGGCTGCCGCGCGGCGCCGATCCCACCACGCACACCAAGCTCGGGCGGGGCGGGCTGGCCGACGTCGAATGGGTGGTGCAACTGTTGCAGCTCCGGCACGCGCACGCGGTGCCCGCGCTGCGGGTGACCGGCACCCGGCAGGGGCTCGCCGCGGCCCGGGACGCGGGCCTGCTCGACCCGCACGACGCGCGGATCCTGGACGACGCGTGGGTCGAGGCCACCCGGGTGCGCAACGCGGTGATGATCGTGCGCGGCCGGTCCTCGGACAGCTTCCCCTCCGATGTGCGCGAGCTGGGCGGGGTGGCCAGGCTGCTCGGCCACCGGCCGGACGAGACCGGCAGCCTGATCGAGGAGTATCGACGCGTGACGCGGCTCGCCCGGGCCGTGGTGGACCGGGTGTTCTACGGCGAGGACGAGACTTCGACCGGCCTGCGCTGAGGCCGCTCGCCGGCCTCGTCGTCGTGCTCCTCGTCGCGCGTGCCCACGCGCGGGCGTACGGGCCGCGCGTGCGGCACGGGCGCGGCGCGTGGGTCGTCCGGCGGGTACTGCGGGAAGCGGTACGCGGAGCGCCCGTTGAGCAGGCACTGCAGGCCGAAGGCGGCGGCGAGGGTGATCCAGCCGCCGACCGCGTCCAGCACGAAGTGGTTGCCGGTGGCCACGATCACGAACAGGGTGGTGATCGGGTACAGCACACCGAGCACCTTGGCCCACATCGGCCGCGCGAACATCACGATGGCCATCGCGCACCACGTCGACCAGCCGATGTGCATCGACGGCATCGCGGCGTACTGGTTGGAGACGTTCTTCATGTCGCCGGACGCCATCGAGCCCCACGTGTGGTGGACCAGGACGGTGTCGATGTAGCCCGCGCCCGGCAGCAGTCGGGGCGGGGCCAGGGCGTAGAAGAAGTATCCGAACAGGGCCAGGCCGGTGGTCAGGAACAACACCGTGCGCACGGCTCGGTATCGGCCCGGGTGTCTGTGGAAGAGCCACACCAGGACGCCGATGGTCACCACGAAGTGCAGCGTCGCGTAGTAGTAGTTCATCGACACGATCAACCAGGTGACGCCGTTCACGGCGTGGTTGACGCTGTGTTCGATGTCGATGTGCAGCGTCTTCTCGAAATCGAGCAGTTGCCAGGCGCGCTCCACGGCGACGTGTTGGCGCTCCGGCACCGCGTTGCGAACCAGCGAATAGACCCAGTAACTCAGCGCGATCAACGCCAGTTCGACCACGAATCGCGGACGACGCGGCGTGCTCAGATAGACACGCAATCGGGTCATCGTGGGGATCGGCTGCATGATTGTCCGTCCGGCTTCGTCGGTCACCCGTCGCCCCGACGGCGGCATGGTCTCTCGGCTCGGAATGCCCCCCATGGCTCAAGTCTGCCAGAGCCCATCCTTTCGTCGATCACCCTGTAGGGCCATCCGAGAGCGATCTTCTCCTTCTCGGGTGGGAGGAATCGGGGCGTAATGGGGGAGATCTCCGGGGGTGTTCGGTGTTCGGAGGCGAAGACCGCGGTCGGCCTCGGGGGTTTCGGGGGCGCGGGCGGTGGTGGCTCGCACGTGCGCGTGCCGCCCTCCGGTTCGTGGAGGGCGGCACGCGGTGTGCGGTCGCCGGGTGGTCGCAATGTGGTCGTTTTGTTGCTCTTCGTGTGCTCTTCGTGTGGTCTTCGGATGTTCTTCGTGTGCGCTTCGAGTGGTCGGCGCGAGTGGTCGTGTGGTCGTTGGTTCGGGTGGGATCGGCGGCCTCGACCGGGGACGGCGGGCCGGGAGGTGATCAGTGGGTCGGGACGGACTCGGGGGGATTGTCGGCGGGGGTGCTTCCCGCGGTCGTGGTGGACGGCTTGCGGAGGGTGACGGCGGCGATCAGGGCGCCGACGGCGGCGATCGCGGCGGCGCCGAGGAAGGCGGCGGAGAAGCCGTCGGTGAGGGCGTCGACGTCGCCGACCTCCCGGGCGCCGTGCGCGGCGGCGACGGCGGTCATCGCGGCCAGGCCGAGGGCCGAGCCGATCTGGTAGCTGGTGTTGACGATGCCGGAGGCGAGGCCGCCCTCCTCGGGCCGCGCGCTGGAGATCGCGGTGCCGAGGGAGGGGATGAAGGCCAGGGCCATGCCCGCGGCGGCGAGCAGAGAGGCGGGCAGGACGTCGACCCAGTACGAGCCGTCGGACCGGGCGAAGGACAGCCACAACATGCCGCCGGCGAGCGCGGCGAGGCCGGTGACCACGAGCGGGTTGGGGCCGAAGCGGGCGATCAGGCGCGGGGCGAGCACGATCATCATCACCATGATGGCGACGGTCATCGGCAGCAGCGCGGATCCGGAGGCGAAGGCGCCCAGGCCGAGCACCTGCTGCAGGTAGAGGTTGAGGAAGAACCACATCGGGATCCAGGCGCCGGCCATCAACAACTGGGCGAGGTTGGCGGCGGCCAGGCCCGGCGTACGCAGGATGCGCAGCGGCATCAGCGGTTCGGCCCGCTTGGCCTGGAGGAGCAGGAACAGCCCGACGAGCGCGATGCCGGCGGCGAGGACGAGCAGGGTCTCGGCGGAGCCCCAGCCGGTCTCCGGGGCGCGGACGACGGCGTACACGGCGGCGCCGAGGCCGGCGGTGACGGTGATCGCGCCGAGGAGGTCGATGCCGCCGCGGCGGGCGGGGGCGTCGGGCATCAGCGCCGGAGTCGCGACGAGGGCGAGGATCGCGACGGGGATGTTGACGTAGAAGACCCAGGGCCAGCTCGCGTATTCGGTGATCAGGCCGCCGAGGAAGACGCCGGCCGTGCCGCCGGCCGGTGCCGCCGCGCCGTACAGCGCGAACGCCTTGGTGAGCTCCTTGGGGTTGCCGCCGAAGAGCATCATCAACAGGGTCAGCGCCGAGGGTGCGATCAGCGCGGCCCCGACGCCCTGAACGGCACGTCCGGCGAGTTCGACCCAGACCTCGTTCGCGAGGCCCGCCCCGAGCGAGCCGACCCCCAGGATCGCCCACCCGGTGGAGAACATCCGCTTGGCACCGAAGAGGTCCGACAGCCGCCCGCCGAGCAGGAGCAGCCCGCCGAACGCGACGACGTAGGCGTTGAACACCCAGGACAGATTCTCCTGCGAGAACCCGAGATCGGTGCGCATCTCGGGCAGGGCCACGCCGATGATCGACGTATCCATGATGACCATGAACTGAGCCAGCGCAATCAGCGCGAGCGCCGCCCAGCGACGCGGATTCGGCTGGGGTTGAGACATCGTGATCACTCCGTAGATACATGTGGGGGGTATCGAGCGATCAGGAACATACCCTAGGGGGGTATCAATGACCAGGGGTTGAGCGGAAATACCTCACGGGGGTATGTGCGCGGCAGGGCTCGACCCCTCGGATTCCCCGCACCACCACTCCCGGCCCCGGTCCCCGGCCGGCTCCGCCTCGGGGCTTCACGACGAAACGGCCCCGCCCCCGCGTTCATCCGCAGGGGCAGAGCCGTTCCGTCGTGGGCGCGTGGCGCGTGGCGCGTGGCGCGTGGGCGCGTGGGCGCACCGCGACACCCGCGTCGAGCCCGCCGGCAGGCACACGAAGAAGGCCGTCGACCGCGCTATGGGCAGCGGTCGACGGCCTTGTCTTCGGGGGCGGGAACGCCCGGCTACTTCGGCTTAGATGTCGAAGTAGAGCTCGAACTCGTGGGGGTGCGGGCGCAGGCGGACCGGGTCGATTTCCTTGGTGCGCTTGTATTCGATCCAGGTGTCGATCAGGTCCTGGGTGAACACGCCGCCTTCGAGGAGGTACTCGTGGTCGGCTTCGAGGGCGTCGAGGACCTCGGCGAGGGTGCCGGGGACCTGGGGGACGGCCTGGTGCTCGTCGGGGGCCAGTTCGTACAGGTCCTTGTCGACGGGCTCGAGCGGCTCGATCTTGTTCTTGATGCCGTCGAGGCCGGCCATCAGCTGGGCGGCGAAGGCCAGGTACGGGTTGGCCGACGGGTCCGGGACGCGGAACTCGACGCGCTTGGCCTTGGGGTTGCTGCCCGTGATCGGGATGCGGATGCAGGCCGAGCGGTTGCGCTGCGAGTAGACCAGGTTGACCGGCGCCTCGAAGCCCGGGACCAGGCGGTGGTACGAGTTCACCGTCGGGTTCGTGAAGGCCAGCAGCGACGGGGCGTGCTTGAGCAGGCCGCCGATGAAGTAGCGGGCCGTGTCGGACAGACCCGCGTAGCCCTGCTCGTCATAGAACAGCGGCGAGCCGTCGGTCCACAGCGACATGTGGCAGTGCATGCCCGAGCCGTTGTCGCCGAAGATCGGCTTCGGCATGAAGGTCGCGGTCTTGCCGTTGCGCCACGCGACGTTCTTGACGATGTACTTGAACAGCATCAGGTCGTCGGCCGCGGCCAGCAGCGTGTTGAACTTGTAGTTGATCTCGGCCTGGCCGGCGGTGCCCACCTCGTGGTGCTGGCGCTCGATCTCCAGGCCCGCGGCCTCGAGCTCGAGGGAGATCTCCGCGCGCAGGTCGGCGAAGTGGTCGACCGGCGGGGTCGGGAAGTAGCCGCCCTTGTACCGGACCTTGTAGCCGCGGTTGTTCTCCTCCTGGCCCGTGTTCCAGGCCCCCGCCTCGGAGTCGATGTGGTAGAACGACTCGTTCGCGCCGGTCGCGAAGCGCACGCTGTCGAACACGTAGAACTCGGCCTCGGGGCCGAAGTACGCCGTGTCGGCGATGCCGGTGCCGGCGAGGTAGCGCTCGGCCTTCTTCGCGACGTTGCGCGGGTCGCGGCTGTACTCCTCATCCGTCAGCGGGTCGTGGATGAAGAAGTTGATGTTGAGCGTCTTGTCCTTGCGGAACGGGTCGAGCCGCGCCGTGGACAGGTCGGGGCGAAGCGCCATGTCCGACTCGTGGATCGCCTGGAAGCCGCGGATCGAGGATCCGTCGAACGCCAGCGTCTCACTCGGGTCGAACGTCTTCGCCGGGACCGTGAAGTGCTGCATCACGCCAGGCAGGTCGCAAAAACGAACGTCGACGAACTTGACGTCGTTGTCGGCGATGTATCGCGACACCTCTTCGGCGTTGTTGAACATCAATCCTCCTCGACCCGGCGCCAGGCGCGGGTAGTTGCGTTCGCGGGGAGCGGCCTCCTCCCCGGTGGCCACTAGGCCTCGAAGGTAGGCGCGAGCGGTTTCCCGTCGGTGTCCCTCGTGTTTCCGGGATGTTACGCACCCACCCGTACGGGCCGGCCCGTCTTTGCCCGGATGCATGCCCATGATCATCCTGTCCACACGCACCCCGGGGCGGGTGAATCGGCCCGGCTCGTCTACTTTGGAACGGTGGACGAGAACACGACCGC
Source organism: Embleya sp. NPDC001921 (assembly GCF_053594475.1). Taxonomy (NCBI): domain Bacteria; kingdom Bacillati; phylum Actinomycetota; class Actinomycetes; order Kitasatosporales; family Streptomycetaceae; genus Embleya; species Embleya sp. NPDC001921. Next base: position 207,463 of record NZ_JBSFEO010000015.1, read on the forward strand.
ATCGCGGAACCAGGCCCCCGGAGCGGCGGGCGAAGACTTCGGCTACCGCGGCAAGCGTCTCGGGCTGCCCGAGGACGGACCCAACTCGCTCGCGCCCACCGGGCGCAGGTTGATCGCCCTGCTCATCGACTGGAGCATCTGCTACATCATCGCGCTGTCCTTCCTCGGCGGCGGCGACCTCAACGCCCTCGGGACGAGCTGGGGCACCCTGGCCGTGTTCGCCGCCGAGAACCTGCTCCTGGTGAGCACGATCGGCTGGACCTTCGGCAAGCGGATCATGGGCATCCGGGTGGTGTCGGTCACCCGCGACACGCTGATGCCGCTCGCGGTCCTGGTACGTACGTTCCTGCTGTGCCTGGTGATCCCGCCGGCGATCTACGACCGGGACGGGCGCGGGTTCCACGACAAGGCGGTCGGTACCGCGGTGGTGCGTGCGTAGTTCGTAACACGACGCGTGTCGACACAACGCGTGCCGATGCGCCCCCTGCGGACACGACCCCCAGGGACACGACGCGTGCGAACGGGCGCGGTCCGGACCCGGGGCACGACCACCCGGACCCGGTACGACAAAAGAGTGACGTACGACAACGAGCGGCGTACGACAAAAGAGCGGCGGCGATCCGGTATCGGATCGCCGCCGCTCTCGCGATCGGGCGGGGACGGGGTGCTGCCGCGTGGCGCGGTGGCCGTCGAGGGGTCAGCCGCGCGGGCCGCGCGGCATGCGCGCGCCCTTCGGCATCGGGCCCTTGGGCACCGGCATGTTCTTCATCAGGTCGCCGACCGCGCGCAGGCGGTCGTTGACCACCGCGACCTCGGGCTTGGCCATGGTCGGGCTCAACTTCATGATGTGCCGTTGCAGCTTGCGCAGCGGGACCTGGCCCTCCTCGTTGCCGACGATGATCGTGTGCACCACGGTGCTCGCCGCCAGGCGGGACATGCGCTTCTTCTCATCGGCCAGCAGTCGCGTCACGCGACCGGGCTGGCCCTCGCCCACCAGGATGATGCCGGGGCGACCCACGGCGCGGTGCACGACATCCTGCTGGCGGGTGATGGCCACGGTGGGGGTCACGACCCAGCCACGCTTGAGTGACTGCATGACCGCCAACGCCGCGCCGGGCTGGCCCTCCATCTGGCCGAGCACCGACTTCTCGGCCCGTCGTCCGAAGATGAAGGCCGCCGCGAGCAGACCCACGAGGGCACCGAAGATGCCCAGGTAGATCGGATGTCCCCACCAGAAGCCGATGGCCAGGAGTACTGCGAATACGCCCAGGCCCCAGGCCGCCACAATCAAGCCGACCCACGGATCGGCCTTCTTCGTCTGCTGGTAGGCGAGCCGGATCTGCTTCAGCCGGCCGCTCTTCTCGGATGGTTCCTTGCTCGCCATGTGAAAAGGATACTGGCGTGTCATCCACCCGGGACAATGGCTGCCGCCGGCTTGTCCGAACCTTCATGCGAGCGGCGCAGCGCCGCGGCCGTCCGACGGGAGACGAGCCCCCGGCGAACGGCCGAACGGTGTCGTGTACCGCCGGGCACGGACACCTGTGTCCACACCCGCGTCACGTGATGCCACACGTGTCGCGTGTCAGTGCGAACGGGTGCCCGGCGCCGGGTTGACCGGGGCGAGCCGGGCCAGGATGTCGGAGGCCTCGGCGCGGGCGCGGGCACGACTGCGGTCGGCACACACCGCGGCCCACGCGTTGCGCCGCGCGGTGCGCTGGCCACCCTCGAACATCAGCACGGTCTCGACCGCCCGGAAGACCCGGCCGACGGTCGCCCGCCGGGCGGCGGCGCCGCGATCGAACGCGCCCCGAAGCACCGAGGCGTTGCCCTGCTGCGTGTCCTGCATGTCGTCGTCCCCCTACCTGTTCTCGGTGCGAAGGCTCACCGCACTGCGGTCGACTCTCGCAACAATGTGTTACCAAACGATGACGTCGGGGTCAAACCGACGTGAAGGTCTGCACACCTTCGCCCGAAGCGGAGCGGGTTTCGCGTACTTCGAGGGCCTGGCGGTAGAGCCGGCCCGCGCGGTACGACGAACGGACCAGGGGGCCGGAGAGCACGCCCGCGAAGCCGATCTCCTCGGCCTCCTCGTTCAGCTCGACGAACTCCTCCGGGCGCACCCAGCGCTCGACGGGGTGGTGCCGCACGCTCGGCCGCAGGTACTGCGTGATGGTCAGCAGTTCGCAGCCGGCGTCGTACAGGTCCTGCATGGCCTGGCTGATCTCGGCGCGTTCCTCGCCCATGCCCAGGATCAGGTTGGACTTGGTGACCAGGCCGTCGGCCCGGGCCTGGGTGATCACGTCGAGCGAGCGCTCGTAGCGGAAGCCCGGCCGGATGCGCTTGAAGATGCGCGGCACCGTCTCGATGTTGTGCGCGAGCACCTCGGGACGGGAGGAGAACACCTCGGCCAGTTGGTCCGGCTGGGCGGTGAAGTCCGGGATCAGCAGCTCCACCCCGGTGCCCGGGTTCAGCTCCTTGATCTGGCGGACGGTCTCCGCGTACAGCCACGCGCCGCCGTCCGGGAGGTCGTCGCGGGCGACGCCGGTGATGGTCGCGTACTTCAGGCCCATCGCCTGGACCGACTCCGCGACGCGGCGCGGTTCGTCCCGGTCCAGCTCGGCCGGCTTGCCGGTGTCGATCTGGCAGAAGTCGCAGCGCCGGGTGCACTGGTCGCCGCCGATCAGGAAGGTCGCCTCGCGGTCTTCCCAGCATTCGTAGATGTTGGGGCAGCCGGCCTCCTCGCACACCGTGTGCAGCCCCTCGCGCTTCACGAGTTGCTTGAGTTCGGTGTACTCGGGGCCCATCTTCGCCCGGGTCTTGATCCACGAAGGCTTGCGCTCGATGGGAGTCTCGGCGTTGCGGACTTCCAGGCGAAGCAGCTTGCGGCCGTCGGGTGCGACAGCGGACACGCGCGACTCCCTCTTCTCGGGGCAGCCTGCGGGGCGGGACAGACTGCGATGGGCCCGACAGGATGGTCCGGGCCCCTGGTGGGGCGGTACGTCCAGAGTACGCCGAGCGGATCGGGCGTTCGGACGGCCCGTCAGGTGGCAACCGGGACGAACCGGGGTGGATTCCCCGGATGCCGGATTCGGTACGAGGCGTGCGTCACGTGGACCATGAGGCGTGCGTCACGCGGGCGTTCGAGCGCGTGTCACGCCGGCACGTGCGCGAACACGTCGGCGAGGTGCTTCTCGGCCAATGGCAGTATCTCGGTGACGGTGACCTCGCGGCCCAGTTCGCGGCTCAGCGAGGTGACGCCGGCGTCCTTGATGCCGCACGGCACGATCCGGTCGTAGTACGTCATGTCGGCGTCGCAGTTGATCGCGAAGCCGTGCATGGTCACCTTGCGCGAGACCCGGACGCCGATCGCGGCGAGCTTGCGGTCGTCGCCGCGCTGGCCCGCGTTGGAGGGCGCGTACTCCGGGCCGGCCAGGCGCGGGTCGAACTCGGGGTGCAGGCGCGGGTCGGGCCCGGCCGCGAGTCGGCTGTCCAGCCGCAGATCGAGACCGCCGGTCGGGGCGGAGCGCTCGGGGACCGCGTCGCCCAGGACCCAGACGCCGCTGCGGCCCTCGATCCGGGTGGTCGCCAAACCCAGGTCGGCGCAGACCCGGATCAGCGCCTCCTCCATCCGGCGCACGTGCGCGACCACGTCCACCGGCTCGGGCAGTCGCACGATCGGGTAGCCGACGAGTTGGCCGGGGCCGTGCCAGGTGATCTTGCCGCCCCGGTCCACGTCGACCACGGGCGTGCCGTCCATCGGGCGCTCGGAGGGGTCGGTACGGCGGCCCGCCGTGTAGACCGCGGGGTGCTCGAGGAGCAGGCACGTGTCGGCGGCGGCACCGCTCACCACCTGCTCGTGGACGCGGCGTTGTTCCTCCCACGCGGCCTCGTACGGAACGGCGTCGGCGCCGATGCCCAAGTGCACGAATCGCAAGAAGCTGGTCACGTCCACCAGCGTACGACGGGGCCGGATCTCACCGGTGGCCGGCGTCGAGCCCGCGTACGTGGCAGGTGACACCGGTGAACGTGCAGCCGATCGACTCGACGCGCCCGTACAGGCCGAACACGATCACCGCGCTGGCTCCGGGGGCCAACGGGCTCCGGCCGCGCGCGGTCGCGGTGCCGCGGTCGGTGCTGGTGCGCATGTCCTCGCCGTAGAGCATGGTGAAGCCGCTCTGCCGGCCCGTCGCGGTGAGGGTGAGGTCCCACGCGGGGAGCGGGTGCGCGGTGCGGTTGGTGATGACCACCGTGCCGTCGGCGCCCCAACCGGAGTCGCTCACCGTGGCGTCGACGGTGATGTCCTTCGGGCCGGTGGTGGCGGGCGGGGGCGGGACGGGCGGGGCGGCCGACGTGGGCGGCGCGCTCGAGCGGGTCGCCGGCGGGCTCGTGCCCGCGGTCGCGCTCGCCGAGGCGGAGGGGGAGCGGGTCGCCGACCTGGTCGCGCTCGCGGTCGTCGTGGTGGTCGCGCCCGGACTCGGCGAACCGGCCTCGGGAAACGCCGGCGCGGGCGCCGGCAGCGGCATGGTCACGTCGCGCGAGACCGGGCGGCCGCGGCCCTTGTCCCGATCCGAGCCGGCGAACAGGAAGACCCCGCTGGTGAGCAGCAGGCACACGATCGCGACCGCGGCCAGCGGGATCACGATCCCGCGAGCGGTGTCGTCGGGCTGCCGGGTCACGCGTGCGCTTCCTTCGAATCGATGTCGGGCGGTCGGCGCGAGGCCGTCGGCCGCGGTGGCCGGCCGCGAGCTTCGGCCGGGGTCGGTCACGCGGTTCGCCCGCGTGGGTGTCGATCATCCCATCGGGTGAACTGCCCCGCGCATGTTCCACCACGGGTCCGCGCACCGCAAGCGGCCCAGGGCTGGTGACGGCGCATCGGATCCGCCCGCCGGGTTCGGCAGGTTCTGCCGAACCCGGCCGCGCCGGGCCGCCGTCGAGGCGCCGTCGGGCCCGATTCGCCCCCCGATCGCCGGGCCGATCCCGGTAACTCGAAAGGGTCATTGTTGCGAGCGTTCGGGTTGTAGCGCTCCAGAAATCGCTAGATTCTCGCGCGATCACCCACCCACACCGAACCACCGCACCAGCGGGAGGCGTTCATCTCCATGGCAGCCAGGGTCGAGCGGCGCCCCAATCACCGGCTGGCGGCTCTTGTCGAGGAAGCCGGCTTCTCACATGCCGGTCTGGCCCGACGCGTTGACCAACTCGGTGCGGAACAAGGCATCGATCTCCGGTACGACAAGACCTCGGTGGCACGCTGGCTGCGTGGCCAACATCCGCGCGGGATCGTGCCGATACTGCTTGCCGAGGTCTTCACCCAGCGGCTCGGCCGCAAGCTCAGCGCCGAGGATCTGGGCATGGCCGGTTGCCGGCCTGACTATGCCGGGCTCGAATACGCGTCCGGCCCGCCCGAGGCGGTCGAGATCGTCACCGGCATGTGGCAGGCCGACTCGGCCCAGCGATCCGCCTTGGTGGAGGCCGCGTTCACGCCCGGGGCGCTGGTGGTGCCCAGCCGGGACTGGCTGATCGGCGCCGGCGACGAGCGGCCGGCCCGGCAGGACGGCGATCGGGTCGGGCTCGGCGACGTGGCCGCGGTGCGCGCCGTCGGCGAGGCGTTCCGGCGGTTGGACAACTCGTTCGGCGGAGGGCACGGCAGACAGGCGCTGGTGCGCTACCTCGACACCGAGGTGACCGCGATACTGCGCGGGACCTACGACTCGCGCACCGGCAGCGCGCTGTTCGGCGCCGCGGCCACGCTGACCCGGCTGGTCGGCTGGATGGCGTACGACGTGGGCGTGCACGGGATGGCGCAGCGGTACTTCGTCCAGGCGCTGCGGTTGGCCCAGGCGTCGGGGGATCGGGCGCTCGGCGGGTTCGTGTTGTCCACGATGAGTCGGCAGGCGGTCTACCTCGGGCACGGGCGCGAGGCGGTACAACTGGCGCGGGTCGCCCAGCAGGGCGCCTCGGTGGTGGCCACGCCCCGGGTCCGGGCGCTGTTCCACGCGGTCGAGGCGCGCGGGCACGGGCTGTTGGGGGACGCGCGGGCGTGCGGGGCGGCGCTGCTGCGCGCGGAGCAGGCGTTGGAGTGTGTCGCGGAGGGGGACGACGAGCCGGAGTGGGTCGCGTTCATGAACGAGGCGCAGCTCACCGACGATCACGCGCACTGCTACCGGGACTTGGAGGACTACGACAAGGCCCGCGAGTACGCGGAGCGGTCGTTGCGGCTGCGCGGGAGCGAGTACGCCCGCAGCCGGCTGTTCTGCCAGACCATCCTGGCCACCGCGTTGTTGGAGCTGGGCGAGGTGGAGCAGGCGTGCCGGGTGGAGGCGGAGGCGACCGAGCAGGCGGAGGGCCTGCGGTCGTCGCGGGCGGTGGACTACGTGCGCGAGTTCACGCATCGGCTGGCGCCCTACCGGGACGTGCCGGCGGTACGGGAGTTCGAGGCCCGGTCGGGGTGCTTCGTGCGCACGGCCTGAGGGCTTCCCGCCCACCGGCCCACCCGTCGCGCAAGGCTCGAAGGTGGTGGATTTCGGGCCTCGGGTGGGCGTGATGGGCCCATCGGCCCTCTCAGGCCGCCAGGACGCCCAGGTCGGCGAGGGCGGATCGGGCGGCTCGGCGACCCGAGGCCAGGGCGCCCTGGATGGAGCTGGAGTCGCGATGGTCGCCGCAGACGTACAGGCCGCCGATCATGCGGACCGGGCGGCGGAAGTTGTGGCCGGGCTCGACCACCGGGACGGCGCGCGGGATATGACAGGTGGTCAGGTGCGCCCACTCGGTGGTGGGCGTGTCGTACACCACGGCCAGCCGTTCGCGGACCCGCAGTTCGAGCTTGGCCGGCTCCGAGCCGTCGTGGCCCAGCACGGTGGTGGCGATCAGCGCGCGCCGGTCGGGCGCGTACGTGGGCGCGACCTGGCTGACCACCGCGGTGTGCGTGAACGGGCCGCGGGCGTCGGCCTCCACGAGCAGTGACGCGTCGGGCCGGGGAGCGGCCCGCGCCACGTGGTAGAGCGTGGTCACCGGGTGGAACTCGGGCATCCGCAGGCCCGGCAGCAGGGCCACCGCCGTGGTCGGATCGGTGGCCACGACCACCGCGCCGGCGCGGATCTCGCCCGCCACGTCGGTCAGTACGCGGTCGGCCGAGACGGACAACACCCGCACGCCGTAGCGCACCGCGCCGGTGGGCAGGCCGACCGCGAGTTGCCGGGGCACGGCGGCCATGCCGCGCGCGGGCAGCGCCACCCGACCGCGCAGGAACGAGCGCAGCGTCAATTCGGCGAACCGGCTCGACGTGCCCAGCGCCGGATCGTGCAACAGCGCGCTGAGCAGCGGGCGCAGCGTACGGCGGGTCAGGTCCGGCGGCAGCGCGCGCATGAGCGGCGCGTCGACGGCGGCCGTCTCGGCGGCGCTCATCACCCGGGCGACCGGGGAGGACGCGGTCCGGGCCAGCAGCGCGGCGAGTCGGGCGCGGTCGGTGCCGTTGCCGTTGCGCAGACCGCCGAGCGCGTCGCGGACCCGGCGGACGTCGCCGACCCGATGCGTACGGCCGTCCTCGTGGAGCAGCACGCCGGGCTGGAACGCGCGCAACCCGAGTGCGGCGACGTCCAGTTGCCGGCCCACCTGGGGCCACGAGGTGGTCAGCGACTGGAAGCCGTGATCGACCCGGAAGCCGTCCACGAGGTCGGTGCGCACCCGCCCCCCGGGTCGGTCGGCGGCCTCCAGGACCGTCACCGGAACCCCCGCCGCGGCGATGGTCCGTGCCGCGCTCAAGCCGGCCAGACCGGCTCCCACCACGATCACCTCGGTTCGACGCACGTCGACCACGGTCGTCCTCCCGTCCCCCTGCCCACGGCCGCAGGCGCCGCGGAGTCGGTTTCGTCGCCTACTGGTCATACCCAGCGAAATGCCGAAAGACCGTTGCGATACACGGGAGTTGGTGAGGTTCGGCGGGTGTGCGACCCGCCGACCCGGTGTGCCCGTTACCGACCGGGCGGCCGCATCCGCCCGGTCGACGCCGCGTCCGGTGGCCCGGGGCAGGGGCCGAACCGGTGTCGCCGTTCGTCCCGTCAGCGCTCCAGGGCCGCGGCGATCGCGGTGTCGATGGTGGGGTGTCGGAAGGTGAAGCCGGAGTCGAGCAGGACCCTGGGAAGCACACGTTGGCCGGTGAGGATCTCGCCGGCGAAGTCGCCGAGGACCGCGCGCAGGGCGAAGGGGGGCACCGCGAGGACGGTGGGGCGGTGCAGGGCCCTGCCCATGGCCTTGGTCGCCTCCGCGTTGGTGACCGGGTGCGGCGCGGTCAGGTTGACCGGGCCGGCGAGGTCGGCGCGGTCCAGGACGTGGCGGATCGCGGCGACCTCGTCGACCAGCGAGATGAAGCTCCAGTACTGCCGGCCCGAGCCGAGCCGGCCGCCCAGACCCGCCTTGAACAACGGGAACATCCGGCCCCACGCGCCGCCGGACCGGGAGACCACCAGGCCGGTCCGCAGGTGGGCGACCCGGATGCCCGCCTCCAGGGCCGGTGCGGTGGCGGCCTCCCACTCGGTGCACAGTTCGGCCAGGAAGCCGCTGCCGGGCGGGGACGACTCGGCCACCTCGCGATCGCCGGTGTCGCCGTAGCAGCCCATCGCGGAGCCGGCCAGGAGCACGCGCGGGGCGGGCTCGAGGGCGGCCAGCGCGCGCGAGACGGCCTCGGTGCCCAGGACCCGGCTGTCGCGGAGTTCGCGCTTGTACGCGGCCGTCCAGCGCTTGTCCCCGATGCCCGCGCCGGCCAGGTGCACCGCCGCGTCCACCGGGCCGAGCGAGGCGGTGTCCACGGTGCCCGCGTGCGGGTCCCAGCGCACCTCGTCCGGCCCGCGGGGAGGCCGGCGGACCAGCCGGACCACGTCGTGGCCGTCGGCGGTCAGCGAGCGGACGAGAGCGGAACCCACGAGGCCGGACGAACCGGTGACGGCGATACGCATGGGAACATCCTTGCCCACCGGGCCCCGGACATGGCGAAGGCGGCCCGGACGCGATGTCCGGACCGCCTTCGAAACGTGCCTGCGGCGGTGCGTACGCACCGCCGCGGTGCGTCCTACAGGCCGAGGTCGCCCTCGAAGGCGCCTTCCTCCAGGCGGGTCTTCACCGTCTGCAGGAAGCGGGCCGCGTCCGCGCCGTCCACCAGGCGGTGGTCGTAGGACAGGGCCAGGTACACCATCGAGCGGACCGCGATGACCTCACCGAGCGTCGGGTCGTTGACCACGACCGGGCGCTTGACGACCGCGCCCGTGCCGAGCATCGCGACCTGCGGCTGCGGGAAGATCGGCGTGTCGAACAGCGCGCCGCGCGAACCGGTGTTGGTCAGCGTGAACGTACCGCCGGCCAGCTCGTCCGGGCTCACCTTGTTGGTGCGGGTGCGCTCGGCCAGGTCGGAGATCTTGCGCGAGAGGCCCGCGATGTTCAGGTCACCCGCGTTGTGGATGACCGGGACCATCAGGCCGCGGTCGGTGTCCACCGCGATCACCAGGTGCTCGGCGTCGTGGTAGGTCACCGTGCCCGCGTTCAGGTCCATCGACGCGTTCAGCACCGGGTGGACCTTGAGCGCCTCGACGGCCGCCTTCGCGAAGAACGGCATGAACGACAGCTTGACGCCCTCGCGCGCCACGAAGTCGTTCTTGGCCCGGTCGCGCAGGCGGGCGATGTTGGTGACGTCCACCTCCACGACCGTGGTGAGCTGGGCCGAGGTCTGCAGCGACTCGACCATGCGCTTGGCGATCACCGTGCGCATGCGCGAGAGCTTCTCGGTCCGACCGCGCAGCGGCGACGGCTCGATCGGAGCCGGGGCCTTCGCGGCGGGCGCGGCCGAGGCGGCGGCCGGAGCCGATGCCGCGGCGGCGGCCTGGGCCGCCTGCTGCTTGCGGGCCGTCTCCAGGACGTCCTGCTTGCGGATGCGACCACCGATGCCGGTGCCCGCGATCGAGCCCAGGTCCACGTTGTGCTCGGCGGCCAGCTTGCGCACCAGCGGCGTGACGTACGCGCCGTCGGCCTCGGCCGGCGGGGTGAGCTGCGGGGCCGGAGCGGCGGCGACCGGAGCCGGAGCCGGAGCGGGCGCCGGAGCCGGCGTGGGCGCGGGCGCCTGGACCGGAGCGGCGGGCGCCGGAGCGGGAGCCGGTGCGGCGGCGGCCGGAGCCGGAGCCTGCTGAGCCGGTGCGGGCGCCGCCGGAGCGGGCGCCGCGGCCGGCGCGGAACCGGGCGCGCCGATGACGGCCAGCTCGGCGCCGACCTCCACCGTCTCGTCCTCGGCGACGCTGATCTTCAGCAGCACGCCGCCGATCGGCGCGGGGATCTCGGTGTCGACCTTGTCGGTCGAGACCTCCAGGAGCGGCTCGTCGGCCTCGACCGTGTCACCCTCCTGCTTGAGCCAGCGGGTGATGGTGCCCTCCTGCACGCTCTCGCCGAGCGCGGGCAGCAGCACCGGGGTGCCCTGCACGTCGCCGGCGGGTGCGGCCGGCGCCGCGGCCGGAGCGGGCTCCTGGGCGCCGGCCGCTCCGGCGGCGGGCGCCGCCGGAGCGGCC